>NZ_JAFATE010000592.1 GCF_019244115.1 Bradyrhizobium sp.
GCGTCTCCTCTGGTACGGCGCGCTACTCTGGCTTTTTTTTCATGTCTGGGTGGTGATGATCGAAGAACCGACGCTCAAGCAAACATTCGGCACAGAGTACGAGAGCTTTCAGACTAATGTGCCGCGCTGGATTCCGCGGTTGACGCCATGGCGAGCCGCATAAAGACATCGCTGCAAGCGGCTCGATGCCGGCTGCAACAAACAGTGCGAGACGGCGAAGCGTAGCAAGCGCGCCTAGCGGCCCCGCCCCGGAGGGCCCACTATCTTAGCCGCCAGGTCGAAATAACGCATGGGCCGGGCAACTGCTCCGCACGCCGATCCCGGAGGAAGACCGGCCGTCTGCGCCCGCGCATTATGAGGACCGAATCGGGCCCGAAGCGTAAGTGCCGGAAGGCACGGGTATTTCCGGAGCTGGGGGTAGACCGGCCGTGCCATCCGCCTGCCAGCGACAGCCGCCCTTGACCCTTAGCCGACGCAGCAGGCCGCCGCGCTTCGTTACGTCGGTGCCCGGCGCTCTAACCGCGAGAGATACTCCGCGACCTCCTTGCATTTCGGGTTATTGGAGACCGTGACGGATACTTCCGCCCAGTCAGCGGGCGTGCCGTCGTGCTCTTTATCTCGTGCGTGGACATCGGCTCCCGCCGCGATGAGGAGCTTCACCATTGCAAGATGGCCGTTCCATGCCGCCGAGTGCAGCGCGGTGGCAGATCCCCCGCTCGACCGCGCATTCACATCGGCACCTTGTCCGAGCAGCCATTGCACGAGATCGCAATGGCCGAAATCGACGGCACCCATGAACACGGCGTCGGATCTCGCGACCTCTGGGTCGGTCGCAATGAGCGCGGCGAGAGCCTCCTTGTCACCGAGGCGCGCATGTTCCTGAGGGTCGGCTCGCAAGCCCCGTCGCAGCAGGTGGTGCACGAGTTGACGGCCGCGGGGGCCGAGCCGGCTGATCGCATCGATCGGGCTTGATCCCCACCTGTCTTTCAGGGTCGTCGAGACGCCGAGCTCGAGCAGACGATCGATGGCGAATGGCGTGCGTGCAAAGGCGAGCACCGAGCCTCCGTTGGGGTCGAAATCGGGTAGTGCAGGCGCGCCCGCGCTCAGCATGCTCTCCACCAGGGTGTCATCCTCGAGAAGCATCGCCTCGACCAGCCCTATCCGGGCGCCTTGTTCCATCAAGACCTGGCGCATGTCAGGTTGGTCAGACCAAAACGTCAGCATCAGCGGTGAGCAATGGCAATATTCGTCGTTGCGACCGTCGACATCCGCGCCGGCGCCCAGCAGGAGATCGAACATGTCGCGCCGCTTGGTCTCAATCGAAACATGAAGCGCCTGCGGGCGGCCACCCCAATACGGATGCGCACCGATCGCATTGACGATCCGCGGTTCCGCGGCGAGGCGCGACCGCACGTCGCTGATGCGGCCATCGCCGACATCCCTGAGGAAAGTCGCGACGTCGTCGTCCGCGATCGCAACGCCGGCCGCCGGCGTCAAAGCCTGGAGACGGTCGGCGTGAGCCTTCAGCGCGCGCCAGCTCGGAAATCCGTATTGACGCGCCAGGGCAAGGTGCACGTCGGCGAGTCTGGCGTCGCGGCCGGCAGCACGCCATTCGCGGAGCTGGTGCTTTGCGGCTTTTCTGAGCCAGGCAAGGCTCACGTGTGAAGGCAGGCGTTCAGTCATGGGACACCTTCTTTCAGCTACGCCCGGCGTCCGCGTTCACGGGCAGAAAGAAGGCGACGTAAGGAAGCAGGATCAGGCGGGTTCAACCCTGCTCGCGGA
Organism: Bradyrhizobium sp.; assembly: GCF_019244115.1. GTDB lineage: Bacteria > Pseudomonadota > Alphaproteobacteria > Rhizobiales > Xanthobacteraceae > Bradyrhizobium. The sequence continues at coordinate 1,783 of NZ_JAFATE010000592.1, forward strand.
CCGACGGCCGCCTGCACGGCCACGCGAATGCTGCCATGGGCGCTCGAACGGTGCAAACGCAAAGTTGGCAGCACACCGCTGCCAATCAGTCTCAGCACCAGAGGGTATGGAGCAGGAGTAGGCAAGCGCAGGCCATTATGCAGGTCGCTCCGAGCGTATGATGAGTGAGTGGTCTAGGTTCCATCGGTCCCATGTCCGGATCTGGCCCGACGGAGAAATCATCACGGCCGGCACCGATGTCGGCTGTCTGAGGTGATGCCGACCAGATTTGCTCGACGTGAGTTTTTCCGCCTGTGACCCAGAGCGGACTCAACTGCGGTCGGAGGCGTGCTATCTTAGCTTGCGGGGTGGGTATTTCCCCGTCCCAGCTTTTGGGAGGACACAGCTGTGAAAGCCTCGTTACTCTTCGTTGCGGGTTTAGCTATCGCAATTTCGTCGATTGCACCCGCTAATGCCGCACCCGTCCATGCTACTGGCAATGTCCCCTCGATCGGATGCTCCTCGGCCAGTGGCTTTCATGTTTTTTCAAGGTGCAAAAACGTGGGCAACTGGAAATCCTACAGCGAGTGCAAGGAGTTCGCTATTAAAACCGGTTGGAGAGACTACGAAAGCTGGTGGTATTGCTCGCGTGTGGAGTTCCAGAACTAAAAAAAGATGTGCCGAGGCCGCCCCTCAGTCGGCGGCCTCTTTCATATCAGGGCCAAGCGCGCGATGCCGTTTTTTGCTAGGGGCCGACGAGCTGATCGGATTGAGCGACGATTTCTGCTGTTGCGCAGGTTTTTGGATGCCGGCATGACGAGACCATCCGCTTGCAGAGCTGACCGGCGTCCAAAAAGCGCCAAGGCACGAAGTCGCGGGAGGTAGGGCACGGGCGGAGCAGCGAGTGCTATTAGGTGCTCGACTTAGGAAAATTCGAAGCGGGGCGACCTCGAATGCGTGCGCAACTTAAGCGTTTTGGCACGATTGTTGCTAAATAGGGGATTTAATTTTGTTGGCCCGTGTAATTTCAGATAGTTGGGCGTGGCAGAAATAGCGCATCCGGCAACTGTTGCGCGATTAATCGGTCGATCCGCATTCAGTGGCATAGTGTGAATCAATTTCTTGCGAGCAGAAATACCTGCGGCACCTTCAAGCAAACTGGTTTGCGCTATTCGTCAAGCCAATTTTTTGTCTTTGTGTTGTGGGCTGGGTAGATGTGGTTCGCCGCGTGAGAGGGGCCGCAGATGATCCTGTTCTTCATCATGCCGACAATACGCGAGTTGATCGTGGCAACCCCGCTTTCGCTGTCCTCTTCATCGCTACCGGCCTCTCGGCTCTTGCTCCCGCGCAGCGGGCTGGAGCGCAGCGACTTTGTGCTTTGGTCCAACTCGGACCTTTGGTGAAGTCCGCTATTGAGCCGCTACCTGGGGTGCAGCAGACGTCAACCCCGCCCTGGTCGCCAGGGCTTACGCGTCCTCACCACCGTTCCTCTCGCCAAGCCGATCATTCGATCCGGTGTGCGTGCCGCCGGGCTCAAGTCCCTCGTCTTCCTCTTCCTTCAGGTCCGGGACGTCGTCGGGATCGAGCCCGGGGTAGGGCGTCTCCGGATCATTGGCGATGCGCGCGCGCTCCTCGGCGGGCGCAATCACGCCGCTGTCGACATGGATCTGTCCCGTCTCCGCGTTGATCTTGCGAACCTCTGCGGCCGCCTTTTCATCGAGCGACCAAAGCGGCTCATACTCATACGAAAGGTCCGGGTCGACCTTGCCCCAGATGTTGATCTGCGCGAACCGGAAGATCCGATCGAGGTTCGGAGAAAAGAACTTCTTCTGAAACGCATGGATTGAATCGTAGAACGCGCGCAGCTCCGGCTCGGCGGTTGCATTGAGGCCGTGCGGTGAGATGCCGAGCAGCTTCACAAGCGGAATGCGGCTGACTGACGCCATGTGCTCCTGCGCCTGAGCCTGTAACTGATCGAGCGAGGCCAGC
>NZ_JAFATE010000598.1 GCF_019244115.1 Bradyrhizobium sp.
AAGCTGTCGGTGATCCACCGGCTGTTGGACCTTCGAGCCGGTCGCTCGCGAGCGTTCCTCGAGGGTGGTTATGAGCCTCTGGAGGCCGATGAGGGTGTGTGTGGGTTTGTCAGAGGGGGCGAGGTGGCCGTCGTGGTCGCCGTGCGCCCGGGCGTCGAGGTGGCGCCACCGGGCCGTTGGCGCCAGGTCGTGGCGGAGCCCGGGATCTCGGTCTCCGAACGGTGACTTTGGCGTTTCGCATCGCTTAGGCGGACGACCTTCGCCAATCCCCGTGAATAACGAGGGCCCGGCGGTCGCAACCACCGGGCCCACGTAGACACTCGCCTGTTAGAGCGAATTACATCATCCCTGACATGTCGGGCATGCCGCCCGCGCCTGCGGTCTCCTTCTCCGGGACCTCGGCGACGATCGCCTCGGTCGTGAGAATGTTCTTCGCGATCGACGCGGCGTTCTGAAGCGCCGAGCGGGTGACCATCGCGGGATCGATGATCCCTGCGGCGACCAGATCGACGACCTCGCCGGACTCGGCGTTCAGGCCATGGCCCTTCTTGGCCTTGCGGACGTCGTTGACGACGACCGAGCCCTCCAAGCCCGCGTTGTCCGCGAGCTGGCGCAGCGGCTCCTCGAGCGCGCGGTGCACGATCTTCGCGCCGGTGCGCTCATCGGCCTCCTCGAGCGCCTCGGACTTGATCGCCGCCTGCGCCGCCAGCAGCGCGACGCCGCCGCCCGGCACAATGCCCTCCTCGAGGGCCGCGCGAGTGGCCTGCAGCGCGTCCTCGACGCGATGCTTCTTCTCCTTCATCTCGGTCTCGGTGGCCGCGCCGACCTTGACCACGGCGACGCCGCCGGAGAGCTTGGCCAGCCGCTCCTGAAGCTTCTCGCGGTCGAAGTCCGAGTCGGTGTTCTCGACCTCGGTCTTGATCTGGTTGATGCGACCCTTGATGCCCTCGGTGTCGCCGGCGCCGTCGACGATCGTCGCGGTGTCCTTGGCCACCACCACGCGGCGGGCGCGACCCAGCTGCGAAAGCTGAGTGTTCTCGAGCTTCAGGCCCATCTCCTCGGTGATCACCTCGCCGCCGGTGAGGATCGCGATGTCCTCGAGCATGCGCTTGCGGCGATCGCCGAAGCCCGGCGCCTTGACCGCAACGCCAGTGAACGTGCCGCGGAGCTTGTTGACCACGAGCGTCGCGAGCGACTCACCCTCGACGTCCTCAGCGATGATCAGCAGCGGCTTGCCCGACTGGATCACCTGCTCGAGCACAGGCAGGATGTCGCGCACGGAGCCGATCTTCTGGTTGGCGATGAGGATCATCGGATCCTCGAGGACAGCCTCCATACGATCCTGGTCGGTGACCATGTAGGGCGAGATGTAGCCCTTGTCGAACTGCATGCCCTCGGTGAACTCGAGGTCCATGCCGAACGTCTGGCCTTCCTCGACGTTGACCACGCCGTCCTTGCCGACCTTGTCGATCGCGTCGGCGATCACGTCGCCGATCTCCTCGTCGCCGGCCGAGATCGTCGCCACGCGCGCGATCTGGTCCTTGCCGGAGATCTCCGTCGACTGCGACTCGATGTTCTTGACGACGTCGTCGACCGCGCGCTCGATGCCGCGCTTGAGCGCCAGCGGGTTGGCTCCGGCGGCGACGTTCTTGAGGCCCTGGCGAACGATCGCCTGGGCGAGCACGGTCGCCGTCGTGGTGCCGTCGCCGGCGACGTCGTTGGTCGCCGTCGCCACCTCGCGCACGAGCTGCGCGCCTTGATTCTGGAAGACGTCCTCGACCTCAATCTCCCGCGCGATCGTCACGCCGTCGTTGGTGATCGTCGGCGCGCCGAACTTCTTGTCGAGGACTACGTAGCGGCCCTTAGGGCCAAGCGTGACCTTGACGGCGTTTGCCACCGCGTCGACGCCCGCCTCGAGCGCCTTGCGGGCATCCGCCTCGTACTTCAGTTCCTTGTGTGCCATCTGTGTGTGTCTCTCCTAAAAGGACGGGCTACTGGACCTTGGCCAGCACGTCTGACTCGCGGAGGACGAGGAGCTCCTCGCCATCCACCTTGATCTCGGTGCCGCCGTACTTGCTGTAGAGGACCTCATCGCCCTCGGCTACGTCGAGCGGAACCCGCCGCTCGCCGTCCTCATCCCAGCGACCTTCGCCGACCGCGAGCACCTTGCCCTTTTGGGGCTTTTCCTTGGCGGTATCGGGCAGGACGATGCCACTGGCGGTGGTCTCCTCCTCCTCGATCGCCCGCACGATCAGTCGATCGCCGAGGGGCTTGAGCTTCATCTATGAAACCTCCGAAATGGGGATGGGTGCCGAATGTGCAGCCTTGGCACTCTGCTAGCGAGAGTGCCAG
>NZ_JAFATE010000800.1 GCF_019244115.1 Bradyrhizobium sp.
TTCGGGTTGCTCTTCCTGCACGAAGTGTGCGGCCTTCACCGTCACGATCTCTTGATTGGGCCATGCACGACAGAATTCCCGTTGTGCGCCGATCAGAAAGCCAGCCGGGTCCGCGTCAATGAACAGTTTCGGGATTTGGCTTTGCGACAGCCACCGTGCATAGGAATCGACGATGCTGACTACATCCGATGGCTCGCCCGCAATCGGCAATTCACGTGTCCAGGTCAACATCGGCTGACGCAAGAGGCCGGGGATGCTCCAATAGCGGCGGTACACTTCGAGCGTTTCCGGAGGAATGTTGCGCAGAGGAAGCAGATATTCGATGAAGAGATTTTTTTGCAGGATGATGTCCTCGCCGGCCGGCGAGCGTTGCGCCTGGAAAAACGCCTTTGTGTTTTCGGGCCATTCATCCCAGGATTGGAAGGGACGCACAATGCCTTCCATGTAGGCGATTGCCTTGACGCGGTCTCGATGACGCTGCGCCCACGCGAAACCGAGCGCAGCCCCCCAGTCGTGGATGACCAGGATCACATTGTGGTCAACGCCAATCGCGTCGAACCAGGCATCGAGGTAGCGCTGATGATCGACGAAGCGATAGCCGCCATCGGGCGCCGGGGCGGAGTAACCCATACCGACAAGATCGGGCGCAAGACAGCGGCCGAACGGCAGGAGATAAGGGATGATCTTACGCCACAGATAGGAGGGCGTCGGAACGCCGTGCAGGAACACGATCGGATCGCCTGTGCCGGCATCGACATAAGCCATGTCGGTACCGAGCACCCGGACGTATTTGCGATGTGAGAAGTCTTCTGTTGAGATCGGGGGATGAGGGACATGCGGCATTGATGTACTCCTGTGCAGCGTCGCCCGGGGCGTAAACGCTGCCGCCTCCTGAGGCGTTTCGGAGTGGACCTGTCGAAGAACGCGAAAGTGGCCCCGTGGCGGGAAGGATATCTGGTTGACCCTCAACGAGAGCCATTCAACGATCTCATCCCGGGAGCGCAGGCCAGACCGCACACGAGCATCCGGCACGTTGCGCTCTGTGGAACCGCTTTGCGGCGCTTATCGTATTGCCTAGAATGCGGCCGATAGATCAAAGAGCAACGCTTCATTTCGGAGCGCCGGTTGACGGGACCCACAAAGGCGAAGCGGACGAACACGGCAAAGCAACGATCCGCAGCGCTGCGGAAGGCGCTGTCCTCAACTCTGATGATTCTGTCGGTCGATCGGGCCGGATCGCTCGCGCTGCAAACACAAATCTATCAGCAGATCCGGGAGATCATCGTTTCGGGAGCCGCGCGCCGTGGGACGAAGCTTCCGGCCACCCGAACCCTGGCGCACGCCCTGAACTGCTCGCGCAACACTGTCATAGCCGCGTTTAGGCAGCTGCTGGCCGAGGGCTACCTTGAGTCCCGCGCCGGTTCAGGAAGCTTCGTCGCGCAGGTGCTTCCTGAAGACTATTCGCGGCCCCATTGGTTCGAAAAGGGCCCTTCAAGGCCAGGGCGGCGAATGGAGCTGTCGGAACGCGGCCAATCTATTCGCCAGCAGGCCTGGTCACCCTGCGATCGTTACAGCGCCTTCATTCCCAACCTGCCCGACGTTCTCGAGTTTCCGTTTGAGCTCTGGCAGCGGCTTCACGGCAGCATTTGGCGTGAACCTCCGCGAAACCTTGCCCTCCACCATGGCGCGGCCGGCCTTGCCAGCCTGCGCGAGATGGTGGCGGACTATCTAAGGGTGTCGCGCAAGGTCGCATGCCAGCCCGAGCAGGTCATCATAACAACCGGGACACAGCACGGGCTGGATCTGACGGCGCGGCTCTTGTTGGACCCGGGGGACAGGGTTTGGGTCGAGGACCCTGGCTATACCGGCCTTCGAGGGCCGTTGCGCAGCGCAGGTGCCGAGCTTGTGCCCGTTCCGGTCGACGCGGAGGGATTGTGCCTGCCAGTTGCGCGCGAGGTTGCTCCCGGCGCCAAAATGGCGGTCGTGACCCCTTCGCGTCAATTTCCGCTTGGCGCGGTGATGTCGCTCGCACGGCGCACGGCGCTGCTTGATTTTGCGGCCGCGAATTCGATGTGGATCGTTGAAGACGACTACGACAGCGAGTTTCGCTACGCCGGCAGCCCAATCTCCGCGCTTCAAGGATTGGATTCGGGCACGCGTGTCATCTATATCGGGACTTTTTCAAAGACTCTGTTCCCGGCGCTGCGCATTGGCTATCTGGTTGTTCCGAAACATCTGGCGCGAGACTTCGTTGCGGCGCGTTCGACGTTCGATATCCAGCCGCCGATATCCGACCAGCCGGTGTTGGCAAAATTCATCGCAGACGGGCATTTCGCATCCCATACGCGACGGATGAGGGGTATTTATGAAAAGCGCCATCATACCCTCGTCGCCTCCCTCAAGACCACCTTTGGCAATGATTTGAGCATCTCGTCGACTGGCGCCGGTCTTCATCTCATCGTCACCACTCACGGCCGGCTTCTCGGCAGAAACGACGACCGGTCGGTTGTCGAAAGGGCCACCAAGCGCGGTCTCATTCTTCACGCGGTCTCTGGATACTGTGTCAAACAAAACCGCAGTGGCGAGTTTCTGGTTGGACTTGGAACGGTAAACGAAGCGACGATTCCCCGCGCCGTGTCGACCCTCCATCGGGCATTTTTGACGAGCGCTAATCGTACGACAAAATGATTCGCATGTCTTTTTGCGGCCAGGCGATTGCCTGTCGCATTGAGCGTGACGGGCGCGCCGCTTCCGCGTGAAGTGCCGCGTGATTTCCGCAAGCGACACCGCGTTCAGGACGCGATCGGACGGAACGCTGGGGACAGGGCGACGCTTCGGGGCTTGCAAAGCCGTATGACGTTCGGCGTATCTGAGCGCGCTATTAGCCGCTTCCTAAAATGGGGCTTGGCGATGAGCTATGGTCCAATACATATCGCCTGCTGCTGAACGCCACCGCCGAGCAATTGCAGCCTCACGTGCTCAGCGCGGTGCATCTGCACTAGACGTGGGCGTGCGAGTGGTCTAGCGAACTGCGTCATGAGGACCAACGAGGACAAGGACGCCGGGCAGGCGGCCGCTGCGCGCGGCACGCAGTCGGCATTCGTGGCCGTGGACTGGGGCACCAGCAGCTTTCGCGGCTGGCTGATGTCGGCTGGCGGCGAGGTGCTCGCCGAAAGCCGCGGCAGCGAAGGCATGCTGCATTGTAGCGGCACGGGTTTCGCGCCGGTGCTGCGCGACCATCTCGCCAGGCTCGGCGCGCCGGAGGAAATTCCGGTCTTGATCTGTGGCATGGCCGGCGCGCGGCAGGGCTGGATCGAGGCCCCCTATCTGAAGACGCCGACGCGGCTCGATGCGCTGCACGAAGGCGCGATCCGGGTCGACGCCGCCGCCGACATCCGCATCCTGCCCGGCCTTGCGCAGGCGCGCGCCGACCGGCCCGACGTGATGCGCGGAGAAGAGACGCAGCTCCTGGGCGTGACCGAAGCGGATTTCACCGGCCTCGTCTGCATCCCCGGCACGCACAGCAAGTGGATCAGGATCGAGGCGGGGGCCGTCACCGAGTTCTCGACCTACATGACGGGCGAGCTGTTCTCGGTGATTTCGCAGCACAGTATCCTGGTCCATGCGATCGAGACGGGTGAGCCACAGTCGGCCGATGGCCGACCATTCCGCGACGGTGTTGCGATGGCGCAGACCGCGCCCAGCGGCTTGACCGCGTCGTTGTTCCGGTTGCGCGCCGCGCAGCTTCTGGGCTTTGAGCAGCGTTCGGACGGCGCGGCACGGCTCTCCGGCCTTTTGATTGGCGCCGAGATTGCCGATGCAGTGCAACGGCACGGTGCGCGACAGGCGCTGCGGCTGATCGGCGCAGGCGGGCTCGGCGGACTGTATGAGGTTGCGCTGCGCGAGGCGGGCTTCGACGTAAGCGTCGTCGATGCCGAAGGTGCCTCGCGACGCGGCCTTGCCAAGGCCGCCATCAGCATCTGGGAAAGCAAGGGCCTGACATGACACTGACACCAACGATCGCACCAACCGTTCCCTGGCCCGAGGTGAAACGCTCGCTCGTGGCGATCCTGCGCGGCATCCGCCCGGACGAGGCGGAGATTATCGTCGAAGGCCTGATCGATTGCGGTTTTGAAATGATCGAGGTGCCGCTCAACTCGCCAAATCCCTTCGTTTCGATCGAGCGGCTCTGCAAGCGTTTTGGCAAGCACTGCCTGATCGGCGCCGGCACGGTGCTGACGGTGGCCGACTGCGCACACGTCGCCGACGCCGGCGGCCGCTTGATGGTCAGTCCGAACGTTGACCCCGACGTGCTCAAGGCGGCGCGGGCGCGGCGGATGGTGACCATGCCCGGCGTGTTCTCGCCGACCGAGGCCTTTCTGGCGCTGCGCTCCGGGGCCTCCGCGCTGAAATTCTTTCCTGCTTCGGTCCTCGGGCCAGCCGGCATCGCCGCACAGCTCGCCGTCCTGCCGAAGGACACGATGGTGGGCGCGGTCGGCGGCGTGTCGGACAAGAATCTCGCCGCCTATGTGGCGGTCGGCGTGCGCGCCTTCGGGCTTGGCTCGAGCCTCTATCGTCCGGGCATGACCGCCGCCGAGGTGCGCGAGACGGGGCGGGCTTCGGTCGCTGCCTATGACAGCGCCTTGCGCGAGGCGCGCGGCTAGACAAATCGTCATCGCGTCTGCCGCTCGCCGCCGGCGATCGTGATGACAGCGATGATGATCACACCGGTCATGACCAGGCGCACGCCGGGGCTGGCGCCAAAGATGTTCAGCATCGTCACCAAAAGATACATGAACAGCGCGGCGCCCCAGATGCCCGGCACATTGCCGCGCCCGCCGGCCACCGAGGTGCCGCCGATCACGACCACCGCGATCGAGGCCAGCAGAAAATCGTCGCCCATGTTGAGCGCCGCGCCGCCGGAAAATCCGGATTGCAGGATGCCGCACAGTCCGGCAAGCAAGGCGCTGAGCACATAAGTCGCAAACCGCGTTCCGCGCACGTTCAGTCCCGCGAGCCAGGCCGCGCGTTCGTTCTGCCCGATCGCGGCGACGGTCCTGCCATAGACCGTGCCCTTGAGGATCACGGCGACGGCGAGGCTCAGGAGACAGATCGCGATCGCCGCAAGCGGTATTCCAAACATCCGAACGGTGGCAAATTCGGCGAGCGGCGGCGGCGGCTTGATGCGCAGGCCGCGGCCATAGGAAATCGCCGTCGACAGCACCAGAAAGCTCGACGACAGCGTCGCGATGATCGGCGGAATCCGCAGCAGGCGGATCAGCGTGTAGTTGACGATTCCGACAACGAGGCTCGCGCCCATCGCCGCCAAAATCCCGATCAGCATGTGCGCGGAATCCGTATCCATCACCTTCATCGCGATGACGCCGGACAGCGTCATCGTTGCGGGAATGGAGAGGTCCACATTTCCCGGCCCTGTGGTAATCACCATCATCTGGCCGAGGCCGACGATGACCGTGAAGGTGCCGAAGGCGAGCGCCGAGGTCAGGATTTCGCCTCCGCCGTGTCCGCCCGCGAAGGCGACCGCAAGGCCCCAGACCAGCGCCGCTGCGAGGAAGGACCACAGCCAGGGTTTTTCGGCCAGATGCGTGCGAAGCCCGGTCATGACCGCTTCTCCCCATAGGTCACCAGCGCCCGCATCGCCAGCACGACGATGAGAATGGCGCCCTGGGCGCCGATCTGCCAGTCCGGCGAGATTCGCAAGAAGATCAAAAACGCGCCCGCCAGTGCCAAGGTCAACGCGCCGACCACCGCGCCCATCGGATTGACCCGCCCGCCCATGAACTCGCCGCCACCGAGGATCACGCCCGCGATGGAATAGAGCGTGTAGCGGTCGGCGACATGGGCATCGGCCGAAGTCGTGAGCCCGAGCAGCGCAAGACCGGAGAGCAGTCCGAACACGCCGGCCAGCATGTACATGACGACCTTGGTCCGCAGCATCGACCAACCGGCGCGCGCCAGCGCCTTCGGGTTGCCGCCGGCCCCGCGCGCGATCACGCCAAAGCTCGTGGTCATCAGCGCGAGATGGACGATCACGCCGATCGCGACCGCGGCCAAAATCGGAAAGGGCACATAGGGCGTCTGCACGGTCATGAGCGCCTTGAGCGCGGCCGGCGCCTTGCCGCCCGGCGACGGCAGGATCATGACGGCGATGCCGAGCCAGACGAAGGACAGCCCGAGCGTGACCACGATCGAGGGCAGGTTGCGCGCATGAACCAGCGCGCCGACAAGACCGTAGGCGAGCACGCAGGCGACGAGGGCGGCAGCGCCGAGCACGGGACTGGCATTGAGCGCGGTCGCGGCGATCACGCCGATCAGGCCGACAAAGGGGCCGATCGACAAGTCGAGATCGTTGACCGTGATGATGAACATCTGCGCTGTCGTCGCGAGCGCGATCGGCACCGCATATTGCAGCATCAGATTGAGCCCGAAATAGCTCATGGTGCGCGGCTGCACGTAGAATGTCGCGGCGAGCACGATCGCCAGTGTCAGAAAGGGCAGGGCGGCGCGGAGCAAACGCGGATTGGTCATGTTCCGCTCTCCGCAAAGGAAGCCTGCAGCACGCGCTGTTCCGACAGATCGGCCGCGTCGATCGCTTCAGTGATCCTGCCATTGCGGAAGACGTAAACGCGGTCGCAATGGGTCAGTTCGTCGACCTCGGTCGTGTACCAGAGAAAGCTGCGGCCGGCGGCCGCCTCGGCGCGGATCATCGCATAGACCTCGAGCTTGGTGCCGACGTCGACGCCGCGCATCGGATCGTCCATGAGAATGACGGTCGCGTCGGAGCCGAGGGCACGGGCAAACAGCGTCTTCTGCTGATTGCCGCCCGAAAGGGTGAGGATATTGTTGTCCATGCTAGGGGTGCGGATCGCGATGCGGTCGCGCCAGGTGCGCGCGAGCTGCGCCTCAGCCGTGGGATCGACAAAACCGCGGCGGGTCAGCGAACGCAGCGAGCGGACCGTCACATTCTGCGCGATCGACCACAGATCGAAGATGCCGTCGCTCTGGCGGTCGCCAGCGATGAACGCCATGGGCCCGTCGACCTCGGCGCCTTGCCGGGCGAAAATCTGCAAAAGCGTTTTGGTCTGGCCGTGGCCGGCAAGGCCCGCAAGGCCTGTTATCTCGCCCTTGTGGACGATGAGTTCGCTGCCGGCACCCTGGCCGCTCGGCCGGGCGCGCACCACGACCGGAGCATCCGGCTTCGGCGCCGGCCGCAACTGTTCTGACACGGCGACGTCATTGAGATCGGAGCCCATCGCGGCCATTAGCGAGGCGCGGTCGAAGGTTTTGGCGGGACGCGCGGCCACCGCCTTGCCGTCCTTCATCACGACGATGCGGTCGGACGCGGAAAGAATTTCGCCGAGCAGATGCGAGATCAGGATGATGGCCGTGCCGCGTGCGGTTTCCTTAGCGATGTAGGCCAAAAGCTGTTCGGCGGTCACCGCATCGAGCGAAGAGGTCGGCTCGTCGAGAATGACGAGACGGAGCGGGGCGCTGGTGACGGTGAATGCGCGGGCAATTTCCGCCATCTGCCGCTTGCCGATCGGCAGATCGCCGACTTCATCGTCGGGATTGATGCCGTGTCCGGGAAAAATCTCGTCGAGTTTTGTGCGGATCAGCGTGCGCGCCCGCGCCTTCCAGCCAAAACCGCTGAGCGCGCCGTGCACGATGCGGGCATTTTCCGCGACGCTGAGATTGGGACAGAGCGACAGCTCCTGAAAAACGCAGCGAATCCCGGCCGCCTGCGATGACGCCGACGACCACGCCGTCTTCGGCTCGATGCCGCCGACCGTAAGCCGCCCGGTATCCGGCGCGAGCGCGCCGGCCAGCACATGCATCAAGGTCGACTTGCCGGCGCCGTTGTGTCCGACGAGACCCAGGCATTCGCCGACGCCGACCACGAGATCGACGCCCGCCAATGCGCGGACGGCGCCGAAGGATTTTTCGACGCCGTCCAACCTGATCGCTTCAGCACTCAAGGCGCGACACTCGAGGGTTACTTGCCGGCTCCCGCAACCACCTTCGCGGCATCCTCGGCGGTATATTCGACGTTGGCGACGCCGCCCTTCTCGGTGGTGGCGAGCGACTTTTCGAGGTCGGCCTGGTCGATCTGCAGGAACGGCACGGTCAGGTCCTTCGGCACCTGCTTGCCGTCGAGAATCATCTGCGCGACCCAGAAGGCCAGCGTCGAAACGCCGGGCGCGATCGAGACCGACATCGTCTCATAGCCGTTCTTGTCCTTCTGCTCCTTCCACCATTGCAGCTCGTCCTGGCGGTTGCCCATGATGATGAGCGGGGTCGGACGCCCGGCCGCGGCAAAAGCCTGCGCCGCGCCATAGCCATCGCCGCCCTGCGTCACCACGGCCTTGATCTCGGGCAGCGAGGGCAGAATGCCGGCGACTTCCTTCTGCGCCACCTCCTGCGCCCAGTTGCCGTGCACCGAGCCGACGATCTTGTATTGCGAATTGGCCTTCACGCCTTCGTCGATCCCCGAATGAATCGCGTCGTCGACGAACACGCCGGCGAGGCCGCGAATTTCGAGCAGGTTGCCGCCGGCCGGCATCTTCTTGGTGAGGTAGTCGACCTCGACCCGGCCCATCTTCTTGAAGTCGACCGCGACGCGCCAGGCGCAGGGCTCGGTCACGATCCCGTCGAACGAGACCACGGTAATACCGGCATCGCAGGCCTGCTTGATGACGCCGTTCAGGGCATCGGGCGAGGCCGCATTGACGACGATGGCGTTGTAGCCCTGCAGGATCAGATTCTGGATCTGGGCCGCCTGTTCGGTCACCTGGTTCTCGGAGGTGGTATAGGCGTCAGCCGCCGCGACGACGCTGGAGGCGACCGCCGGCTTGGTCACCTTGTCCCAGCTCTTCAGCATCGCCTGGCGCCAGGAGTTGCCGGCATAATTGTTGGAGAGCGCGATTTTCTTATCCTTGGTATCGGCGTAGGCCGCGCTCGCGGCGAGCAGCGCGCCGACTGAAACAACGCCCAAAAGTGCCTTCTTCATAAAACCTTCTCCCACATCTTTTCAGGAAATCGCCGAGAGCGGCGCGGCCGATCATTGTGCGTCGAGCCGGTGTGCAGGCTAGCATAATCAGATTGTCTGACAATGTCGGCCGGCCCGCGAATTTGCGCATGAGGTGTCACCTCAAATTTGGATGCGAAGGGATTGCCAACAAATCCGGCGTCGTCGCCCGGTTTGCCGCCTTCGCTAAGGCTCCGGCGCGCCCTTGAAGTTCGTGGCCATGCCGAAGCCTTGGCGTAGTCGGGAAGCGGGGCATGACAGCAGAGAAACATGGCGCCGCATTCCCGCGGCGCGAAACGCGCCCGAGTTGTGCATCGTGCTCGCCCTCGAAAATCAGAGGGCGCAGGGAATGCCGGGTGAAGGCCTCACCCATGGCCCGCCTGCAAACAAAAAACGCAGGCGGCAGTTACCACAGGTTCAGCCAAATCATCCCTTGGATTCAATCGGTCGTCGCAACGCCGGTTATTTTCATTGATGAGATCAGCTGGTCAAGCGCTTCGGCTGGAGTTTTCCAGCCCAGCGTCTTTCGAGGTCGGGCATTGAGAGCTTCAGCGACGGCGGATATTTCGTCGGC
>NZ_JAFATE010000896.1 GCF_019244115.1 Bradyrhizobium sp.
ACGATCGTGCGCCGCCGCGGTTGAGCGCTCGACGGGAGCAGGCAAATCCAAGGAAGCACAAATGGCCACCAACACCGCACGCGATACCTTCATCGTCGGCCTGCGCAACGCGCACGCCATGGAGATCCAGGCCAGGGAACTGATGGAACGTCAGTCCGAACGGCTGGACGAATATCCCGAGATCAAGCAGAAGGTCTCGATGCATTTGCAGGAGACCAATGAGCAGCTGCGACGCCTGGAGCAGTGCCTGGAGGCCTGCGGCGAGAGCACCTCGAGCGTGAAGGACACCACGCAATCGGTTGCGGCAAACCTTCAGGCCATGATGCATGCGATGGCGGGAGATGAAATCCTCAAGAACACGTTTGCCAACAACGCGTTCGAGAATTTCGAGATCGCCGCCTACAAGTCGCTGCTGGCGCTCTGCCGGGCGGCGGGCATGGACCAGGCGCGCGCGCCGCTGCAGCAGTCGCTGCAGGAGGAAGAGCGCATGGCAGACTGGATCGACGGCAATGTCGAGAAGGTGACCATGGAATATCTGCAACACCAGCAGCGGCACGCCGCATGACGGGATGCATCCCGGTGGGATCGAGACGTCATCAGGGCCGGGCGGCCGAAGTGTCACTATGGCGGGAACGGGATCATCGAACGTCATCCCGGCCTGCCTCGCCTGAATCCAGTGTTCAGGCCCGACCTCGGGCCAGCGCGCGCGACATTGGTCCGATCACCCCGTGACCATCTCCTGCGCGCCGCCGAGCAGTTTCACGTTGAGCTGGCCGCCGGCAAACAGCATGTCGTCTAGCGCCTCGTCGATATCGGTCGAGACGACCGATATCGCGGCGTCACGCGCGAGCGCGGCTTGCGCGATGCGCCGCATCAGTTCCTTGATGAAGGCGGCACTGACGCCCTCGGTACGGGCAACGGCTTCATTCACGAGGCTCTGATCGAGCGGCAGCCCCTTTCCATAGAGCCGAACCAGCTTGTCGCGGCCCATCCTGTCCGGCAGTGGCACCTCGATCGCCTGATCGATGCGGCCGGGGCGGCCGGCCAGCGCGGCCTCCAGCTGCTCCGGCCGGTTGGTGGTGAGCACGAACAGGATGTCGGCGTCTTCCTTCAATCCATCCATCTCATTGAGCAGCTTGTTGAGCAGCGATTCCTCGCAAGGCCCCGCCATCTCGTTGCGATCGCGGGCGATCAGGTCGACGTCCTCGATCACGACCAAGGCGGGCTGCAGCAGGCGCGCAAGGTTCATGTACATGCCCAGCAGAGCGACCTGTTCGGCGGTGATGATCAGCGTGGTGTGTCCGGGCAGATTGGTTGCGAGATAGCGGATGGTATGGGTCTTGCCGGTGCCGGGCGGGCCGTAGAGCAGGATGCCCTTGCGGGTCGATTGGCCGAGCCGGCGCAGGCTGGCGCGGCTTCCGACAAAGCTCCGCACGTTGCGGTCGAGCAGTCTCAAGGTCTGCTCGGGCAGGATCACCGCTTCGCGGTCGACCGGCGGCAGGCGGTGGACCATCACGCCCCGCGATCGACCGCGATAATTGGCCCCGCCGTCGAGCGAGAGAATCTTGCCGCGATAGGAACGTGCCGCGCGCACGGCTTCTTCGAGCCCAGCGAAGCAGCGCTGCGCGAGCTCCTGGCCGGCACTCCCTGTGGGAACGGCAATCTCGAGGCGGATCGCGGTCTCCTGATTGGGTTCCTGATGCAAGGACAAGACGACCGCATAGCGCAGTTCGCCATCGCGACACAGCCACAGCCCGTTGCGGAGGCACTGCACCGCCGCGTCCTCGCCGATATCGATCTCATGATATTGCGGCGGCGCAATCACCGGGGCATCGCGGCCCGGCCGCATCAGCCCGGTGAAGGTCGGTGTCTCCCAACGATATTCCTCATGGAAGCCGAAGAACCGGATCGGCGCGGCGAACAGCGTATCGATCGCGACCTGAACGTCGGCCCGCATGTGACCGGGAAACTGCCGGACCGTCGTGACCAGGCCGCTCTGCGAAATCCCGGCAAAATGCCACGCGAGCGCGTCCCAGGCCCACCTGAACTCTCCCTCCTGCTGGTCCTGAGGGACGCTTGCGATCGCACGCACGCAGGCCGCACAGAGTCGAGCGGTCTGGGCCGCGAGCGACACCTCCGTCCGGGCCGGCGTCGCACCGCAAAGATCGCAACAATCGCTGACGGCCTCGCTGGTGATCAGCAGCGGAAATCCACCGGCGCGGATCTGCTCGCGCGCCGCCGCGAGCAGCGCGTTGGCAACAGCGGCTGGATATGGCCCGCAGGCGACCTTGCCCTGCTTGTCGATTCCCGAAAGGAACGCGACCGCCTCACGCTCGGTCTTGCCGAAGACGCTGCGGAGGAGCTCCACCACAAAACCGTGGGGCGTCGCCTCATCATCATGAAAAACGAGCCGGATTGTCCCGGCGCCGCCGCTGACCACATCCATCATTGTTTCCTATAGTTGTACTAGCATAGTTATTCAACTAAAGATAGAAAAGAACAAGAAAAGAACAAAAAAAGAACATCATAAAATGTCGCATCCGTCAAGCGGGTGCGCTGAGAAAGGATGGGTGGGGTCGGACTCTCCTTGATAGTTTATGTGACGGCACGATCGCATGTCATGATTCGTGGCCCGTGCCCGCGCGAAAAGCCGTTTCAGCTTTGGCGTGTGGATTCAGTCGGCGATTTTGATGCCATGCAGGTCGCCAGTCAGATGTAGGCGCGGAACTCGGCTTCTCCGCGGGCATCGGGCCACAGAAAGCCTTTCAGGAGATCGTCGCGTGTGACAGGCATGGTCGCGGCCGCAATCAGACCACGCCCGTGATCGGAGCGCGTTGAACCGATCGGCCGAGGTCGGATGAGATCCTGCTATAGGATAGCGCCGTGATCCCGACGGCAAGTGGGACGTGCCGTGCGCCTCGGCGAACGCCGTCGACGTCCAGGATCCGCTCCCGGCCTGACGACCGCGAGCACTCCGTCAGTGCTCGCCCTGCTCGTAGCAGGCGCGGCAGATCTGCGGCGGCCGGCCTTCCAGATGGGCGCGGCGGAATTCCGCGAACTCATCGCTTTTCCAGACCTCGGAGAAGCTGCCGTTATTCTTGAGCGAAGGACCGATCTGGTAGGTGTCCGGGTTGCCCACCGTGCAGCACGGCACGACGCGCATGTCGGAGGCGACATAGGCGCGCTCGAACGGCCACGGGCAGAGGTGGGACGGCGAATCCGTCCGATACTTCTCGGTGGTGTGCCAGAAGGCGACACGCCGGCCCTGGGCGCGGCCCTTCTCGAGCAGGCTGAGCATCGAATCGAGGCCAAGCTCGTCCTCCACTGTGACGGAGGCGTTCCGTTCATTCCATTTGTCGAGACCCCAGCCGATCACTTCGAGGGAGAACACCTGATTGGTGAAGCCGAGCTCCTGGCCGAGATCGACCAGCTGGCCGAGTTGGTGGCGGTTGCCCTGCTGGACCACCGTCCACATCTTCGTCACCTCGACACCCTTCTCGCGGCAATAGCCGTTGATCAGCTTGCAATTGGCGGCGACGCGCTCGAACACCGAACCGACACGGATGCCTTCGAACACGTCCTTGGTGGCGCCATCGATCGAGATCTGGATTTCGTTGACCCCGGTATCGACCAGCTTCTTGTAGTTGTCGCGGAGGTGAAGCAGCGACGCATTGGTCGTCGTTCTCACCCAGATGTGCTTGGAGCGGGCATAGCGGATCATCTCGAAGAATTCATCGCCCCGCTGCATCAAGGGCTCGCCGATGCCCTGCAGCTTGATCTCCACCAGCCCATATTGCTCGTCAATCAGGCGGCGGAAATCGTCAAAGCGCATGTCCTCCGCGCGCTGGCCCTTCGGCCACTCGGCGACCACGCACATGGTGCAGCGGAAATTGCAGCGGCTGACGTTTTCGATGTCGAGCTTGATCGGCAGATAATCGATCACGGCGCCGCGGCGCTGATGCGCCTGATAGGCCTCGAAGTTCGCCTTGCGACGCGGGTCACTGGACAGCGCCAGTGCGCGTTCCCGCTGGTACGCCTCGAGGCCGGCAGCCGGCACGGGCATCGGCAGGCTGCGAAGCCCTGTAGGATGGGTGACGTCGTGCACTGCTGCCTCCTTGGTCCGTACCGAATTGCCTGGTCCTTGCGCCGCTTACGCTGAGCCTACTCTAAGAACTTATATCCGAAGATGACCCTGACCTGCGCCGCAGGCGGCCAAATGAAAGCTGTTCATAAACTGGAAACCCCGCGACATCCACCGGCAACACCTCCCACGCCTTGACGGCGCTGAGCCGCGTTTGGGCCGGCCATGCACAAAGCGTGGGCATTTTCCATCGACCAGCGGGCCGCGAATGTCCATCCGGGAAAACGCAGCTATCAACTCCCCGTCCCGGGCGACCGTGACGCGTCGGTTTTTCATGTTCCATCCGATGGAGCGCCAGCCCCAGCCTTGGGGATGACACCGTAGCTGCCCGGGCGTCAATTCCTCATACGCGCAAAAACGCCGCGGCGGCGGATTTTGGCTCGGTTTGCAACGTGGCGTTGCGCGCGGATCACACTTGTGACATATGGATGTCGCGACGAGAAGTGGTATACGGCACACCGCTGCGTCTTCACGGCCAGGCAGGCATGTCGGTGCGGCTTCCCGCAGGCAGGAACCGCGCACCGGTTCTTGGCAGCGCCCCGTTCGGCAGCCGGTCCGAGATTCGAGCCATGGATCATTCGTCGACAGGCCGTGTTGTCACGGACGTTCCATCGCCATCCGGCATCAGCACGCCGGCTGCGCCGATGCGCTCGACCATCGCGCTGCGCCGCGCCGGTCTCGCCGAGATGTTGATTTAAGGTTGAAGGCGGTGTCTGATTCGGCCCACCGATTGTCCTGAATTGTGTCCGGCGACACGGAGAACCTCGCGACCAAGCGCCCGCGTGAGTATGTATCGTCGCTAGTTGACTGTGCGGAACAGCTTTCGTCAAACGAGGCCGCGATCGATGGAGAACGTCATTCCCGATCAGGCCCTTGGGGCGCAACGGCGCGACGGACGCTTTTCGCTGCGCGCGCGGCTGATGATGCTGGTGATCGCCAGCGTGGTTCCGCTGGTCGCCTTCACGTTGGCGCGCGGATATCTGGATTATCATAATGCCGTGACCGACGCGGGCCGCAAGACGCTGGAACTGGCGCACAGTCTTGCGCTCAGTATCGAGAAGCAGCAGCAGGCGCGCATCGCGGTGCTCGAGGTGCTGGCGATGTCGAACGCGCTTCGCCGCGGCGATTTGGATGTCTTCCGCGCCCGCGCCGACGCTGTCGTGGCGAAACAGTTTCCGGGCTCGAACATCGTGCTGCTGCGCGAGGACGGCACCCAGGTCCTGAATACGCTGCTGCCACCAGGCGCGCCGCTGCCCCGGCGGCCCGACATCGAAGCGACCAAGCAGGTGTTTGCCACCGGCAGCCCCGCGATCTCCAACGTGTATCTTGGAGTCGCGGCACGTCGCTACGTCGTTTCCATCGAGGTGCCGGTGCGCAATCCCGAGGGGAGCATCGTCTATTCCCTGTCGATCGTTCCGCAGGCTGACGCGTTTGCCGATGCGATGCGCCGTCAGGACCTCCCGCCCGGCTGGCCGGTCGCGATCTTCGACCGGCAGGGCGTGACCGTCGCTCGCAATCTCAGTCCCGAACGGTTTGTGGGCGGGAAGCCGGGACCTGCGTTGCTGGCGCGCCTGCTGGAAAAGCAGGAGGACGTGTTCTTCAACACCTCGCGTGAGGGCATCGCGCTCGTCACCGCCTTCAGCCGCATCGAAACCTCGGGCTGGACGGTTGCCATCGGAGTGCCGATCGCCGAGCTGACCGCGCCCGCCATCGAAGCCGCGATGCGTACGCTGTTCGTGGGTGGCTCCGTGCTCGCGCTCGGTCTGCTGCTTGCTCTCGTCGTGACCAGACAGATCGTGGCGCCGATCGCGACGTTGCGCCGGCTGGCGACCCCGGAGCACCGCGGCGAGATCCTGACTGCGCCCGCGACGGGACTGAGCGAGGCCGACGAGGTCCTGCGGGCGCTGCAGACCGCCGAGCTGGCGCGCCTGCGCAGCGAGCAGGACGCTCTCGAGCGCAGCAAGCAGCTCGAGTCCTCGAACACAGCCCTGGCAAGCGAAGTCGACGTTCGCCACAAGGCGGAGCAGAAGGCCCACGCCCAGCTCGCCCGCCTGAGCCTGCTGCACCAGATCACGCGGGCGATCGGCGAGCGGCAGGATCTCAGCAGCATCTTCCAGGTCGCGGTTCGCAGCCTCGAGGACGAGCTGCCGGTCGATCTGGCCTGCCTGTGTCTTCACGACAGCACCGACCAGACGCTGACGGTGGCGAGGTTCGGCGTCAAGAGCGGCACGCTCGCGCTCGGCCTCGCGATGCCCGAGCGGGCGCGGCTCGCCATCGACCAGAACGGCCTGTCGCGCTGTGTGCGGGGTGAACTGGTCTACGAGCCCGATCTGGCGCAACTGGACGCCCCCTTCCCGCAACGGCTTTGCCGCGCCGGTCTGCGGTCCCTGGTGCTGGCGCCGCTGCAGGTGGAGAGCCAGGTGTTCGGAGTGCTGGTGGCGGCACGCCTGCAGCCGCAAGGTTTTTCCAGCGGCGAGTGCGAGTTCCTGCGCCAGCTCAGCGAGCATGTCGCCCTCGCCGCGCATCAGGCGCAGCTCTATGAGGCCCTGCAGCAGGCCTATCACGACCTCCAGCAGACGCAGCAGGCGGTGATGCAGCAGGAACGCCTGCGCGCGCTCGGGCAGATGGCGAGCGGCATTGCACACGACATCAACAACGCGCTGTCGCCGGTCACGCTCTACACCCAGGTGCTGCTGGAGATGGAGCCCGATCTCAGCGCCAGCGCCCGGGAATCGCTGGAGACCATCCAGCGCGCCGTCGACGACGTCGCGCACACCGTTGCACGCCTCTCCGAATTCTACCGACAGCGCGAACCGCAGCTCGTGCTGGCTCCGGTGCAGCTGAACCAGCTGGTGCAGCAGGTCATCGATCTGACGCGGGCGCGCTGGAGCGACATGGCGCAGCAGCGCGGCACCGTGGTTGCGCTCAGGACCGAGCTTGCCGCCGCGCCGCCCCCGATCCTCGGGGTCGAGAGCGAGATCCGTGAGGCGCTGATCAACCTGATCTTCAATGCGGTTGACGCCATGCCGAACGGCGGCACGCTGACCGTGCGCACGCGCCTGATGAAGAGCCCCGCCGGCAATCGACACGACCAGCTCCAGGTCGATGTCGGCGACGAAGGCGCTGGCATGGACGAGGAGACCCGGCGCCGCTGCATGGAGCCGTTCTTCACCACCAAGGGCGAACGCGGCACCGGCCTCGGCCTTGCGATGGTCTATGGCGTCGCGCGCCGGCACAACGCCGATGTCGAGATCGACAGCGCAGTCGGCAAGGGCACGATCGTGACGCTGAGCTTTCCGGTGCCGCCGGCCGATCAGATCGCCGCGCCCGGAGCCAGGCCGGGATTGGCGGTGCCGCCGCGCATGCGCCTGTTGCTGGTCGATGACGATCCCCTGCTGCTCAAATCGCTGCGCGATACGCTGCAGGCGGACGGTCACGTCGTCGTCTCCACCAATGGCGGGGCGGCCGGCGTAAAAGCCTTCCGCGCGGCACTCGCCGCCGGTGAGAGTTTTGGCGCAGTGATCACCGATCTCGGCATGCCGAATGTCGATGGCCGCATGGTGGCCGCCGCGATCAAGGACCTGTCTGCGGCGACGCCCGTCATCATGCTGACCGGATGGGGACGGCGGCTGCTGTCGGGGGAGGACATTCCACCCCATGTCGATTTTGTACTGAGCAAGCCGCCAAAACTTCGCGAGCTGCGCGAAACGCTGGTGCTGTGCAGCGACGCGTCGGCAAGCGGGCAGAGGCGGGGACGTGGCTGATGACGGACCCAATGACGGACACAAGGCCGCTGGTCATGATCGTCGACGACGACGCCGCGCAGGTGCAGGCCCTGTGCCGCACGCTGCCGGCGCATGGCTACGATCCGATTGGCTTCACCGATCCCGAAGCTGCGCTGGCCGCGCTGCGGCGGAGCAAATGCGATCTCGTGCTCGCCGACCTGCGCATGATGCCGGGCGGCATGGATGGCATCGCCTTGTTGCAGGCTGCGCTTCAGCTCGATCCCGATCTCGTCGTCATCATCATGACCGGCGCCGGCACCATCGCGACCGCGGTCGAGGCCATGAAGGCGGGCGCGCTCGATTATATTTTGAAGCCGTTCAAGCTCAGCATGATCATTCCGGTGCTGGAGCGCGCGCTCGCGGTGCGCCGGCTGCGGCTCGAAAATGCCGCGCTGGAGCGGCGCGTGCGCGAGCACACCGCCGAGCTCGAGGCCGCCAACCGCGAGCTCGAGGCGTTCTCCTTCTCGGTGGCGCACGACCTGCGCAGCCCCCTGACCGTGATCCTCGGCTATGCCGACACGCTGATCGAGGATTTTTCGCCGCAATTGCCGCACGAGGCACTGGTGCAGCTCGAAGGCATCGTCGCCGGCGCCGAGCAGATGCGGCGGCTGACGGACGGCCTGCTCAGGCTGTCGCGGCTCGGCCGTCAGCCATTGTCGCGGCAGCGCGTCGACATTGCGGCGCTGGTGCGCGAGGTGGCGGACGAATTGCGCCGTACCAGCGGTCCGCGGCAGATCGCCGTGCATGTCGGCGAGCTTCCCGATTGTGTCGCCGACCAGGCGCTGCTGCGGCAGGTTTTCGTCAACCTCTTGTCCAACGCCTTCAAGTTCACGGCGACGCGCTCCGATCCCGTCATCGCCGTGAGCGGCCGGACCGAGGCGAGCGAGCGCATCTATGCCGTGCGCGACAACGGCACCGGTTTCGACATGAGCCAGTCCGAAAAACTGTTCGGCGCGTTCCAGCGCCTGCACGCGACCGATCAATATGAGGGCACCGGAATCGGGCTCTCGATCGCGGCCCGTGTCGTGCAGCGCCACGGCGGGCGCATCTGGGCCGAGTCCGAGGTCGACCGCGGCGCGACCTTCCGCTTCAGCATCCCGGGGTGACGATCCGGCGGGATCTCGCGATGAATCCGTGTGCGCTTCGCACCACGGCGGATGGCTCTCACGTCGCCTGGACATCGACACAGGTTTCCATGATCCGATCGATCTCGGCGCGCGAGAGAACGCCGAGTTCGGCGATGAAGACGATGCGCGTCCGCGGCACGCCGGCTAAAAGCGGCCCGCCCGGTGCCAGCGTCGCGCGGCCGCCGGCGAGCTGAAACACCATCAGGCGCCCGGGCTGCTCGGGGGTCTCGAACAGCCCCTTCGCACGCGCGAGTTTTGGTGCGAGGCGCCCGATCGCCTGCTGCAGCCGCGGCAGCGAGAGCGGCCGCTCCGAGGTCCAGCTCAAGGCCTCGAACCGGTCGGCCACCGGCCCGCGCGGCCCGACCTCGCGCCATGCCGGGACGCGATCGACATCTGGGGCGAACAACAGAGCTGGAGGCACCTCGCCATTGATCGCATCGACCACCGCCGCCGCCGGACGCAGCACGCGGATTGCCGCGCGCATCTGCGCACATGCCGCCGCGTCCACCAGATCCACCTTGCTCAGCGCCACAATGTCTGCTGCGCGAAGCTGAGAGCGGAGCAGTGCGTCCTCGTTCAGCGCCT
>NZ_JAFATE010000019.1 GCF_019244115.1 Bradyrhizobium sp.
CGTGGATGCGACGGGTGCAAGCCAGCTCAGAGCGAGAGCCGCCCGGTTGAAAGGTTCCAAAACGTCGGTCCACTTGAGCGCGATAGCTTCGGGAGCTGCGCTGCCGCCGGCCGAAAAGCGAACGAAAGCCTGAATTGTTGCGCTTGACGACCTACGCACGAAAACCGGGCCTGTTGCGGCAGGCGGAATGAGGGATTCGCTGGCTGCGGCGCGTGCGGGTGGGTGGGGAACGCGTGTTTGTTAGACGCGAAGGTTGACGACAACGTCAGGGCTTGGACTTTAGAACGTGGAGCGCATCGCGACATCGATGCTGCTGGGCGCCGCCCCTGGCGCAACGATGCGGCGCGTCATCAATTCCCAAGGCATTGCGAAGGCATTTAACTCAGGGCTGGAATAAAGGCAGGACATGAGAAACGGTCAAAACAACAAGCGGATGCGTAACCGGAATAACAATAACAACCGGCGCGGCCAAAACCCGATGACCCGGGTGTTCGAATCGAATGGACCGGACATCAAGATTCGCGGCACCGCGTCGCATGTCGCCGAAAAATACGTTCAGCTTGCGCGCGATGCGCGCTCCTCGGGCGATCCGATCGCCGCCGAAAACTACTATCAGCACGCCGAGCATTATTTCCGCCTGATCGCCGCCGCGCAGGAGCAATTCCGCCAGAACCAGCCGCAACCGCGCCAGGACGAAGTCGTCACGACCGACGACCATGACGACGAGGACGAGGGCTTTTCGAGCTTCGGCCAGGAGCCGGGTTTCGTGCCCGCGCAGCCGCAGCCCTATATGCGCGACAACAATCAGCGTGAGCGTGACCGCGATCGCGACAACCAGCCCTATCAGCGCGACCAGCAGCAGCCCCGCGAGCATCGTGAACCGCGCGACCATCAACCACGCGACCATCGCGAGCCGCGTGAGCGCGACCACCGTCCGCAACCGCAATATCAGCCGCAGCCGCAACCCCAGCCGGCCGTTACCGACACCGGCGTCGACCGCCTGCCGTCATTCATCACCGGCCCACAGCCGCAGATCAATGGCGGCTCGGGCTTCGAGGGCGGTGGCGGCGGCGAGCGCTATCCGCGGCGGCGGCGCCGGCCGCACGGACCGCGCCCCGAAGGCATGGCGCCCGCCCCTGCAGCGGCGGCGCAGGGCGACGATTTCAATCCCGGCAACGAGTAGCCCCGAGAGTCGTGCCTGTTATTCGTTTATTCGTCGTGCCCGGCCTTGTGCCGGGCATCCACGTTTTTCTTCCTCGGGACGTCAAAGCCGTAGATGGCCGGGACATCTGCGCGAACGCGCGCAAGACGCGCGGAGCCTGTCATCGGGCCCCGCTTCGCGCGGATCCGTTGGCGCTTTTGCCCGGCCATGACGGCGTGTAGCTTTCTCTGATAGATTCCGAATCGTCAGCCGCGTGTCGCCGTCGATGACGGCACCAGCACCGGCTTCAGTGCCGGAATGAGACGCGTGCGCTCGCGATAAGCGGGGATCACGCGATAGACCTGCTTGGTGGCCTCCACGATGTGGACGCCGGCAAAGGGTAGCGATAGGGTTGCGCCGGCGCGTTCCCAGGCCATTGCCGAGCGCAAGAACCAGCCGCCGGCAACCGGGGGCATGAACAGCGCTTCGCTCCAGGCCGTCGGCGTGAACCAGGTCTGCCGCAACAGCTGCGTGATCTGCGAGCGCGAATAGGGCCGGCCATGGCCGAACGGCGTGTTGTCGGTGCGGGTCCACACGCCCCGGCGGTTCGGGATCACGGCGATCACCCGTCCCGACGGCGCCAGCACCCGCCACACCTCGCGCAGCAGCGCTGCCGGGTCGTCGGACATTTCCAGGGCGTGCACCAGCAGGATGCGGTCGACCGCCGCATCCGGCAGCGGCAACGCAAACTGGTCGACCAGGGCTGCAAGCGTCGGCCGTGCGGTTGGCCATTTCAGCACGCCCTGCGCCGCCGGCATCAAGGCTACGCAGCGCTCGGCATCCTCACGGAACAGCCCCAGATAGGGGGTGGGATAGCCGATCCCGAGCACGCGCATGCCATCCGCGTGCGGCCAGTGCGCCCGGATGCTGCGATTGATGAGCCGCCGCGCCACGATGCCGAGGCGTCGCGAATAGAAGTCGCGCAGATCGATGACATCGATGCTCATGACATCATTCTAACACGGGGCGCCCTTAAGCCGCGCTCAGAATATTGCGTTGCGCAATGAACGTTAACGCCATATCTCTCGTTTAACGAGGGCCTCCCCCGCGAGACGGAAGGACGTCATGGCCGCCGAGATCCGCCTGTTCACCTGTTTGTCCGACAATTTCGGTTATCTGATTCACGATCCCGGCACGGGCGCCACCGCGTCGGTCGACGCGCCGGAGGCTTCCCCCATCATCAAGGCACTCGACAAGGAAGGCTGGCGGTTGACGGATATTCTGGTCACCCATCACCATCACGACCATGTCGGCGGCATCGCCGAGCTGAAGCAGAGATATGGCTGCCGCGTGGTCGGCCCGCATGACAAGCAGGCGAAGATCGCCAATGTCGACCAGCGCGTCGCGCATGGCGATATCGTCAAGGTCGGCAATCTCTTGGCGCGCGTCTTGGAAACACCCGGCCACACGCTGGACCACATCGCCTATGTCTTCGACACCGAGAAGGCGCTGTTCGCGGCCGACACGCTGTTTTCGATCGGCTGCGGGCGCGTGTTCGAGGGCAACTATCCGATGATGTGGGATTCGCTGTTGAAGCTCAGGTCGCTGCCGGACGATTTCAAGCTCTATTGCGGCCATGAGTACACCGCCTCGAACGTCAAGTTTGCGCTCACGGTCGACCCCGACAACGCGGCGCTGAAGGCGCGTGCCGAGGAGGTCGCGCGGCTGCGCGCTGCGGGCCAGCCGACGATTCCCACGCTGCTCGGCGAGGAGAAGCAGGCCAACGTGTTCCTGCGCGCCGACGATCCGGAGGTGGCCATGAAGCTGCATATGAAGGGCGCCGGCGCCGCCGAGGTGTTCGGCGAATTGCGCGAACGCAAGAACAAGTCCTGAAGGACCGGCCGCAGTGACAGCGACCGCCGCCGACATCATCGCCCGCCTCGAACTCAGGCCGCATCCGGAAGGCGGGCATTATCGCGAGATGTTCCGCGACAAGCGCGTCGACGCCAACGGGCGTGCGCTCTCCACCGCGATCTATTTTCTGCTGGCACGCGGCGAGCACTCGCACTGGCATCGCATCGATGCGGTGGAGACCTGGCATTTTTATGCGGGCAGCGCGCTCATCCTCAGGATCGCCAA
Source organism: Bradyrhizobium sp. (assembly GCF_019244115.1). Lineage (GTDB taxonomy): Bacteria > Pseudomonadota > Alphaproteobacteria > Rhizobiales > Xanthobacteraceae > Bradyrhizobium. The sequence goes on from NZ_JAFATE010000019.1 coordinate 3,281, forward strand.
CGAGGGCTGCCCGCGCCATACCGTCCGGCTCGGGCCCGACCTTATCGGCGGCGAGCGGCCGCAGGCGATCGTGCCGGCGCACGCCTGGCAATCGGCCGAAACCACCGGCGACTGGACGCTGGTCGGCTGCACGGTCGCGCCCGGCTTCGAGTTCGCCGGTTTTGAGCTGGCGCCGAAAGGCTGGGAGCCCAAGCCGTAGCCGTAAGGTGGGCAAAGGCGCACTTGCGCCGTGCCCACCGTCTCTCCACGAGCATCACTCTTGATGGTGGGCACGCTTCGCTTTGCCCACCCTACCGCCCTTGATCCTGGACGCGCATGCGGAACATGTCCTTCGCCGCGACCAGGCCGCCGCCGGCGATCAGCAGCGCGGCCAGCGCGATCGTCACGCTCGGCCTGGCAAAGCCCGCGAGGATGAGAAAGGCCGTCGACAGCAGCGGCGTCGCGTAGGACGCAGCGCCGAGCACGCGGATGTCGCCGCGCTTCATGCCGATGTCCCAGGTGTAGAAGGCCGCGCCAACGGGGCCGACGCCGAGCCCAACCACCGCCAGCCATTGCGCTGGAGTTGCGGGCCACACCGTGGTCTCGACCAGCATGTGCACTGACGCGGCAAGCACTGATGTTGCCAGGCAGAAGCCGGCGACCGCGTCCGTCGGCACCGATTTCAAGCGGCGCGACAGCACCGAATAGGTGGCCCACACGAAGGCCGCGACGATCGCCGCCGCAAAGCCCGGCAACTGTCCCGGCGCAAAACCACTACGATCATTGCCGAGAAACAACAGCACTGTGCCGGCAAGGCCGAGCACGGCGCCGAGGACGTGATGCGGCAAAAGCCGCTCGCCCGGAAGAAGCGAGGAGAACAGGACGATCAGGAGCGGCCAGAGATAATTCAACAGGCCCGCTTCGGCGGGCGGGGCAAAGCGCAGCGCCAGAAAATACAGCGCGTGATAGCCGAACAGGCCGCCAACACCGACAAGCCACACCTTTACAGGTTGCCGCAGTGCGCGGACCGCTTCGCCGCGGCCGATCCAGGTCAACGCGCCCACCACCGCGCCGATCGCAAACGTCATTGCCGCCAGCTGAAAGGCGGGAATTTGTCCGGTCGCAACCGTCAGCACCGCGAGCAGCGACCACATCAAGATCGCCGTCAGTCCGATCAGGGTCGCACTGTGAGGAGACATCACTCCCTCCGTCATGGCCGGGCTTGTCCCGGCCATCCACGTCTTCATTCGGAGCGAGCTCCAAGACGTGGATGCCCGGCACAAGGCCGGGCATGACGACCGTTTGCCTCATCAGGCGTCGCGATGCAACGCCGTAAGGATCACACCATGTACTGCCCGCCATTGATCGACAGCGTCGAGCCAGTAATGGCCCCTGCATCGTCGGCCGCCAGGAAGATGACGGCGCGCGCGATCTCCTCGGGTTCGCCGAGGCGGCCGACCGGGATCAGCGGCAGGATGGATTTTTCCAGCACGTCCTTCGGCACCGCCTGCACCATCTCGGTATTGATATAGCCGGGGCAGATCGCGTTCACGGTGACGCCGGCCTTGGCGTTCTCGAGCGCGAGCGCCTTGGTGAAGCCGATGTCGCCGGCCTTCGCGGCCGAATAATTGACCTGGCCAAACTGGCCCTTCTGGCCGTTGATCGAGGAGATGTTGATGATCCGGCCGAATTTTCGCGCGCGCATGCCCTCGATGACAGGGCGCGTCATGTTGAACAGCGAGCCGAGATTGGTGTTGATGACAGCACTCCACTGCTCGATCGTCATCTTGTGAAACGCGCCGTCGCGGGTGATGCCGGCGTTGTTGACGAGCACCTCGACCGGTCCCAGATCCGCCTCGACCTTCTTGACGCCCTCGGCGCAGGCCTCGAACGCGGAGACATCCCATTTGTAGACGGGAATGCCGGTCTCGGCCTTGAATTTCTCGCCGGCCGCATCGTTGCCGCCATAGTTGGCCGCAACCTTGTAGCCTGAAGCCTTCAGCGCCTTGGAAATCGACGCGCCGATCCCGCGCGTCCCGCCCGTCACCAACGCCACACGTGCCATGTCGTATCCTTCCCTCGTCCTATGCCCCTTAATCGAGGCCTTATGAATAGGCTTCGAATAAAGCCAGCCGGTTGACAAACATCAAGGCCAAAACGCCCGGCGATGCCGGGCGTTTTGGCCTTAATTCAATACGGCCGAATGAACCGCCGCAGCGTCGGTCACGTGCGATGCTTCAGTCCCGTGCGACGCACATTGCAATGCCCATGCCACCGCCGATGCAGAGCGTGGCGAGGCCCTTCTTGGCATCGCGCTTCTGCATCTCATGCAACAGCGTCACCAGCACGCGCGCGCCGGAGGCGCCGACCGGATGGCCGATTGCGATCGCACCGCCATTGACGTTGACCTTGGACGTATCCCAGCCGAGGTCCTTGTTGACCGCACAGGCCTGCGCCGCAAAGGCCTCATTGGCCTCGATCAGGTCGAGATCGGCGATATTCCATCCGGCCTTTTTCAGAGCGGCGCGGGAGGCGGGGATCGGGCCGGTGCCCATGATCTTCGGATCGACGCCGGCCTGGGCCCAGGAGACGATGCGGGCGATCGGCTTCTTGCCTTCCTTCGCCGCCTGCTTGGCCGTCATCAGCACCACGGCGGCGGCTCCGTCATTGATGCCCGAGGCATTGCCGGCGGTCACGGTGCCGTCCTTTTCGAAGGCCGCCCTGAGCTTGCCCATCGCGTCGAGCGTGGCGCCGTGGCGCGGATATTCGTCGGCGTCGACCACGATGTCGCCCTTGCGGCTCTTGATGGTAACGGGGACGATCTCGTCCTTGAACCGGCCGGCCTTCTGCGCGGCCTCGGCCTTGTTCTGCGAGGCGACCGCGAATTCGTCCTGCTGCGAGCGGGTAATCTGATATTGCTTGGCAACGTTCTCGGCGGTGTTGCCCATGTGGTAGCCGTTGAAGGCGTCCCACAGCCCGTCCTTGATCATGGTGTCGATGAGATCGAGCGAGCCCATCTTGACGCCACCGCGCAGGTGCTGCGCGTGGGGCGCCATGCTCATTGACTCCTGGCCGCCGGCGACGACGATCTCGGAATCGCCGTTGAGCAGCGCCTGATAGCCGAGCGCGACGGTGCGCAGGCCGCTTCCGCACAATTGATTGACGCCCCAGGCCGGGCTTTCGACCGGGATGCCGGCGGCGATCGAGGCCTGCCGCGCCGGGTTCTGGCCCTGAGCCGCGGTGAGGATCTGGCCCATGATGACCTCCGAGACGCGCGCCGGTTCGACGCCCGCACGCTCCAGCGCAGCCTTGATGGCGATGGCGCCGAGGTCATGAGCGGGCATGGTGGCGAAGGCGCCGTTGAAGCTTCCAACGGCGGTGCGGGCGGCGCTGACGATGACGACATCGTCTGACATGGGCATCTCCTTGAGTTGTTATTGATGTGTCTTTTAGATCGGCAGGCGCCGGAGCGGCAGTCCTATCTGCTTCCCTATCCTGTTAACGACATTGAGGCATGTCAATCGGCCGGGGCGCGATTCTCGCTGCGGCGCATTCAAATCAGCGTTGCCGGAAGCGTGACGGTCCCTCCCTCCCTGGGCTCTCGAATTAACCGTAGCGCACAAAACGGTAGCCGAACCAACTTGAAAGTGCTTATTTTGTTGCGACGCGTAGCTCGTTTGCCCTGCGGCAATGTGCCCTCAGGGTGTCCCCTCCTCGGTTTGCACGTGTGAGCTCATGGCGAAATCTGACCAACCTACGACGATCAAGAAATACGCGAACCGGCGGCTCTATAATACCGGGACGAGCACCTATGTGACGCTGGAAGACCTCGCCGCGATGGTGAAGGAGGGCGAGGATTTTCTCGTGTTCGATGCCAAGACCGGCGACGATATCACCCGCTCCGTGCTGGCGCAGATCATCTTCGAGCAGGAGAACAAGGCAGGGCAGAACCTGTTGCCGACCACCTTTTTGCGCCAGCTGATCCGCTTCTATGGCGACAGCATGCAGATGGTGGTGCCGAAATATCTCGAGCAGTCGATTGACATGCTGACGCGCGAGCAGGAGAAATTCCGCAAGCAGCTGCAGACCACGTTCAGCGGCACGCCGTTTGCGCAGCTCGAGGAGCAGGTCCGCCGCAACATGGAGCTGTTCCAGCAGACCTTTTCGATGTTCAAGCCGTTCGGCCCGCGCACCGGCACCGAGCAGGACAAGGCGGCCGAGCCCGCGAGCGGCGAGGATGACATCGACGAGCTGCGCAAGCAGATGAAAGAGATGCAGGACCGGCTCGATCGCATGTCGAAAGAGCCGAAGAAGGAAGAGTGATCTCCTCCGTCATCTGACTTTATCGGATTCAAAGTGTCGTCATGGCCGGGTCCCGGCCATCCACGTCTTGGCTACCGACAAACGGAAGTCGTGGATGCCCGGGACAAGCCCGGGCATGACGATCCTTCAGCTTGTCTCGCCGCTCACCCCGCGACGGGCAACACCACGCCGCCGGGCTTCTGCCACGGCCGTTCGGCTGACGCGAGCCCGATCAGCCGTCCCTGGATGAAATCGCAGCCCCAGTCGCGCAGCAGGCTCGCAGCCTCCTCGTCCTGCACCCATTCGGCCACGGTCTTGATGTCGAGCCGGCGCGCCAGGTCGATCAGCGTCTGCACGAAGGCGCGGTCATCGGCCGAGCGGGTCAGGTTCTGCACGAATGCGCCGTCGATCTTGACGATGTCGACGCCGAGCTTGCGCAGGTTGCGGAACGAGGTGTAGCCGGCGCCGAAATCGTCGATGGCAATGCGGCTGCCAAAGTTTTTCAACCGTGCGACGAAGCCGCGCACATCGTCGATGTCCTGGATGGCCACGGTCTCGGTGATCTCGACGATCAACCGCTCGGCGAGGCCGCTTTGAGCGCTCATGATGGACTCGATCGACGACCACCAGTCCGGATCCATGGTCGTATCCGGAGAGATGTTGAGGCTGAGCGTCACGTCGGGCGAAGTAGCGAGCTCGGCCACCACGAGCTCCAGCACGCGGTGATCGACCAGCCGGATCAGGCCGAGGCGCTCCGCCACGGGGACGATGTCCGGCGCCAGCAGCACCCGCCCGTCGTCCTGCTCCATGCGGATCAGGCACTCGTAGAACGCGGTCTCGCGCGAGCGCGCCGCCATGACCGGTTCGAACGCCAGCACCAAGCGGCGCTCATTGAGTGCGGTGACGATCTGATCGGTGACGCGGATGTTGACACGGCGCTGCGCGTCGCGCGCGGCGTTCGGGCGCCAGGCTGCGAACGAGCCGGCGCGGCGGCGCTTGACGCTGTCGAGCGATTCGTGGGCGCGGTTGATCGCCTCGTCCGCATCGCGGGCATGGCGCGGCAGGCTGACGGCGCCGATCGACACGGTGACCGAGACCGGGCCCGACTTGGTCGGAACCACCTCGTCGCGAACCGCGGCCAGGAAGCGCTCGGCGGCGGTCGTCATGTCCTCGACCGTGCAGTTCTTCAGGATCAGGCCGAACTTGTTGCCGGAGAAACGGCCGAGCACGTCGCCGCCGCGAAGCCGGGCCCGGATCCGCCGCGCGACCTCGGAAATGACGCCCTCGGCGACATCGAAGCCGAAGGCATCGTTGATGCGGGCCAGATGATCGATGGCGATCAGCAGGAACGCGCTGGAGAAACGATAGCGCTGGGCCTCTTCGATCGCCTCGGCGAGGGCGGCGATCAGATGGGTGCGGTTGAGCTCGCCGGTCAGCGGGTCGTGCCGGGACAGTTTGAGCAGCTGCTCCTCGCGCGCGTGGCGCTCATTGTTGATGCGCACGACACCCTGCGCGCGGGCCGGCCTGCCATCGGGGCCTGCGAACCAGCAGCCGGTCTCCTCGATCCAGAGCACCGCCGCCGAAACGCTGGCGCGCACGCCGTATTCGATCCGATACGGGACGCCCTCTTCGCCATGGGTCGGCGGCGAATGGGTCAGCGCGTCTGAGCGAATAGAGCGCTCCGGCTCGATCAGCTTGGAAAGCTCCGCCCCGCTCGCCAGCTGGGCCTGTGGAATGTCCGGAAAGACCTCCCCGACATGATCGCTCCAGCTGAGCATGTCGGACGTGACGTCCCAGATGAAGGCGGCTTGCCCGAGAGACGCCAGGATCGCTGAGGTTTGCAAGGCAGCAGAGGTCAAAGTCGCCTCGTTTCGGGACAGGGTGCCGGCACCGGTGATTCTTGAGCCTTAAGGATAATGCGTGTCCCGCGCCAAACCCTATGCAAAGTTGATAAATAATCCACAAACCATGTCCGGTGGCCGGCCAGGAGGGGCGGGCGGCAAGCGGCACGCGCTTTGCGATGAAGGAGCAAGAGAGGATGCTGCATCCCGAAATGGTGCAGTTTCAGCCGAATTTGGGTCTGACATGCGCAGCGACACGGATGGGATGGCAGGACACGAGACCGAGGACGCGCCAGCGTGTGTCGACCTCGTGCCGCTCACACCAACCGACCGGAGCGCACGCATCGCGCGCCAGGTGACCAGGCCCGATCCGACCTTTGTCGCGCACCTGATCGCCACCGCCGCGCACCTGCCGCAGACCCGCAACCTGCGGCGGGCAGCTCCCTCGGACGCGCACTCCGCCTATACCGCGCAGGACCGGCCGCAGCCTACCGTGGGCTGCCGCACCCGCCAGATCATCTAGAGGCCGTCCGAACTCGCGCGACTTCTATCGCTGTTGTCCGCTATCGCCGGGCTGCAGCTCGCGCGAGAAACCTTCGGTTCGGCATTTGGCTCGACCCTCGTTTCGGCGCTCGCCTCGCCCTTCGACTCCCGCAAAATCTCGCTGATCGGCTCTTTCCTGGACTCGCGGGGAGGCACCACGGGCTGGGCAATCTTCGGCTCGGGATGGTCCATCAGGACCGACTCGGCGATGGAAGCGGCCGCTGGTACGGCCGAGGTGGCGGCCGGCGCGGGTGCGTGATCGGGCGCTGGCTCGGCCGCCCCATCGTCATGTTCGGCAATTTCGGCCGGCTCTTCCGCTGCGGCGGGCCCGGTCGCCGTGGCCGGCATGGCGCGACGATGGGTGCGCAGGGCGATCCCGCTCAAAAACTCCGTCATCGCGATCAGCGTCAGCAGGAAAAAGGTCGCGGTCCCGAACTTCCGCCACATCAAGAACTCGAAGGCGGCAGCGCCAAACACGATCAGCGACAGCAGATGGTCGGTCAGATATTTCGCGCCGGGACGGGCGCCCTTGATGACTTCCAGCAGCAGCAGGAGAACGCCGAGCGTGAGCAGGACATCGCTGAGCGTCACCGGCCATTCCGCCCCGGACAGCAATGTCACGCTGAACAGCCGATCCGTGACCGATACGGTCGGCATCAGGAAGGCGATGGCGTTGTACAACGCGATCGGAATCAGCAGCAGAGGGAAACCGACCATGGTGGCCTTCTCGGGACTTAGCAAAGGAACGAGTGCGGGGATCCGCAATGATCGCCGGCAAGATGCTGGCACGCATTTACCGGCCAGTCCGGTCTTGCGTCACTCGTTGGCTAAATTCGGGCAGACCGCCACAATGTTCGAGCTTTTTTGTGGAACTGGTGGTTGCGATACGAACAGGCGGCACCTGTTCGTATCCATTCGCTTCCCAGAGCTTCCGTTCCGATTGAATCGGAACAGAAGCTCTAGCTTTTTGTTTTGACGCGTTTTCTGCACGCAAACCGGTGCCCACTTCGCTCGAAAACGCTCTGACGCCACCGCGCGATCAGGATTCCTTCTTGCTCTTCAGCACCTGCCGGCCCTTGTACATGCCGGTCTTGAGGTCGAGATGATGCGGCCGGCGGAGCTCGCCGGAATCCTTGTCCTCGACGTAGGTCGGCGTTTTCAGCGCATCCGCCGAGCGCCGCATGCCGCGACGCGAGGGCGAAGTTTTTCGTCTGGGAACGGCCATGTCGGTTGTCCTCTTGGAATGATTTCGGGGGCATCGTCCTCAAAAGGACGGCTTTCGCGCCAAACAAA
>NZ_JAFATE010000468.1 GCF_019244115.1 Bradyrhizobium sp.
TTGCGACCAAGGTACCGTTAAGCTCCTGGCCATTGCCTCGGAAGCCGGCGAAATCGAGCAAGGCGTGTCCCCAGACGAATTGCGGGCGTACGCCGTCTGGGAAGCGATAGGTGTTGTGGTCGAAACGATTGCCGCCGCTCTCGATAATGGAAAAATTTTCTGCTCCGGGCGGGGCATCTGACGCGCCGCCGGTCCAGCCGACGCCAAGGTAGGTGATGTCGTTATCGTGGACGTTGTTGCGCTGCGTCTTATAGACGCTGCTGCGCTGCGTCTTGTCGAAGCCGCCGGGGTCGATCTGGCGGTTCTGGTCGATCAGCATGATGGCCCGGCCTTCAGGTCGCACCGTCAGGACATTGCTGTACACCTCGACGTCCTGTGATGCGGCGATCTCAATCTCGGGCCCCCAGAACCAGAGCAGCTTCGCTTGCCCATTTTGACGCAGCGTATTGTTGCGGATGACAGCAGCGTAGGAAATCTCGTGATGAATGCCCGGGCCGGCGTTGTACTCCACCGTGTTGCCTTCGTAGACCACGTTGCGGCAATTGATGTCGCACCACAGGCCGGGACCGACATTGTCGTGGACATGATTATCCCGCATGGTCACGCGATCGCTGTTGCTGCTCTTCACGCCACCGGCCTCCCAATCGAAATCGAAGCCGTAGATGTTATTCGCCCAGATCTCGTTGCCCTCGATCAGGATGTTGGTACTGCCGCTCGCGTTCACGCCCAGCTGTCCGTTGTGGTGGATCTTGCAGTCGACGATCGCGCCGTTCGTTCCCACCGCGACGCCAGCTCCACTGTTGAGGCGAAGTTCCGTGTGCTCGATCCGCCACCCCTTGCCATGGTCGCCGTCCACCGCGCCATCCTGGGCGGGGTTGTAGTATTTCTCGATAACCAGCCCCTTGATCAGGACGTTTTCGGCCGAGCTCTTGAAGGCGAATCGGGTAGCCGTGGCCTCGACCAGCTTGCCGGTCGGATCGTCGACGAAATGGATCCTGCCGGCGGCGCGATCGAAGAAGAACCGGTCGGGCGCGAGCTCTGCTTTGCTTGCGACCTGCTGGAGCGGCTTATCGTCGATGAAAAATCCGAGCGAGAGCGCACAGGCGGGATGCGTCTTTGCGCAGTCTCCGCGCTTGATGCCGATCTGAGACTGCCCCGACGCAACCCAGGTGTCGCCTTCCCGCTCGAAACGCGTGAGCACCCGAGCGCCGTTGAGGACACTGCCCGGCTCGCCGAAGAATCTCTGTCGGTCCTTGGGGACAACGAATTGCAGGCGGTGGATGCCGGCTTTGATGCAGAAGCTTGCGCCGGGCCTGGCCTTCTCGACTGCCGCCTGGATCGACATGTCGGGTGATAGCGCAATGGCGTCCGGCGGACAGGCGGATTCCGCCGCTGTTGTGTCGGGATTGGCCTCGGTCGGCCGGCTGCACATTTCCGAACTCGATGCAGCCAGCGCGACTATCGCCGCAGCGGTCCTCAGCAGCATCGGCGATGCCGAAGCTGTCCTCTTCCGGAAGTGCCGGAGGAGTCGTATCCGAGGGATGTTCATCTCATTGCCTCCCGTTCTGATCGCAAGTGGCGGAGCGCCGGCGTAACGGAGCGCTGCTGCGTGAGCGGTATGAGAGCGCGCCACCGCCAGTACAACGTTTCCCGCCAGCCGTGCGCATCACGGCCGTCGTTGATCGGCAGCTCGAACACGAACAGCGTTGACTGGTGCGGCTCGGAGCTCGAAAGTGGATGCAGCAGCGGCACCCGCGCCGCCGATGCCCAGGCGCACGCGGTAAACCATGGTCGATGCGATGCCCAGGCCGAACAGCGACCAGAACCAGATGCCGAGCATCGGCCCTTCAAGCGCGACATCGAAGGATGCATCGATCACGATCGCCAGCGCGTAACAGGCGACCCAGAGGAACAGGTTTGCCCATTGCGTGTCGCCGCGGCACCGCGCCACGATCTGGGCGTGCAGTAGGCCTGTGAACCAAGCTACCCCCGTGAGCACCCAGAGTGCTAAGCCGGGGACACCGGAGCGAGCCAGCATGGTCATGTGGGCGTTGTGCGGACTCCGCAGTATCGCTTGACCCGCGACGTGGTCGGCGAAGCCGTCGGCTTCGGCCAGGCTGATCCCATAACCCTTGCCGGTCCAGAAATATGGGCCGTTGAACGTGTAGTTCCGGATAGCCTGCCACCAGCTCAGGCGCCATGTCTTGGTGGCGTCGAGGTTGGATGCGTCGCTGGCACCAAAGATACTGTTGAAATTCTCGACGATCTGTGCGGGCCCGATGTACCGTCCTCCCGACAGCGGAACTTCGAGCCCGATCGCATACGCGACGACGAACAGCGCGGCGCTGAGCAGCAGGACCGGCGCGATGCGGCGCATCCTATCAGCCAACACGGCTGCGATGCCGATCGGGATCACGCACGAGAACATGGCGCCACGGCTCGGCGTAACCATGAAGATGTTGACCAATAGCAGCAGCACCCAGGACAGTGGCACGCGGCAAAAGCCGAGGAGCATGAACACCGCAGCGCCGCTCAGGTGCGAGGCGGCCTCGCCAGCGCGGACGTAGGGCAGTACGATGTTGGTTCCTGGAAAGTACAGGCCGCTGGCGTAAAGGTTATCGGCGAAAATGGAGCTTAGATTAAATATCACGCCTCCGATCATGCCATAGAGCCAGGCGAAACGGCCGTAGGCGCGCAGGGTCCAGTTGAGCCGGTCCGGCTTCTCCAGGACCAGCGCGATCACGATGAAGGCGAACAGGCCGTACAGCAGGATGACGCTGTCCCGGATGGCATCAACCCCGTAGGCGGGAACGGAAGCAACTGCTTCCGCTATTACTAACGTGGACAGCGTGGCGAGCAGGAGGCTTGGAACCGTCGCCAGCATGGCGAGGCTGCAGCCGCTGCGGAGGAGGGCGCGGAGGCCGAAGCCGAGTGCGATCTCGCCGACGAACAGCGGCGGGATTCCGAGATAAGCGAAGCCCTTGCCGAGCAGGGCGTAGCCGGCCAGCATGCGGCAGAACAGGCGCATATAGGTGTCGTGTGGGTCCCGCTCCTGCGGGAGTTGGAGCGGAGGATCGCTGTCGGGCGGACGCTGCATGTCACGTCACCGCGGCTCTGCCCATCGCGCGTGGACGCCCCCGATGCGGCGGGGCATGCCGACAACCCGAGGAACTGGTCGCGCGTGTTGAAATACCGGCATTGTTCCCTCGGCGCGTGCGCTATTGTAGTTGGGGCTGATGACGGACAGCGTGCTTGCGCTTAGCTTCCCTGCCGTCGAGCCAAATGGCGAGGCCAACGCCGGCAAGCAATGACGAAAGCAACGCGAGTCCGAGGATCACAAATCCCCTTGGGCTGGTCGGCGTCTGATTTGGCACCGCCAGCTTGACGCTTTGATCGCTGGTAACCCCCTCCTGATCACCATCCTGCCGGCTCGTGACGACCTCAAGCGCGTCGCGCGCGGCGTCAAGGTCCGCAACAGCCTGCAATGTCTTCGGATGCTTGTCGCCGTAGACCGCCAGTTGCTGTTTCAGTTGACCGGCGGCCGCATTCACACTGTCCAACCCGCGCTGGATGGCTTTGTCGCGGAGGTATTGAATGAGGAAGGCGTTGACGACCCGTGCGGCCTCGTCGGGGGAGGGAGCCGCGAACGAAATTGAGATGATGTATGAACGCGTGTCGTTCGTCACCGCGACTTTGTCGCGCAGCATCGCGACCATGCGATCGAATGGCGAATGGTTGCGAGTTTCCGGCAGAAGCGTGGCCCGAAGCCAATCCAGGCTCGCAAGGCTCTGCGTCGCCCATGAGCGTGACGTAGTTGCCTCGGGAACCTGCCACAGACGGGTTGCGACGGCGTGCAAGAATGCATCGGAACGGATCAAATGAGCCTCAGCGCTGACAATGGCCGCCGCGTCGACACTTGCAAACGACTGCTCTCGTCTTCCCTGATCACGCGGGAACAGGTTGGGATAGATGAGGGCCTCCGCTGAATATTTGCGGGGCAGCATCGGTATGGTGATGCACGCGAGCGCCAGCGTGAGCATGACGAGCCATGCGACGAGCCACTTGCGGCGCGCAATCGACCTCAGTATGCCGAAGGCTAGATCTTCATAGTGGTCTCGATAGTCGGAGCGCTCGAACTGAAAATCGGACCGTTTCTCATGATCGAGTTTGAGCGGCGTGTTCATCATCGACCAGATATCTGATCCGACGGCCCACGGGGGAGCGCTTTGGGCGAGGCTTGTGTAACAAAGTGACTACCTCGAAAGATGCGACGACAAGCTCTTCGCCGGCACTCGCGCGCTCGAGTTGTCCAGAGGCGGGGTACCCCGGACGCTTCGTTGACTCCATGCACTGCCGCCGGCACGCTCCACCTCGTAGCATCTGCGTTGGCAGAGCTGAACAGTTGACGGCGTGAATCAAGGGCGCCGTCCGCAGCATGTCCGATACCTTCTTCGCCCGATGAAACGGAACACGCACCGAAAGGGCGAAAAGGTCACAGCACTTGGTCCGGGAAGCGGAGTTGAGACCGGTCCCGATCGGTCATGCAGCACACACGAACAAAGGCTTCAAATGAAAGTAATTCTGTTCTGTGGCGGTCTCGGCACGCGCATTCGGGACGTATCCGAGAGCATTCCAAAGCCAATGATTCCAATCGGG
>NZ_JAFATE010000271.1 GCF_019244115.1 Bradyrhizobium sp.
GGGGGAGGGCTGGGGTGGGGGCGTCGTGCGAAAAAGGCTGCAGCGGAGGCCAGGGCGGCCCCCACCCGCCGCGCAAGCGCGGCGACCTCCCCCGCAAGCGGGGGAGGCAAACGGAGAGAGCGCCACTCATATGCGATAGCCCTGCCCTTGCGGGGAGGGGCTGGGGGTGCCACGAACGCAAATCGCAATTGGGGTACCCCCCTCGCCAGCCCTCCCCCGCAAGGGGGGAGGGAGCGCAGCGGCGTTTGAGGCTCGCAGATGGCGCCTCTGCACACCGTTACTGTCATCGGCGCGGGCGCCTGGGGTACGGCGCTGGCCATGGTGGCGGCGCGCGCCGGCCGATCCGTGACGCTCTATGCGCGCGAGGCCGACCATGCCGCTTGCATCGCGGCGACACGCGAAAATCCACGGCTGCCCGGCATCGCCCTCTCAGCCGATATTGCAGTGACCTCCGATCTTGCGCAGGCGGCGCAGGCGCAGATCATCCTGGTCGTAACGCCGGCGCAGCATCTGCGCGGCGCGGTGGATGCGCTCGCGCCTCACCTTGCCCCTGCAACGCCCGTGATCGCCTGCGCCAAGGGGATCGAGCACGGCACCCACAAATTCATGACCGACGTGATCGCCGAGGCTGCGCCTCGCGCGGTCCCTGCGATCCTGTCCGGTCCGAGCTTTGCCGACGACGTCGCGCGGGGAATGCCAACGGCGGTGACGCTGGCGGCAAAGGGCGACGAGCTCGCCGCACACCTGGTGCAAGCGCTGGGTTCGCCGACCTTCCGCCCGTATCATTCGACCGATGTGCGCGGCGTCGAGATCGGCGGCGCGGCAAAAAACGTGCTGGCGATAGCGGCCGGCATCGTGGTCGGCAAGAAGCTCGGCGCCTCGGCGCAGGCGGCGCTGACCACGCGCGGCTTTGCCGAACTGTCGCGCTTCGGCCGCGCGCTCGGCGCGCGCAGCGAAACGTTGGTCGGGCTGTCCGGCCTCGGCGACCTGATCCTGACCTGTTCGACATCGCAATCGCGCAATTTTGCCGCCGGCCTGGCGCTCGGCCGCGGCGAGCCGCCGCCTGCCGGCAAGCTCGCCGAGGGCATTTCGACCGCGCCGGTGCTGGTCGAACTCGCCGCCCTGCACCATGTCGAAATGCCGGTCGCCGCTGCGGTTGCAAAAATCCTCGCCGGCCGCCTCTCGATCGACGCCGCGATCGAGGGCCTCCTGGCGCGCCCGTTCAAGGCCGAGTGAACATGACGGCCGCGCAGCAAGTCGCGCTTCACGCTGCGCGCACGCTGTAATAGCGTGACGGCGAACCGGGAAACGCCGGTGGTTCAAAACAGAAGGTTTTGGGGGGAACGCATGCGCAAGTTCCAATACGCCATCCTGGCGATCAGCATCACGCTGGCGCTGGCCGCCTCGGCCCGCGCGCAATCAGCCGCCTCATATGACGAACTCGCCAAGAGCGAGGCCGCGGCGAATGCCGAGAACGGCAAGCGGGTCGCACCTAGCAAGACCATGGGCAACCCGCCCCAGGAGGTCAGCTCCGAAATGGAGGCGCTGATCGGCGCGCCCTATCCGCCGCATTTCAATGCCGACCCGAAAACGCCGGCGGAATGGAAGGAGCTGATCGAGCGCCGCGCCAAGTTGTCGATCGCCAACGTCCCCGCGATGAAGCAGAAGCTCGGCGTCAAGGTCGAGGAGACCAAGATCGCCGGCGTGCATTGCTTCATCGTGACGCCGAGCAAGATTCCGCCGGAAAACAGGCGGCGCATCCTGGTTCACGTCCATGGCGGCGGCTATGTGTTCGGCCCCGGCGAAGCGGCGCTCCCGGAAGCGATCATGATGGCGGGGTTTGGCGGCTTCAAGGTGATCTCGGTCGACTACCGGATGCCGCCAGACTTTCCCTATCCGGCCGCGATGGATGACGCGATGGCGGTGTGGAAGGACGTCGTGAAGCGGCATGACCATCGCCGCATCGCAATTTTTGGCACCTCCACTGGCGGGGCGATGACGCTTGCGATGGTGCTGCGGGCCAAGGACGAAAAGCTGCCGTTGCCGGGCGCGATCGCACCGGGCACGCCGTGGTCCGATATCGACAAGGTCGGCGACAGTTACGCGAGCAACGAATGGGTCGACAACGTGCTGGTCACCTGGGACGGCTGGCTCGGCCGCGCCGCAAAGCTCTATGCCAACGGCACGGACCTCAAAACCCCCTACATCTCGCCGATCTATGGCGACTTCAAAGGCTTTCCGCCGACCATTTTGACATCGGGCACGCGCGACCTGTTCCTCTCCAACACGGTGCGCACGCATCGCAAGCTGCGCCGCGCCGGCGTCGTCGCCGATCTCAATGTCTATGAGGGTCAGTCGCACGCGCAGTACCAGTTCAACGTCAGCGCTCCGGAGACCAAGGAAGCGTTCACCGACATCGCAAAATTCTTCGACAAGTATCTCGGGGAATGACACCACAATGATTCGGATTCGTCATGGCCGCGCTTGTCGCGGCCATCCACGTCTTGGATTATGCATTGAAGGAAGACGTGGATGGCCGGCATAAAGCCGGCCATGACGAGTAGAGAGTGTGCCGTCATGAACTACTGGCTGGTGAAATCCGAACCCTCCGCCTGGTCGTGGGACCAGCAGGTCGAGAAGGGAGCTAAGGGCGAGGCCTGGACCGGCGTGCGCAACTTCACCGCGCGGCAAAACCTCGTCAACATGAAGAAGGGCGACAAGGCCTTCTTCTATCATTCCAACGAGGGCAAGGAGATCGTCGGCATCGCGGAGATCGTCAGGGAGGCCTATCCCGACCCGACCGACAAGACCGGCAAATTCGTCTGCGTCGACATCAAGGCCGACAAGCCGATGCCGAAACCCGTGACCATGGCCGCGATCAAGGCCGACAAGAAGCTTAGCCAGATGGCGCTGGTGAAATATTCGCGCCTGTCGGTGCAGCCGGTCACATCTGACGAATGGAAGCTGGTCTGCAAGATGGGCGGGCTGTAGCGCGGCGTGAGCTGACATTCGATTGGAGCCGCATCGCAGGTGCGCTCCGGCCCCCGCTTGCGGGGAAGGCTGGGGTGGGGAAACAGCGAGCTGGATCCGGGGACCCCCCACCCCCAAGCCCTCCCCGCAAGGGGCAGGGGGGAAGAGCGTGCTCGCGGACGCAGGTATTGATCCACACAAGCTACGTGGCGCTCCAGGCGATGACGGTACCTTAAAACCTTTTTCGTCCAAGGAATCCCGTTCTTCGGGTTCACTCAGCAGAAAATTTATCAAATCAGGCTCTACTCCGGCACGGGTGCGGGAAACGGCACGAGGGAGAGAGAGCTTTTGGAACCGGCCGCCGGCAGTCAGAACGCGATGCCGCTCGACGATGCGTCGCGCGTGGCGATCACGCCTGCGCTCGAGGCCGAGACCGAACGGCTGTTGTCGGAGCGCACGCGCGACATCCGCTTCTCGCCGGAGATGATCCGGGCGTATCGCAAGAAGGATTGGCCGCAGCGCAGCAAGATCGCGCGCGCCTGGATGGTCTGGGTGGCGTTGATCAGCATGACCTTCGTGCCGATCAGCCAGCTGCTGGCACCCCACTCGCTTCAGCTCACCGCCCTGATCAGCGGGCTCCTGGTCCCGGCGCTGCACGGCTGTGCCTATTTGGTCTGGCGCAAGCCGCGCAGCGCTGTTGTCGAAGGTGCCTCGCTGGTCGCACTGATGGTCGGCGTCATGCTGGCCTACGGCACGCTCGCGGTGGCCGCCGGCGGCAGCGACTATGAGCGCTACCTGATCTGCATCATGTATGTGAGCACGATCGCGATCGTGGTGTTCAACGTCGACTATGTCTGGGCGCTGGCCCTGATGGTCTGCTCCACGTCGATCTTCTTTGGCTTCGAGATCTTCAATCCCGCGATCGACATCAAGGAAGCGATCGGGACATCCGCGTTTTTTGCGATGGGAATCTTCGCCGCGACGATCGCGCGCAAAACCCAGGCGATCCTCGCCAAGAAGGCCTTCCTGCTTTCGCTGCGCAATCAATATCGCAGCGACGCGCTGACCAATGCCAATCGCCAGCTGGAGATCCTGGCGACGCGCGACCCGCTCACCGGGCTCGGCAACCGCCGCTCGGCCACCGATCTCATCGAGCGGCTGTGGCAGGACCCGACCATGGCGAAAGCCAGCATTGCTTTCATCATGGCCGATATCGATCAGTTCAAGCGCCTGAATGACAGCGCCGGCCATGCAGCCGGCGATGATTGCATCAGGCGCGTGGCGAGGATGATCGAGAACTCGGTGCGGCAGGACCAGGACGCCGTGTTTCGCTATGGCGGCGAGGAATTTTTGATCGTGCTCGTCCACGCCACGCCCGATCTCGCCTGGACGATGGCGCAGCGCATCCGCAGCGCGGTCGAAGCGCTCGCGATCGTCAATCCCGGAGTCCGCTTGAGCGACGGCTCGGCCGGCCGCATCACGATCAGCCTGGGCATTGCCTTTGCGCAGGACGGCGCAGCCGCAGAAACCGTGGCGAAATGGGCCGACGACGCCCTCTACGACGCCAAGCATGCCGGCCGCAACGCCGTGTTTTTTGCAACCTCGCCCGCGCTGCAAGATGGGCGTGATCACGCCAAGCCCGCGACCGCACAGACGAATGATTTCGGCGCGAAACTGTCCCGAGCCAACCGAATGTAGGGCGGGCAAAGGCGCTCTTGCGCCGTGCCCACCATCATTCCGCACGGGCCATGCTCAGTGGCGGGCACACCGGCCGGGCGCGCGTACGCGCCTGCCGGGCAGGTCTGCCATGCGCAAACTGCCCGTCGTGCCAATCCGTCGCAGTCTGCGCATTCTGATTAACGGAAATTTTCTTGACGGGGGCCCAAATCAGGAGCATCATGGGACCGTCCCGTGGTCGCACGAGGGGCGCTTCGCGATCGTCACGAACGTTGGCCAGGGGATGCGATGGACGCATCGGATCGCAGCGCGCGTTTGGCGCGCCGACGGACGATCTCGATGCGGACGGCGAAGTCGTGTGGTCCTGACATCCCGACGCTGGTGTCAAGTCTGGCGGTTACGAGCCGCGAGGCGACGGGGGCAAGAAAGCCCGGGCCCCGGGGAGAGCACGTATAAGCCGTAAAACCGTCGCGCAGGGAAGGCCGGATGTTCGGCCGTCACCTGTGGTTCTGCCGCGTGCTTTCTTGCTGCACGCGGACCATGGGTGCAGCCTGCACCCGGTCTTCCCTGCGCCCTCTGCCTCA
>NZ_JAFATE010000301.1 GCF_019244115.1 Bradyrhizobium sp.
CGCCGCGAGGACGGCACCTACGCGACACCGAGGGTGAAGAAGAAGCATGCGGCGGCGGGATCGCGCCCGGCCTGGCTGTGGCCGGTTGTCGTCATGGTGATCGCCGTAACCGCGATCAGCGTGCGCGGATTTCTCAATTTCACCCGAATGGAGCTCGCCAGCGAGCGGCGGGCGAGGTCCCACGCGAGCAGGACCGTGCCTCCGTTGCCTTCGCTCGCAAGTGCACAGCCTGATCCGGCTCCGCTGCCCGCAGTTTTGCCGCCAGCCTCCGCGGCGCCGCCCGCCGCACCGGGGCAAAAATTCGCAGCCGAGAGCGTGCCCTTCATCTCGGATCGTATTCGCGTCTTCCTGGCCAACGAATATGTCAACGCGACCGATTACAAGGCGGTCGCATTGAACATCAACGGAGTCCAAAGCTCGGTCAGCGGCCAGCCGAGCGAGGAGGCCGCAAAGAGCGCGGCGCTCGAGCAGTGCCAAAAGCGCGCGGACAGCGGCGAGTTGAAGCGTCCCTGCGAGGTTTATGCGCTCGGCGACAAGGTGGTTTATCCGCATGGCCGGCCGCCGGTTCCATCGCTGCCCTGGCTCAAGCGCGATTCGCTCACCGAACGGCCCTTCGCGGCCAAGGATGTTCCGCTCGTGAAGGACGTCGGAAAGGCCAGGCTTGAGAGCGCCTTTGTGCCCGCGCGAAATTCGAAATCGCTGGCAATCGGACCGGGCGGTCAGTTCTTCTTCAATTTCGGATTGGACACGGTCCAGGAATCGATCCGGCGAAATCTCGAATCATGTGGTGCGCTCGTCGGGGCACCCTGCATGATCGTGGCCGTCGACGACAGCTTCGTCGTCCCGGTGCCAACGCTGATGAAGGCAATCGGCATCTTTCAACCGGCGACCGATTCCTCCATCGTGGCGAATGCCCACGACGACGTCGTGCGCAAGCTCGCCGAAGCATCGACGGGATGGAATGCGGTCGCGGTCGGCACCGCTGGACTGCCGGGGCTCGCCTTGAAGGCGGCCAGCGAGCAGGCTGCGATCGACGACGCGCGCACCGACTGCGCCAAGCGCGACAGCAACTGCCGCGTCATAGCCCTCGGACCGTTCACGGTCGGACCGAATTGACGCTGCCTCCTCTATGCTCGCGCGGATTACCGGGACAGCTGAGCTACTTGCACGCAAACTGCGCGAATTGTCGCGCCACCTCGCGATAGACCTCGCGGCGGAACGGCACGACGAGATCGGCGACGCGGTCGAGCCGCTCCCAGCGCCAAGCATCGAATTCCGCCGGCTGGCCGTTACGCGGCGTGGTCGGATCGATCTCATCGTCGCGGCCGACAAAACGCAACGCGAACCATTTTTGGCGCTGGCCACGGAATCTTGCGAGCCGGTGTGTCGATGGCCCGTCGTAAGGCGGAAAGTCGTAGGCGAGCCAATCCGTCTCGGCGAGATGGATGGCGCTCTTCACGCCGGTCTCTTCCCACAATTCGCGCAGCGCCGCCGCGCGAAAATCCTCGCCCTCGTCGACGCCGCCCTGCGGCATCTGCCATTCCAGTCCAGGCAGGATGATCTCGGGACCGTCGCCGCGGAAGCGGCGGCCGATCAGCACACGGCCTTCCACGTTGAACAGCGCGATCCCGACATTGGGACGATAGGGCTTGTCGTTCAAATTCGCGTACCGGCCAGCGCGGAAAATTCCTTCACCACGCGTTCATAGACCGGCCGCTTGAACGGAACGATCAGTTCGGGAAGGTTCTTCATCGGCTCCCAGCGCCACGTGACGAACTCCGCCTTGTGGCCACCGCCACCGGGGCTTGCGACATTGATCTCGTCGTCCTCACCGGTGAAGCGCATCGCGAACCATTTTTGCCGCTGACCGCGATAGCGGCCCTTCCACGTGCGTCCGGCAACCGTGCGCGGGATGTCGTAAGTGAGCCAGTCCCCGACCTCGGCGAGCTTCTCCACCGAGCGGACGCTGGTCTCCTCATAAAGCTCGCGTTTGGCGGCTTCCCAGGTGTCTTCACCCGGGTCGACGCCGCCTTGCGGCATCTGCCAGATATGCGTTTCGTCGACGTGCTCGATCCCGCCGGCCCGCCTGCCGATGAAGACCAGCCCCGCCCGATTGATCAGCATCACGCCGACACAGGTGCGGTACGGCAGGTCTTCGTAGCGCGTCATGCCGTCAGCGCCTCTTGCCGGCGCCGATCCATGCGATGGGACATGCGACAATCCTGTGTCATGAAGGCGATTTTGATTTCAGCATCGCCGTTGTCAATGGCACAAGCATGATGCCGTGGCTCTCGAGCGCCTTGGTCCAGACGCCGATGCGTTCGATGGAGACCGGCAGCGCCGAGGCGGTTCCGACGGCAAAACCGCGCTCCTTGGCGATTCCCTCGAGTTTTGCGAGCGCGTGGTCGATCTCCGCCGCCGTCGGTACGGCATCGATGATGACGTCGCCCTTGGCGAACGGCGTGCTCTGGCTCGCAGCCAATTGCGCCGCCACGCTGCGCGGCGCCGCACCATCGTCGAAGAATCCGAGACCCCGTTTGCTGGCCTCCCGCATGAGCGGCTGCATCGCCGTGTCCGTTGCGACGAAACGGGCGCCCATGAAATTGGCGATGCCCGCGTAGCCCTGCAGCCGGCTGAGATGCCAGTACAGCCGATCGAGATTCTGCTCGGGGCCCAGTGTTGCCAGCAGCGTCTGCGGCCCGGGATCATTGTCGGGATAGTCGTAAGGCTCCATGGGAACCTGCAGGAAGATCTCGTGGTGCTGCGCCCGCGCGCGTTCGGCGAGTTTTCCCGGATCGGCGCCATAGGGCGTGAACGCCAGCGTCACGGCTCCCGGCAGCTTCATGATGGCATCCGTGGTCTTGGCCGCGCCGACGCCGAGGCCGCCGACGACGATCGCGACGATCGGCATTTTGGCGGCCTTGGCGCGATCGGCATCGGCCGCATACACCGTGAAGGGTTTTAGCCCGTCGGCGACCATGGGTATCATGCCGTAACGCGATTTTTCGAGCAGGTGTTCGTTGATCCCCGCCATCATGGCCGGCTGCGTGCCGCCATCATCCGGCGCGGGCTCCGCGGCCCCGATCACGACGCTATGCCGCGCGCCGCTGGACCCGTCGATGATGGTCACGGTGTGCTGCTCGCCGGGCGCGGCCTCCTTGGTTTCCTTCGGCGTCTTGGTGCCGTGAGCCTCGCCATGCGCGATCTGAGGCGCCGCCTCGCCGCCGGCCTTGCCCTCGCGGATCGCGATGCGCGCGATCGGCTCTCCGCCAAGCGGATTGTCGTTGAACAGGGCAAAGCCCGCAAAGGTCGCCAGGAAAAGCCCGAGCACGGCCGCCAGGGCCTGCAGTCCGGTAAAGGGCAAACGGAGCCGGCGCTTGCGGCGCAAGGTCTTTTGTCCGAGCGGGGTGCTCAGATCGTCGGCCGTGTCTGCCATCGACTTTCCCGAATCAACCGATCCGGACGATACCACGGGTGAGGCCAAGGGAGGGCTAAGGCAAGGCCGCCGCACGGCCAAACCGCGGCGGTACCGTGGTCCTACTGCCAAAAGTGTTTTCGGGCCAAGTGGCACCGCTTCGGGTGAAGAAAACGCGTCAGAACAAGAAGCCGAAAGCAAAAAGGGGCGGTCCGCCCGGACCGCCCCTGAAACTCGCTGCAAGCTCTAAGACCTGGTCAGTTCGCCTTGGTCGCGGCCCTGTCGGTCGTCGTTGCCTTGTTGTCGGGGGCGGGCGGTGGCGTGTTCGCCGCCGTGTTGCTCTTGATGCCGTGCAGGAGATCGTCGGCCGCCTTCAGCGCCTTGTCGTCCTTGGCATCCGGCGGGACATAGGACTGCGAACCGGTCTTCTCGTCGCCGTCGTTCTTCAGATGGCCGCGCAGCGAGGCCTCGCCGCGGGTGTCGGTGCGCGCCTTCAGCTCTTCCGGCACGTCCTGCAGCACTTCGATGTCGGGAACGATGCCCTTGGCCTGGATCGACTTGCCCGACGGCGTGTAGTAGCGCGCGGTGGTCAGGCGCAGCGCGCCATTGCCGCTGCCGAGCGGAATGATGGTCTGCACCGATCCCTTGCCGAACGAGCGGGTGCCGACCAGGGTCGCCCGCTTGTGGTCCTGCAACGCGCCGGCGACGATTTCCGACGCCGAAGCCGAGCCGCCATTGATGAGAACGATGACCGGCTTGCCCTTGGTCAGGTCGCCCGGATGGGCGGTGCGGCGCTGGGTCTCCTCGGCGTTGCGGCCGCGGGTCGACACGATCTCGCCACGCTCCAGGAAGGCGTCGGAGACGGTGACCGCCTCTTCGAGCAGCCCGCCCGGGTTGTTGCGCAGGTCGATGACGTAGCCCTTCAGCTTGTCGCCGATCTGGTTCTGCAGATTGGCGACCTCCTTCTTCAGGCCCTCGGTGGTCTGCTCGTTGAAGGTGGTGATGCGGATATAGGCGATGTCGTCGGCCTCGACGCGCGCGCGCACCGAGCGGACGCGGATGTTGTCGCGCACCAGCGTGACGTCGAGCGGATTGTCGACGCCCTTGCGGACGATTTTCAGCTTGATCTTGGTATTGACGGGGCCGCGCATCTTCTCGACCGCCTGGTTCAGCGTCAGCCCCTGAACCTGCTCGTCGTCGAGCATGGTGATGATGTCGTTGGCCATGATGCCGGCCTTCGAGGCCGGCGTGTCGTCGATCGGCGACACCACCTTGATCAGGCCGTCCTCCATCGTGACTTCGATGCCGAGGCCGCCGAACTCGCCGCGGGTCTGCACCTGCATGTCGCGAAAACTCTTCGCATCCATGTAGCTCGAATGCGGATCGAGGCCGGACAGCATGCCGCTGATCGCGGACTCCACAAGCTTGCTGTCATCGGGCTTCTCGACATAGTCGCTGCGCACCCGCTCGAACACGTCGCCGAACAGGTTAAGCTGGCGATAGGTGTCCGCGGTCGCGGCGCGGGCGCTCGATCCCATCAGGACGGCGCGGGGCTGGGTCACCAAAAGGGTCAGTGCGGCGCCGGTAGCAGCGCTGAGGAGAACTACAGAAGTTTTTCGCATCATCCGCGAACCTTTTCGCCTTCACTTGCGGCCCACCATGGGCCTGAATCGATAGGAGTGTTGTCCTTGCGGAACTCGACATAAAGCACAGGTTGGCTCGCGTTCGTGGAGAGAATGGAAGCAACCTGCGCCGTGCTTCCCATGGTCGCCACGGGCTCTCCCGAAAGTACAAACTGGCCGATGTTCACCGAAATGCGTTCCATTCCGGCGATCAGGACATGATACCCGCCCCCGGCATTGAGGATCAAGAGTTGTCCGTAGCTGCGAAACGGACCGGCGTAAACGACCCAGCCATCACAAGGTGTTGTGACCTGCGCGCCGGGCCGCGTCGCCAAAGAAATGCCCTTTTGCGTGCCGCCGACCCCGTCGGAGGCGCCGAAGTCGCGAATCTTCGTCCCGTTCACCGGGAGCGCGAATATACCTTTGGCCGAGGCGAACGCGATCGCCGGGCTCGTTCGGGTCGCGTTCTTCGTGTCGGCCTTACCGCCCGATGCCGGAACCCCCTGCAGACTGGCAATGGCGGCGGCCTTGGCGGCGCTCTTCAGGTCCTGCTCCATTTTCGAGATCAGGCCCTGCAGGCTGTCGGCCTGCTTCGACATCGCAATGGCGCGAGCGCCCTCCTGCTCGAGGTCTTTCTCGGCGGTGAACTGCTGGCGCTGCCGCTCGCCCACCAATGCGGAGAGTCTCGTCTGATCGTCCTTGAGCTTGTCGCGGTCGGCGGCGAGCTTGTCCCGCTGGGTGCTGATCGTCTTGCGGACGGTCAGGAGGTCACCGAGCTCGCCGGAGATTTTTTCCGCACGCGCCCGCAATTCCGGCACCAGCGAGCCGAGCAGCATCGCTGTGCGCAGCGACTGCAGCGCGTCCTCGGGCCGCACCAGCAGCGCAGGCGGGGTCCGGCGTCCCGCCCGCTGCAGCGCCGCCAGCACCTCGACAATATCGGAACGACGCGAATCCAGCGACGCGCGCATCTGGGCCTCGCGCTGATCGAGCACGCGCAGACGCGCCTCGGTGTCGCCCATGCTCGCTTCGATGCTGCGAACCCGTGCGGCGACATCGATCAGCTGCTGGTTGAGTTTGGAGCGGTCCTGTCCGATCGAGGCGATGTCAGCCTGCAGCTTGGCTTGCTGCTCGGCAGCGCTCTTCTGCGCGGCGCGGGCGTCCTCGAGCTGCTGCGTGCGCTGCTTGATATCGTCGGGCGAAACCGGCCCGGCGGCCGGCGTCGCGGCCGCGCTCTGCACCGACTGTTGGCCGGAACGTGCCGGCTCGGCGGCGTTTGCCGGTGACAGCAGCAGAGCGAGCGGGACCGACGACAGCAAGCCGCGGCGAAGCGCGGCGTGCAAATGGCGGATCCGGGGCGTCGGTCGAGACAAGGTTCGTCCAGGTAGCGCACTCAGGCGCGGTGATAGGGATGGCCGGCAAGAATCGTTGCGGCCCGGTAAAGCTGCTCGAGAAGCATCACGCGAACCATTTGATGCGGCCAGGTCGCGGCGCCAAACGCGACACTCTGCGTCTCCCTGCGCCGCAAATCGGGCGAAAGTCCGTCCGCCCCGCCGATGATGAAAATAGTATTGGCGACTGACTGATCCCGCAAGCGGCCGAGCGTCCGGGCAAAACCGGTGCTGTCCATGTTCTGGCCGCGTTCGTCCAGCGTCACGACAGCGGATTTCTCGGGGATCAGGGCCGAGATCGCCGCCGCCTCCTCAGCCATCCGCGCCAAAGCGTCGCGGGCCCGACTTTCCGGGATTTCGCGGATCTCGAGGCTACGAAATCCGAGCTTGCGGCCGAGATCGTCGAACCGTTCCCGATAACGCTCGGCGAGGTCCCGCTCCGGGCCCTGTTTCAGCCGGCCGACCGCGATCACGACCAGGCGCATGCGTCAATCCTTCCGCCGCGCCCGGTGCCGACGTCTGCGTCCGACATGCGCAACCGGTCCAGCCGCCGATGCGGCGGACCTTGGCTCGCCGGACCAACCGACCCTAGACCGCCTTCGCCGCCGTCGGACCCTGGATCCACAATCGTTCGAGATTGTAGAACTCGCGGACCTCGGGTCTGAAGACATGCACGATCACATCGCCGGAATCGATCAGCACCCAGTCGCAATTGGGCAGGCCTTCGATATGGATGTTCTTGATTCCGTTTTCCTTCAGGCTTTTCAGGACGTTTTCAGCGATCGCGCCAACGTGCCGGTTGGCCCGGCCCGTGGTGACGACCATGTAATCCGAAAATGCTGATTTGCCGCGAAGGTCGATGGTGACCGTCTCTTCCGCCTTCATATCCTCGAGGCGGGAGAGGATCAGGTTCAGCGTCTTGTCGGCGTCGGACGGCGCAGGCAAGGCCGCAGCTTGGGTCGACGTTTTACGCGCGCTCTGACGAGACTTGGGTAAAACTGACTTGGACAATACAGGTGTGGCCAGGGACCATTCCTTTCACTGTATCGCGGGCGACCGAATCCGGCAGCCCGCGGACCATTCTACGCATGTGGGGTTAATGGTTTCAATATCCAGTCCCCCACACACCACCAGACTCTCGCACCTTCACGTTGCGGTCTTCCAGCTCCCGTCCGGGTTCCGCAAGGTCGTCGACGAAAGATTCATTTTCAGCCCGGTCAGGAAGACCCAGGCCGGCGCCGGCTGATCCGTCAGCCGGGCCGCCTGATTCTCAGGCAGCCGGTAGCGCGCCAGCGCCTGTGCTGCGGGGGCCGCCAGCGCCCGGAAACTCTGCGGCGGGCGGTCGATCACGGCGATCGGCACCTCGGAGGCGATGCGCCGCCAATCCTTCCAGCGGTGAAACTGCGCGAGATTGTCGGCGCCCATGATCCAGACGAAGT
>NZ_JAFATE010000487.1 GCF_019244115.1 Bradyrhizobium sp.
CGACCGCAAACCATTCGTGCACTTTACCGGCCGCGCCTATGTACTGCCGCGCACCGGCCAGCGCGGCATTCCCCTGGTCAGCGTCAATACGCCGGCGGTGACCGTCAACGTCTACCGGATCGGCGACCGCAATTTGATCAACGCCGTCATCGACAGCGACTTCCAGCGCCCGATCTCGAGCTACCAGCTCTCCGATCTCGGCGACCAGCGCGGCATGAAGGTGTGGACCGGCGAGCTTGCCACCGCCACCACGCTGAACCAGGACGTCACGACCGCGTTCCCAGTCGACCAGGCGCTCGGCGAGTTGCAGGCGGGCGTCTATGTGATGACGGCGGCGCCGAAGACGCCGACGGGGAACGACGACGAGAGCCAGCTCGCCACGCAATGGTTCATCGTCTCCGATCTCGGCATCGCCGCGTTCTCCGGCAATGACGGCATCCATGTCTTCGTCAATTCGCTTGCCTCGACCGAGGCGGTGCCGCATGCCGAGGTGCGCCTGATCGCCCGCAATAACGAAATCTTGGCCAGCCGCAAGACCGACGAGGCCGGTCACGTGCTGTTCGAGACCGGGCTCGCGCGCGGCGAGGGCGGGCTGTCGCCGGCGATGCTGACGGTGACGGGCGAAAAGACCGACTACGCATTCCTCAGTCTCAAGACCAACGCCTTCGACTTGACCGACCGCGGCGTCGCCGGGCGCGAGGCGCCGGAGGGCGCCGACGCCTTCGTCTATGCCGAGCGTGGCGTCTACCGCTCCAACGAAACGGTGTATCTGACCGCGCTGCTCCGCGACGGGCTCGGCAACGCGCTCGGCGGCACGCCGCTGACGCTGGTGGTGGAACGCCCTGATGGAGTCGAGTTCCGCCGCGCGGTGCTGGCTGACCAGGGCGCGGGCGGGCGGACGCTGTCCGTGTCGCTCAATTCGGCGGTGCCGAGCGGGACCTGGCGGGTGCGCGCGTTCACCGATCCCAAGGGCTCGGCGGTCGGCGAGACCACCTTCATGGTCGAGGACTACATCCCCGAGCGGCTGGAATTCGACCTGAGCTCGAAGAACAAGCTGATCAAGGCGGAGGCGCCGGTCGAGCTGAAGGTGGACGGCCATTTCCTCTATGGCGCACCGGCCTCGAACCTGCAGGTCGAAGGCGACATGCTGGTTGCGCCGGCCGCGGAGCGCGCGGGTTTTCCGGGCTACAAGTTCGGCGTCGCCGATGAGGAGACCACCTCGAACGAGCGCACGCCGATCGAGAACCTGCCGGAGACCGACGACAACGGCATTGCGACCTTCGCGGTCAGCCTCGCCAAGCCGCCGACCTCGACGCGGCCGCAGGAGGCGCAGATCTTCATCCGCATGGCGGAGACCGGCGGGCGCGCGGTCGAGCGCAAGATCGTGCTGCCAGTCGCGGCGAGCGCAGCCGAGATCGGCGTAAAACCGCTGTTCGGCGACAACAGTGTCGCGGAAGGCGACAAGGCCGAGTTCGATGTCGTGTTCGCCTCGCCCGATGGCAAGACGCTGGCGCGCTCGGGCCTGCGCTACGAGCTGATGAAGCTGGAGTCGCGCTATCAATGGTACCGGCAGGATTCGTTTTGGCAATATGAGCCGGTCAAGTCGACCAGGCGTGTCGCCGACGGCGATCTTGCCATCGCGGCCGACAAGCCGGCGCGGATCTCGCTGCTGCCCGAGCCGGGCCGCTACCGCCTCGACGTGAAATCGACCGAGGCCGATGGCCCGCTGACCTCGGTGCAGTTCGACGTCGGCTGGTATTCCGAGGGCGGCGCCGACACGCCGGACCTGCTGGAGACCTCGATCGACAAGCCGCAATATGCGTCCGGCGACACCATGGTGGTCACGGTCAATACGCGCAGCGCCGGCAAGCTCACCGTCAACGTGCTCGGCGACCGCCTGCTGACGACGCAGACGGTCGACATCAGGGAAGGCACGTCGCAGGTGAAAATTCCGGTCGGCAAGGACTGGGGCAGCGGTGCCTATGTGCTGACCACCTTGCGGCGGCCGCTGGACACGGCG
>NZ_JAFATE010000443.1 GCF_019244115.1 Bradyrhizobium sp.
ATATTTCGGCTTATTCCGGCAAGGCCGCACGCAAAGGTTAAGCAATGGTTAGCCACGGACCCGTTTCGTTCGGACAGCGTGGCCCCGACTTCATAAATTTTCTGTGCCGAATGTCGACGTCGATCGGCTGCCGCAACATGGTGTCCACGTCGAGCAAGACGTTCGATACGGGCGCTCAAACTCTAGTTGAACGCACCAACGGATTGTTCGTAGAATTGGTGATTGCGGAAGGACCGAGCATGGAAATCAATGGTGTTGCCCATACCTTCATTACGGCCGGAAATTTTGCAGCCGCACGTGCCTTCTACGGACAACTATTACCGTTTATGGGCCTTGCGATCGTGGCTGACACGGTGAACACCTTCTATTGTGTTGGCGGCCGCACGGGATTCGGCATTCACGCGCCCACAGAGGAGTATGCTGGTCAACGATTCCGCCAGGGCTCCGTCGGATTGCATCACCACTGTTTTCGCGCGCGAGAACGTGCCGATATCGATGAGGCGTATGACTTTCTTCTAAAGATTGGCGCACGTATCGTTCACGCACCGCGCGAGGACAGTTTTGCCCCCGGCTACTATTCGGTGCTGTTCGAGGATCCGGACGGTACGAGGCTGGAGATTAATCATGTCCCGGGCAAGGGATTGCTCGCACCCGGTACGGAGATCGGTGGTGGGTACGCGGACGGTACGCAGAACGGCTAGTGGCGCTGCACCAAGCGAGGTCGTGAGCTTGATGGCGTAACCCCGCGACTATCTCGCTAAATTTACTTGACGCTTGCCATGAACAGCTTGACGTCCTGTTCCAACAGCAGTCGGTCTTGGACGAGCTGCTTCGCGGCCGTCAAAACGGCCGCAGCGCGATCGCCCTCTTTTGGAAAGCGCTCGGCCAGCGATAGGCGCGGATCACCGTTGCTGAGCCGCTCCTCGCGAGTGGCAGCGAACGGGAACATCGACCCGTTGTTGTCGCACAACTCACCCTCCGCGAATCCAGCTTTGCGGAAATTCCAGCCCGTATGCGTTGCGACGGGAGCCTCCAAGGTCGGCAGGTGCACTCCGGCGATATCGCGGCCATCGGCGTCGGTCTTTGGAACAAATACTGGATAGGCGGCCCCTTTGACCGGCGGCACCACGTCGAAATTGATCACTGTCGGTTGTGTCATTCGTCCGGTGTAAACGACGCCCGGAATTCGCGGAAAGCCCACCGCTTCGGGAATCGGCGGCACGAGGGAGCCATCATCTCGGCTCGGGTAGCGGCTCGGCGGCGGCAGTGTCCCATCCGTTATCCATTGATCAAGCGCGACCAACAAAGCGCGCGCTGGCGGACCTGCATGGAGTGGGTTCGTCGGGAACATACAGGTCCGCGTGAGCGCGGAGCGGTCAGTTGCCAGGGCGAAATGCTGAAGATTGGAGATCAAGAACAGCCGAACATTGTCAGGCATCGCCAAGGCATTGCCTTGCGTGTCGGTCGCCACCAAGGATGCGCGTTGCTGGTAAAACTCGATTTCGCTGTCGGTCTTGATGATCTTGGGGCAGTTACCGGCAGCTAGACACCGGGCCAGCAGACCGTCGGTGCGTCCAGTGAGCGTGTCAGTAATCACTGGATAGGTGAACGGAAATTCGGAGCCCGGATAAACTGTATCGGCGTGCTGGTAGGGCGAACGGCCGGGCTGGCTGAAGCGATAGTTGGTGAATGTCTTCTTCCCGCCGGCGACATGCGGCATCAGCGCATCGAAAACCATACGGCCCGCCTCATCGGCGTTGAAGCCGAGATAGAGGAAATCATGCAAATATCGGCCACTCTGTGAGACGCCGAATGCGATGGCACGATCGATGTGGCCGGCCAGCAAATTCGGAGTGCCTTCTTCATCGGCCTTGTCATACCGAAGGAACGAGATGATATCGCGCGTCGTCGCAAACCCGAGTCCCATCACCTTCGGATCCTTGGCGAGGTAGATCAGTTCATAGATCGCGCCGGCATCGAAACCGGCCGGACGACTGATCGCAATCCGGTTTGGGTCTTCGAACTTCATCGAAAGATCGCTCGGCTCACTTCGCGGATCGCTCTCGCGTGCGCGCACCGTGAGCTTCACCTGCGCGGGATCGAGATCGGCGGCGGGATAGCTCAGCTTTGCGACCGCGGGGTTCTCCGAGTGATCGAAAACAAATTCCTCGCGAGAGAGGCCGGTTACCTGCGGCACAATGGGCGGCGAAAACGTAAGACGCCCACCCCCAGCAGCCGTATCCCCTTGCCAGCCGCTCCACACGATCGTGTAGCCGCGGCTCATCAGAAAGCCATTACCCGCGTCAGCAGCCTTGGTCAGGTCGTTCGTGACCGCGGCGTCATTGAACAGTGCCAGCCCGGCTTTGTTGCCGCGATTCACAACTTCATAGAAAAGGCGACGATTTGCGCCGGTTGCAATGGTGGGGCGCAGAATCTCGACATCGCTCACCGCTTCGACCAGTCCGTGCGCATTCCGCGGGGCGTGATCGATATCTGCAATCACTGAATTGTGCGGATCATCGGGCGGCACCGCAATTGTCGCGCGGGCAATGATGCGGTCATAGGTGCCTACGGGAGCGAAAGTGCGCCCTTCGAATGCCGGCGATTCAGTGCGAAGGATCTCAAACTTGATGACCTTTGCGTCCACGGGTTGCGATGGACACACGACACTGATCGCGAAGGCCAAGCCCTGCAGTATGCGCTTCATCCGTTCCTCCCTGCGACGGCGCGTGCACACGCGGGTTCGGGTCACTGATGAAGGTGATGCGAGCCCTGATCGGGCACATACGCGGAGATAAGAATCAGAAGAATTCGGGTCCATTCCCGACAGTTCTTTTGAGATATACCACCAATGGTGGCCTGCCGAGAAGAGGCAGGATTTCCGAGGGCGTCGCTCCCAGACGACGCCTCCCGGAAGAAAAACGAAATCACGCCGCTTGTGCGATTTGACCGGCAAGAACCCTACCGACGAATCTCGCCGTCGCT
>NZ_JAFATE010000459.1 GCF_019244115.1 Bradyrhizobium sp.
CAGATCGGCGTAATATTTGCCGAGCTGGTCGGCCAGAAACATGCCCTTGTAGATCACGGTGCGGCACGACATCGAGCAGGGATAATAGCCGGCCATGCCGCGGTCGCGGCGCTGATAGATCGCCTGCGAGATCGACTTGCGCAGGATGTAGAGCTTGCGCTCGAACTCCTCCTCGGTCCTGGCGGCGCCGTTGCGGCCGATGAACACCTGCATGTGCGTCGGCTCGGTCGGCTTAACGCTCTCGCCGAGCGAGGCATTGTCGGTCGGCACGTCGCGCCAGCCGAGCAGCATCAAGCCTTCGGCCTTGATCTGGTCGGCGATGATGCTCTTGATGACGTTGCGCCACGCCGTCTCGCGCGGCATGAACAGCGCGCCGATGGCGTATTCGCCGGGGTCGGGCAGCTGGAAGCCGATCTCGGCCGCCTTGCGCACAAAGAAGCGATGCGGAATTTGCACTAATATGCCGGCGCCGTCGCCGAAGCGCGGGTCGGCGCCGACGGCGCCGCGATGTTCGAGATTGCAGAGAATGTTCAGCGCATCGGAAACGATCTGATGCGACTTCTTGCCCTTGATGTTGGCGATGAAGCCGACGCCGCAGGAATCCTTTTCCAGTGACAGGTCGTAGAGGCCTTCGGCCGCGGGACGCCAGGTATGTTCAAAGCTATGCTCACGTGTTTCAACGTCGGCCGGTTTGATGTTGCAAGCCGCCGACAGCGCATCGTGAAGGATGCTTTCGCTCTCAAAGCTCGACCCGCTCATATCAGTCCTCTCAAGACACGTGATGTCTTCAACGTTCCCGGCGTCATCCTCCGGCGCACCTTGGGCGTCCGCGGCACCGCAAGGCCACCGCTCGTCCGCCAAAGCGAGCCGCATTTTCAGAATTCAGGGTTTTGGCCTCACGTCCCCGACGAACGGCCTTCCCTGTTACCTCTCCAGCGCCTCTCGCGCTGAAATTTCATTGCATTCCTTGTGCCAGTTCTGCAACGAAATTTGAGACAGTAATCCTGTCCTAACTTGCACCATGCCAAATTTTTATCTATCACACAAGCGCGTGAAAGTCCTCATGGGCTTGTTTTCCTCGGGATTGTCCGTATCGCGTCCCGGCCGGCGGCCGGGCACCGGCGGTGCTGCGAAAGACCAAAGGACGCTGCCGATTAGCATCCCGTGGCCGCCCCCCGGCGATGCTGCCATGCTCACGCGAACGTGCGGTCGCCGAAGCGCGTGAGGCGCGTGGAACCTGTGTTTGGGGCAGATGGTGCCGCGATCCCGCCCAAGGACCGCCGAAATCACCCCCGACCCTGTCGCGCAGTTTTACTTTGAGTCAGAGCGCTTCAGCGCGGGGGCGCAATCGGGGCGTTTGAGGAGCGATTATAGCGATGAGATTGCTCGCAGGATGGGCTGCCGGTTGCTGTCTGGTGCTGGCCGCCTCGACCGCATCAGCACAAGGCCCCGGACCTTACGCGTCGCCTTACGGAAGAGCGTCCGATTTCGACGACCCCTATTACACGCCGATGGCGCCCCGGGGACCGCTGAGCCGCGGCGACGGGATCGGCCTTGTGCCGCCGCACGAAGTCTTCGCCGCCATGCGCGAGGCCGGCTTCCTGCCGACCGGAGTCCCGCGCCTGCGCGGCTTCACCTATGTGATCAACGCCATCGACCGCCGCGGTGGTGATGGGCGGCTGGTGGTTGATGCCCGGACCGGCGAGATCGTCAACTTCGTGCCGTCAGAGGGTTACGAGGAAGGCATGAGCGGCCCGCCAGGCGGTCCTTACGGTCCGCGCGGCGCTCCGCCGCTGCCGCCTCCGCCGCTGCCGGCGATGTCGAATGCGCCACGGCCGCCGGCCGCGATCCCGCACGTTGCGAGCCGCACGGTGCCTCAGCCCATGCCACGGCCTGCTGCGGCTGCGCCGCAAGCGGCTGCACGGCCCGAGGCCGCTCCGCAACCGCCGCAACAACCGGCCGCCTCGGAAGCGAAGCCTGCACCCGTCACCGCTGCTGCTGCTCCTGCCGCGCCGTCTTCGCCCGCGCCGACGGTCGGCCAGGTCAAACCGGCGCCACAGGGGTCACAGATCTTGCCGACCCAACCGATGCCGGAGGCGCAGGGTCTGGAATTTTAGCGTTTTTTCCAAGAGCTCCATACGGCGGATCACGAAGCAGGAAACGCCCCGGTTCTGCCGGGGCGTTTTTCGTCTCCACTTGCGGCGCGCCGGCCAGATCGGCAGAGCCAAAAAAACGCCCCGGTTGCCCGGGGCGTTCTGAGGTTTCAGGGGAGGCTGAAGTCGGATGCGATCAGGCTGCGGCCTTTTCGGCGGAGCCGTTCACCACTTGCGGCGCGGCGGTCGCGCCGGTTGCGATCGGAATCGAGCGCGGCTTCTTGGCTTCAGGGATCTCGCGCACGAGATCGACATGGAGCAGGCCGTGCTCGAGCGAGGCGTTCTTCACCACCACGAAATCGGCGAGCTGGAATACGCGTTCGAAGGCGCGCGCGGCGATGCCGCGATAAAGCACTTCGCCCTTGTCCTTGCCGTTCTCACTCCCGGCCTTCTCGCCCTTGATCGTCAGCGTGTTCTCTTTCGCGACGATGGACAGTTCATCCTGGGCGAAGCCGGAGACGGCGACGGTGATGCGATAGGCGTTCTCACCGGTGCGCTCGATATTGTAAGGCGGATAGCCGGGGCTGGCATCGGCGGTGGCGCGATCGAGCAGCGAAAACAGGCGGTCGAAACCGACGGTGGAACGATAGAAGGGAGCGAGATCGTAGGTACGCATGGCAAAGTCCTCCATTGAGCGACTGTTTGAAGTAACCCGCCCGCCATCGGGCCGGGCTTGTCTGTGCAGCCTTCAAGTGCGTGAAACACTGGTCGCGGCCTGCACGATGGTGATATGGGAGAAACTTCTGGGGCGTTCAAGAGGGCGGGATTTGCAGCTTTTCCTCAACCTTTTCCGGTCTCCGCCCCTTGATTCCCGCTTGTATCGACCTATCCGATCCCATCCATGACGCTCGTCTCGATTCCCGCCAATCCCGTTCCCGACAACGTCGTGACCGGCACCGTCAAGACCATCGACGGCGCCGAACTGCGTTTCGCACGCTGGTCGCCGACCTCGGGCCGCAAGGGCACGGTCTGCGTGTTCTCCGGCCGCAGCGAGATGATCGAGAAGTATTTTGAGACGGTGCGCGATCTGCTGGAGCGCGGCTTTACGGTGGCGATGATCGACTGGCGCGGCCAGGGCCACTCCTCGCGCCGCCTGCGCGATCCGCGCAAGGGCTATGTGCGTGACTTCGCGGACTACGAAATCGACGTCGAGACCTTTGTCCAGCATGTGGTGCTGCCGGATTGCCCGCCGCCGTTCTTCGCGCTGGCCCATTCGATGGGCGGCACCGTGCTGCTGCGCACTGCCTATGCCGGCAAGCGCTGGTTCGACCGCATGGTGCTGTCGGCGCCGATGATCGACCTGCCGGGACGCGCGACGTCGTTTGCGGTGCGCGCGCTGCTTCGCACCATGCGCCTCGCCGCGCAGGGCGGCCGCTATGTCCCGGGCGGCGATGATGTCCTGAGTGGCACCCAGCCCTTCCTGAACAATCCCGTCACCTCCGATCCCGTGCGCTATGCCCGCAACGCCGCGATCCTCGACGAGGATCCCACCCTCGGCATCGCCTCGCCGACGGTGGCCTGGGCCGATACCGCCTTTCGCGCCATGCACACGTTCCGTGCGACCAACTATCCCTCGCAGATCCGCCAACCGATCCTGATGCTGGCCGCCTCCAACGATAGCGTGGTATCGACGCCGGCGATCGAGGAGTTCGCCTATCATCTGCGCGCGGCCCGCCATCTCGTGATCGCCGGGAGCAAGCACGAGATTCTGCAGGAGCAGGATCGCTACCGCGAACAGTTTTGGGCGGCGTTCGATGCCTTCGTGCCGGGCACGCCGCTGTTCAAGTGATCGAAGCCCTTGCGCTGAAGGAGCCTCATCGATGTTCGGCATTCATGATTTCTGGCTCTTTCTCGCTTCCGGCGTCTTGCTCAACATCGCGCCCGGACCGGACACCGCCTATGTGGCGGCGCGCAGCGTGCAACTGGGCTGGCGCGGCGGGGTTGCCGCGGCGTTCGGCATTTCGACCGGCTGCCTGACCCATGTCTTCGCGGCCGCGGTCGGTCTGTCGGCGCTGCTGATGGCGTCGGCGACCGCGTTCACCGCGGTGAAATGGATCGGTGCGGCCTACCTCTGCTATGTCGGTCTCACCATGCTGCTGTCACGTACGCTTCCTGCGGACGAAACCGCGTCGCGCGAGCATGCCACGGTCGCGCTGGCGCGGGTGTTCTGGCAGGGCGCGCTGACCAACGCGCTGAACCCGAAAGTGGCGCTGTTCTTTCTCGCCTTCCTGCCGCAATTTGTCGATGCGTACGCACCGCACAAGGGGCTCGCATTCCTGGCGCTCGGCCTGATGTTCATTTCCAGCGGCACCGTGTGGTGTCTGACCGTCGCCATCGTCGCGGCCCGC
>NZ_JAFATE010000588.1 GCF_019244115.1 Bradyrhizobium sp.
CGGTTTGCATCCCATTCCAGGCTCATCTCCGCCTGGTCGATGGCCATCGGATAATCCGGCGTGTCGGTATCGATGATGGTTCCGGGGCCGATCGTCAGCTTGCCGTGCAGATAGGTCGGCAGCCCATCGCGGCTGATTTCGCCCTTCACCTCGCCTGACAACGGCAGGTCGGCGTTGTAGGTCATGTCCTTCAGCCGCAGCGCCAGCAGGATGTTGGAGGTCCTGAGCTTGTCGGCTCTGACGTCGACGGTGCGCACGCCGTTTTCCGGTGGCCCGACCACGACGCGCAGCGACCACGCGCGCTTTCCTTCCTCGCCGACGGAAAGCACCACGCCGCCACCGTGCGGGCGACGCAGGCTGAGGCTGATATTGTCGAACGTCCATTTGTTGCCACGCTGCTGATCGTCCACGACCAGCACGCCGTTTTTCAAGCCGATCTCGTTGAGGTTCTGACCGTCGAGACCGGTCAGACTGAGGCTATCGAGCCAGTCGAGCCCGGCCAGAAGCCCACTCGGCCCCGTGTTGGAGGAGCCTGTCGCAGGCGCCGGCTGCTGCGCAACGCCGCCCGGAACGCTCCCCGCGGCCGGCGGCGCGCCAGCCGGCGATTTCCTGGTCACGCCGGTCGCAAGCGGCTTTGCGGTGTCGCCGGTCGACACCGTGACATTTCCGTCCGGCGTAATGCGAATCGCGAGCACCGCATCGACCAGATTGAGGCTCTCGGCGCGAAGCCGTCCCATCAACAAGGCGTTGCCGGACAGCCGGACTTCGGCCTTGGGGGCGCTTGCCACAATGGCATGGTCTTGGTCGCGAACGATGATGTCGCGGATGCGAACCGCGATCCGGATTCGGCCCGCGCGCTCGATCTGCGTGCCACCCACCTCGACGGTGTTGCCATGGCCGATATTGTCCTCGATCGCAGCCACAAGCCATGGCGTAAAGAAGTCGACGTTGATCGGACCAGCGCCAAGCAGCCACCACACCACGCCGAACGAAGTGGTGAAGATGACCAGGAGCACCGCCAGTGCGACACCCAAACGCTTGACCCAGCGAGAGCCGGCACCCCATCGCTGCAGCGTGGACAGGGTGTCGATAACGCGATGGAGGCTGGAGTTCGACTTGGAAAGCAGGCGGCGCGCGCGGCGGCCGTCGGCGTCGTCCTGGTCCCCGTCCCAATCGGCGTCATTCCACGCGCGGCTCTGGCCGTCGCCATGACCGGGAGAATCCAGGGTCTGTGAGTCTAGGCCTTGGGCCGACCTGTTTCTTGCCATTGCCTCTCGGTGCCGGCGCTCGTTAGTAGGCTGGCCGCTTGCGCCAAGACGCCCGTCGACGGGATGCGGGCGTTCCAGTGCAGGCATCGCTGCCAATCCTAAAGGTTATCCCGTAAGCCCACTCTCCGCCGAGGCAGTCTGTTCAACGGCCGAACAGGCGGGTGCGTCGTAAACACTCCAAGCATACTCCGAGGCCGCAGCTCTTGCCCAGCCGCCGAATTGATTCCAGCCTGCCGAACAACTCTTTCAATACCCCAATGATTGAGCCAGCGAAAGCGACGAAAGGAAGGCGTATGTCCAAGAAATCCCGTAAGAATTCATCAAAGCTCGGAGACCGCGGAGGGAGCGCGGCCAGATCGTCGCCGTTAAGGGCTGCAAAGTCCGTAAAGGGCCGGAGAACGTCCGCCACGAAGACCGCTGCCCGCAACACCTCAGCGAAGCGGGCGACCTCCGCGAGTCCCGCCCGGGCGGTTCAAGCCAAGGCGAAGGCCGCGACCAAGACGTCCGCCACGCCTTCGTCCAACCCGGCACGCCTCGTCGAGGGCGCCATGGCGCCTTCGTTCATCTTGCCACGCGATGGCGGCAGTTCGGTCTCGCTGCAGGATTTTGCGGGCAAAAAGCTGGTGCTGTTCTTCTATCCGCGGGCCAACACACCCGGCTGCACCAAGGAAGCAATCGATTTCACCCGCCTCGCCGGCGCCTTCGCCAAAGATGGAACCGCGGTCCTGGGTATTTCGGCCGATTCGCTGAAGGCGCAGGAGTCATTTCGCGACAAGCACAAGCTTGCGGTTCCTCTGCTCTCGGATGAACGGCGCGAGATGCTGGAGGCGTATGGCGCCTGGGGCGAAAAATCGATGTATGGCAAGAGCTTCCTCGGCATCATCAGGACCACGGTGCTGATCGACGCGAAGGGGCGCATCGCCAAGGTCTGGCGCAATGTCCGGGTCGATGGGCACGCCGAAGAAGTACTGGCTTTTGCGCGAACACTCTGAATCGAGGACTTCATTGGAGAAAAATTAACCATCGGCGGCTCAAATCGCTCCTGCAATTTTGGCCGTACGGAATTTTCGATCCGACCGGCGCGGGAGTGCCGATGTCGCATCGTTCCGGTCAATATTCAGAATATCCCCAACATCACGCCCACAACCATGGCCGTCCGCTGCAGCAGCGGCGTACGGCAAGCGCCATCGCGGCACCGATGCCGCGCCCGACCGCCTCGGCGGTGGACGGCTATACCCTCGTGCATGCCGGCAAGCAGATTCGCATCGGCCCCGTGCTGTTCTGGATCGCGGTTGGCACTGTCGTGCTGCTCGGCCTGTGGTCGGCGGCAACCGCCACTTATTTCGCGTTTCGCGACGACGTGCTCACCCGCCTGATCGCGCGTCAGGCCGAAATGCAATATTCCTACGAAGACCGTATCGCCGAACTGCGCGCCAAGGTCGATCGCACCACCAGCCGCCAGTTGCTCGACCAGGAGCAGTTCGACCAGAAGCTCGAGCAGATCATGCGCCGGCAATCGGCGCTCGAGCAGCGCGCGACCGCACTCGGTTCGATTCCCGATGTGACCGGTTCGGTCCGGCCGCCCGCGCGCGGCACTGCCGCCTCCGAGGCAAGCCCGACGGCGGCAAAACCCTCGCCGATCAGCGACACCGTGATCTTCGTCGCGCCGCCGGATCGAGAGGCGCGGCTCGAATCGCGGGCCCCGGTTGTGTCAGCACCACCGGCCAGCCACTTCGCAAAACTCCAGGGCGTCGACAACGTTCTGGTCCGCCTGCAGAGTTCGCTCGACCAGGTCGAGCGCCGGCAGGTCGCGGCACTGGGCGCGGTCGAAGACGGCGTGGAATCGCGGGTGCGGCGCATGCGCGGGGTTATCACCGATCTCGGCCTCGACATGGCGCAGCTGGAGGCCGCAACGCCGCGCGCGGGCGTCGGCGGGCCTTTCGTGCCCGTGCGACTTCCGGGCGACGCCGGCCCGTTCGAGCGGCAGCTCTATCGCATCAATCTCGCGCGCAGCCAGATGGAGCGGCTGAACCGCACCCTGACGCTCGTGCCTTATCGCAAGCCCGTGGTCGGCGAAGTCGAATTCACCTCCGGTTTCGGCGTGCGCAGCGACCCGTTTCTGGGCCGGCCGGCGATGCATACCGGCCTCGACTTCCGCGCCTCGATGGGCGACCCGGTGCGCGCCACCGCCAATGGCAAAGTGGTCTCGGCCGGATGGAGCGGCGGCTACGGGCGCATGGTCGAGATCGATCACGGCAACGGCCTGTCGACCCGCTACGGCCATCTCTCCGAGATCCACGTCAAGATCGGCGACCAGATCAAGATCGGCCAGGTGGTCGGCGCAGTCGGCTCGACCGGCCGCTCGACCGGTCCGCATCTGCATTATGAGACGCGGATCGACGGCGAAGCAGTCGATCCGCAGAAGTTTTTGCGCGCCGGCGTGCGGCTGAGCGCGGGGTAATCTGGCGCGCCGCGGGTTCGGTGCGATCTGTGCGTCCAATTGCCACCACGTCGTCATGCCCGCGCTTGTCGCGGGCATCCACGTCTTCGGAGCCGCGAAAAAGGAAAGACGTGGATGGCCGGGCCAAGCCCGGCCATGACGACCCTAATGCCCCATCTGGTGGCCGACTTCGCCGGTCAGCACGTCGCCAAACAGATGCCAGGCCCGGCCGTCGAACTGCATCAGCTGCATCTGCTCGATTGGAAAGAAGTCATCCGGCGAGGTGTTGACCTTGATGCCCGGCAACATCACGTCGCTTGAAAAGTTCTTCAGATTGGCCGCCTGCCGCATGACGTTCTCGCGCGTCAGATCGTCGCCGCATTGTTTCAGCACCTGAACCATGGTCTGCGCGGCGGCGTAGCCATAGACCGCGTTCAGGTCGACCTGATCGCCGCTCGGGTAATATTTGTCCATGAAGGCTCGCCACGTCGTGATGCCCGGATCATCCTTCCACGAGGGATCGGTCGGATCCTTCAGATAATGCGACGAGATGATG
This sequence comes from Bradyrhizobium sp., assembly GCF_019244115.1. GTDB lineage: Bacteria > Pseudomonadota > Alphaproteobacteria > Rhizobiales > Xanthobacteraceae > Bradyrhizobium. The sequence goes on from NZ_JAFATE010000588.1 coordinate 4,265, forward strand.
TCCTTTGCATACTGCAATCCCGCCGGCTTGAGCACGCCGGCGACTGACGCCGAGACATTGGCCAGGAAGAAGCGCGGCTTCCAGCCGAGCTCGCCGACCTTGCGGATCGCCTGCGCCGACCCCTTTGGCGCGGCCCACGAAAAGAACGTGTCGGCGCCGGAATCCCGGAGCGCGACGATCTGTGAATCGATCGAGGGATCGCTCACCTCATAGGACTTGTCGGCGATGATCATGCCCGCCTTGTCACCGAGCCCATCGCGAAGACCCTTGACCTGGTCCTTGCCGGCGTCGTCGTTCTGCCAGAACACTGCGATCCTGGCGTCCGGGAAATGCTCCAGGATGTATTTTGCGTAGATGCGCCCTTCACTTTGGTAGTTGGGCTGCCAGCCCATGGTCCACGGAAAGCTTTTCGGATCGCCCCATTTGGTGGCGCCGGAGGCGACGAAGAGCTGCGGCACCCGCTTGGCATTCATGTATTTCTGGATCGCCGAGTTCGAAGGCGTGCCGAGCGGCTGGAAGATCAACAGCACCTCGTCGTCCTCGACGAGCTTGCGCGCCTGCTCGATCGCCTTCGGCGGGCTGTAGGCATCGTCATAGGAGATGAACTTGATTTTGCGGCCGTTGATGCCGCCCTCGGCATTGATCTTGTCGAAATAGGCCGCTTCCGTCTTGCCGATCACGGCATAGGAGGAGGCCGGCCCGCTATAGGGCATGATGTTGCCGACCTTGATCTCGGTGCCGTTGGCGCCGGGGTCGTACTTCGGCTCGGCGTGAACGCCGGCCGCCACCAGGCTCGCGATGGCGGCGATCGTGACCAGACGCAAGCCCGCAAATCTCATCGGCATGGCTTTCTCCCGTTCGAATTTTTGCGCCGACTGTCGCAAGCCGGGCCCGCTCAGGCAAGCGATACCGCAGCGCGAAACGGCATTGTTGGCCGGTCCCATTTGTGATTGATGCATTGGAGCCGAATTCCCCGCTCGAAACGAGAGAGCCGCTGACCATGACAGCCCCTGACGTCCATCTGGTGAACCACCCGCTGGTCCAGCACAAGCTGTCGCTGATGCGTGAGAGGGACCGCTCGACCAAGGGCTTTCGCGAGTTGCTCAACGAGATCGGGATGCTGCTCTGTTACGAGGTCACGCGCGACCTGCCGCTGGAGATGGTCGAGATCGAGACCCCGCTGTCGCCGATGCAGGCCCCCAAAATCGCCGGCAAGAAGCTCACCTTGGCGCCGATCCTGCGCGCCGGGGTCGGCTTTCTTGACGGCATGCTGGCGCTGGTGCCCTCGGCGCGCGTCGCCCATGTCGGGCTCTATCGCAATCCGCAGACGCTGGAGGCGGTCGAATATTATTTCAAGGCGCCGCAGGACCTCTCCGACCGCACCACGATCCTGATGGACCCGATGCTGGCGACCGGCAACTCCGCCATCGCCGCGGCAAGCCTCTTGAAAGCGCGTGGCGGGCGCGACATCCGTTTCGTGTGCCTCCTGGCTGCACCTGAGGGGATTGCACAGTTTCACGTCAGGCATCCGGACATCCCGATCTGGACCGCCGCGATCGACGAACGGCTGAATGACCATGGCTATATCGTGCCCGGCCTTGGTGATGCCGGAGATCGGATGTACGGGACCAAGTGATCAGAGGATTTTGGCAGCCCGCGCCTGATCGCGGCTGCCGGTGGAACAGATACTTTGCAACACACCGCGTTGCCAGCGAACGTCCGCATTGGACCGCGACACCCGAGGCTCGGCGCCTGCGGATTTCGCGCGGGTGAATGGCTTGCGACGGTGCTCTTTTCCCGCGCCGGCTTTCATCGGCTCGGCTCAAGGTTTGCCAGAAAACGGCTGGCTCAGGCGCGGAAAAAGCTCGCGCGTGGCGAGACGATCTATCTCGCCGGTCTCGGTGCGCCGGGGACGCATAATTCCGGCGTCGCACTGGTCGAGGTCACCAGAGAGAACGGTCCGCGGCTGATCCTCAACAACGAGGAAGAGCGCTTTTCCGGCCACAAGCACACGACAGAATATCCGCAAGCCTCGATCGATGCGATGGTATCAGCGCTCAAGCAGATGGGGAGCGACGGGCGCGACATTTTTGCCTGGCTCACCACCTGGGACTATCCGGCACTTGCCGGCACGCTGGCCCGCACGCTGCTCGAAGAGGCGCCGCAGAGTTTCCGGCTCGCGCGTTTCACCGAGGCCGCCGGTTTCGACGGCCGCCGGCTCGACCAGATGACGCGCACGCCAAAGATTTTGGCGCGCCAGCTCGGGCTTTCCAAGCGCGTGCCGCTGATCACGATGCCGCATCACGATAATCACGCCTGGTTCTCCTACGCGGCCTCGCCGTTCGCCGACGACGGCGAAGCAACAGCCATCGCGGTGCTCGACGGCACCGGCGACCGCGGCTCGATCTCGCTCTACGTGGTCCGCAATGGCGAGATGCGGAAGATCTACTGCAACGACAGCATGTTCGACTCGCTCGGCGCGTTCTACAGCGTGATCTCCTCGACCCAGGGCGGCTGGACCTGGCTGTCGTCAGAGGGCCGCTACATGGGCGCGGCCGCCTGGGGCGACATGGACCGCGCGACCAATCCGTATTACAGGCGGTTGAAGCAGGTGCTGCAGTTCAGCGCCGGTCGCGAGATCCGCCTCAACCGCGCGATGGCCAACTGGTACGCTGACCCGTTCGAACATCCCTACAAGAAGCCGCTGATCGACATTCTGGGCGAGCCGCTGAAGCCATCGCAGCTCTGGAATCCCGACGCGGTGTTGCGGGTCGAGGAGATCGAGCATCGGCCGGAGACCAGGGAGCGGCTCGACAAGGCGGCCGCGACGCAGATGGTGTTCGAGGACGCGATCATCCATGTGGTCGACCGCCTGCTTCGCGCAACCGGTGCCCACCGCCTGGTGCTGACCGGCGGCGTTGCGCTCAATGCGGTCGGCAACATGCGGCTGCTGGAGCACTTTGACGAGGCGTGGTTTGCCGAATACCAGAAGCGCAAGGCACGCCTGCATCTCTGGGTGCCCCCGGTGCCCGGCGATGCCGGCGTCACGATCGGCGCGGCCTGGCTGTTTGCACATCTTATGGGCGCCCCGCGCGGCGCGCCGATGCGCCACGCCTTTTATTGCGGCCTGCCGCCCTCACGTGAGGAGATCGAAACGGCGGTTCGCAGTGACGACACCGCCTCCACGGTGATCGGAGAGGTTTTGACGCAGGAAGGCCGCGATGGAATCGCCGACCTGATGGCCACGATCGTGGCCGACGGTGGCGTCATCGCGCTTTATCAGGGTTCGGCGGAGACCGGGCCGCGCGCGCTCGGCCATCGCTCGATCCTCGCCAATCCCTGCGATGGCGGCGTCCGCGAATTGCTCAATGCGCGGGTCAAATACCGCGAGGCGATCCGGCCGCTGGCGCCGATGGCGACGCTCGAGGCCGCGCAGGAGCATTTCGAACTGCACGAGGGCGCGTCCGACGACGACTACAACGCTTATAACTACATGGTGCTGACCGCACAGGCGAAGCAGCACGCACGGGGCAAGATTCCCGCCGTGGTCCATGCCGACGGCACCGGCCGTATCCAGATCGTCAGGGAAGACGATGATCCCCTCACCTACGCTTATCTCAAGGCGCTCGGACGCCGCATCGGCGTGGAGATGAGTGTCAACACCTCGTTCAATGTCGCCGGTCCCATCGCGCAGACGCCGGAGCAGGCCATCGCCACGCTCGGCCGCTCCAAGGGACTGGACGCGGTGTTCATGGTTGCAGGCGACGGCGCGGTCACCGCGGCCTGGCACGGCGGCGAGCGGGACAGCGGCCGGTTCCGCGACTGGTATGTGCGCTGGAAGGCCACACACTCGATCAGCATGCCAGGTTGAGTACACGCCCGTCGATCATGAGCAAGGCACTGCCGATCGCAAGCGCCCCGAAAAATCCCCCGCACGCAGCCAGTGCAACGCGCAACAGGACGAGGGTGAGCGGCGGAAACCCCTTCAAGGCGAGGCCGTTGAAGAAAAACGATCCGACCCACAACACCGAGAGCACTCCGAACGCAAAATCCCTGGCATCGATCCGGCCGTCGTTCGAGGTCATGGCTGCTCATCCGTCGCGTTGAACGGAGGCCGTGCCGGACGCCAGATCGTCTGTCCACCCGATTTCCGTGAATATGAGAGCTGTGAGCGCGAACCTTGATCAGGTCGCCGGCTTCGGCCGCGAAACGATCTCGATCATCCTGCCTTCGTCGTCATCGGGCGCAAACGACTTCGCTGCATCGTAAGCCGCAAGCGCCGCGCGCGCGACCGGGACGCCCGGCAGCAACGTTTCGGCCAGCGCAACCGCATAGGCCGCGTCTTTCCGGCGCAGCGCCGCGGTGAACGACGCGCCGGCGAAATCGCGCGCGATCATGCGCTTGGAGTGACGGATCACCTGCGGGCTGGCCACCGCGCCGCTCGCCAGCGATTCGGCCACGATCGTCATGTCGAGACCGGCCTGCTCGGCGATCGCAACGCCCTCGGCAAGGCTCGCGATCTGCACCGCGCCCATCAAATTGTTGATCAACTTGAACACGGTCCCGCTGCCGACCGCGCCGAAATGCCGGATCGTGCTACCGAGCGGTTCAAGAAACGGCCGTGCGCGCTCCAGGTCCGCAGCCTCGGCCCCAACGAGGAGCGTCAGCTTTCCGCTCGCCGCGGCATCGGGCAATCCAGTCACAGGACAGTCGATATAGATGAGGCCCCGGCTGCGCAATTCGCCGGCAAGCGCAAGCGCGTGACCATAGGACACGGTCGAGCATTCGATCGCGAGCGTCCCGGGTTTTGCGGTGGTGCCCGCGCCATTCTCGCCGAGCCAGACGCTCTGCGAGGCCTCATCATCGGCGACCATGGTGATCACGGCATCGGCGTCGATCGCCGCGTCCGCGGGCGACGTCGCCCAGCGCGCACCGCGCCCGATCAGCTCTTCGGCCTTCCCCTTGCTGCGGTTCCAGACGCTGACCTCAAAGCCCGCTTCGATGGTGCGGGCGGCCATGCCGTGTCCCATGCGTCCAAGGCCGATGAACGCAAGGCGAGGCATGGCCTAATCCACGTCTTCGATGTCGGCGCCGGGCGTGCCGAAGGCGCGCTGCGCCAGGGTTGCGGCCATGAACTCGTCGAGATCGCCGTCGAGCACGCCTGATGTGTCGGAGGTCTGCACGCCGGTGCGCAGATCCTTCACCATCTGATAGGGCTGCAGCACGTAGGAGCGGATCTGGTGGCCCCAGCCGATGTCGGTCTTGGCCGCCTGCTCGGCGGCGGCCTTCTCCTCGCGCTTCTTCAACTCAATCTCATAAAGCCGCGCGCGCAGCATGTCCCAGGCCTGCGCGCGGTTCTTGTGCTGCGAGCGGCCCGCCTGGCAGACTACAGCAATGCCGGTGGGAATGTGCGTCAGCCGCACCGCGGATTCGGTCTTGTTGACGTGCTGGCCGCCGGCGCCCCCCGAGCGCATGGTGTCGGTCCGTACGTCGGCTTCCTTGATGTCGATCTTGATCGAGTCGTCGATCACGGGAAAGATCTGTACCGACGAGAAGGAGGTGTGCCGGCGCGCATTGGAATCGAACGGCGAGATGCGCACGAGGCGATGCACGCCCGCCTCCGTCTTCAGCCAGCCATAGGCATTGTGGCCCGAGATCTGGATCGTGGCGGATTTGATGCCCGCCTCTTCGCCCTGCGATTCTTCGAGATACTCGACCTTGAAACCGTGCTTCTCGGCCCAGCGCGTGTACATGCGGAGCAGCATCTCGGCCCAGTCCTGGCTCTCGGTGCCGCCGGCGCCGGCGTGGACTTCGAGATAGGAATCGAACTTGTCGGCCTCGCCGGACAGCAGCGCCTCCAGCTCGCGCCGCGCGACCTCCTTCTTCAGCTCCTTGAGCGCGGCTTCCGCCTCGGCAATGACGCCCTGATCGTTCTCGGCCTCGCCGAGCTCGATCATGCCGACATTATCCTCGAGCTCGCGCTCGACCTTGCCAATGCCCGACAGCGCATCCTCCAGCGAGGTGCGCTCCTGCATCAGCTTCTGGGCCTTTTGGGGATCGTTCCAGAGATTGGGATCTTCGGCGAGCTTGTTCAGCTCGGCGAGCCGCGCCGTCGATTGCTCGACGTCAAAGATGCCTCCTCAGCAGCCCGACCGACTGCTTGATCTCTTCTACGAGTCTCTCGACTTCGGCGCGCATGGACTTCTCTTGGAGAGTGGCGGCACAAACGCGCCGCCGTGTGAAGGGGGGATTTAGCGTCGCAAGCTGCGAAGTGCAATCCGCACGCGGCAAAGCGCGTGCGTTTTCTGCGGATGGCAGCGGCAGCGCCTCACCGTCGGGCTAGTACAGCCCGCCGGTGCCCGGGCGCATGATGGTTCCGGCGTCAGGCGGCGCGCCCGGTGGCATCATGCGATTCGGATCGGCGTCGGCGACTCCGATGACGGAGTAGTTATCCGGTGGCGCCGTACCCGGCTTGAACGCCTCGAGAATCGTCCGGCCGGTATCGCCCGGCCCGGCGCGCATGCCGGTCTTGGCATCGACCCGCACCAGCTTGATACCGGCCGGCACCTTGAACGGAATCGCCGCCTTGTCGGCCAGTGCGAGCTTGAAGAAATCGCGGGCGATGGGCGCAGCGAGATGGCCACCGGTGGCGGCATTGCCCCGTCCGAGCGTTCGCGGCTTGTCGTAGCCCATGTAAATGGCGACGGCGACGTCGGGCGAGAAGCCGACGAACCAGGCATCCTTGGCCTCGTTGGTGGTGCCGGTCTTGCCGGCGATCGGCTTGCCGACCTCCCTGACCACGGTCGCGGTGCCGGCCTGCACCACATATTCCAGCATGGACGTGATCTGGTAGGCGGTCATGGTGTCGAGCACCTGCTCGCGACGATCGACGAGCTGCGGCTCGGGCTGATTATGCCAGCCGTCGGGCGCGTCGCAGCCGCGGCATTCGCGCGCGTCATGCTTGAAGATGGTGTGGCCATAACGGTCCTGGATGCGGTCGATCAGGGTCGGCTTCACCCGCCGCCCGCCATTGGCGATCATCGAATAGGCCGTGACCATGCGCAGCGCCGTGGTCTCGCCGGCGCCCAAGGAGTAGGACAGGTAATTGGGCAACTCGTCATAAA
>NZ_JAFATE010000650.1 GCF_019244115.1 Bradyrhizobium sp.
ATGCAGCTGCGCCGCCCTCGCGTGCCCTCAGATCCGTCCCTGGGCATTGCCCTGGTTCTGCTGCTGCTCCTGCTGCCGCGTCTGCTCCTTGGCGTGATGGCGGCCATAAAGGCAGCCGGCGGCGGCGCCGAGCATGCCATGATGGCCCGCATAATGGCCGGCCACGCCGCCCACGATCGCGCCCTTGATGCAGCCCTTGGCACTGGCGGCCGACGTCGTGACCATCATGAGCGCGGCGACGGCCGAGGCGACGAACAGGGTTGTTTTCATGGCACTGGACTCCACGAGAGGGGACTCTTTTAACCGCCTGATCGCGGGGATGTTCCAGCGGTTGTGCGCCCGAGCCCATGCCCATGGGGTTCGCCGGACGAGCCGCGATTGCTGTCAACGACGCGCGGCGCGCGGTCTGCGACCTCTGATCACCGTCGCGCCGCGGTGAGGGGCCGCTCCTGCGATGATGCACCGGCCGAGGCGCGGACCTGCTGGTAAAAAATGTCCCGGTTTTTTACTGCGCGTTGCAAGCAAATCACAGGCGCGTGGGTCGCCTGAGCCGTGACATCTTTGCGACCGTCAGGCGTAAATCGATAACAACGCAGTGAATCCGCGCAACGCCGCCGGGCCGCAATCTTGCAACGGAAAGGCCGCGTGGTAGATTGGTGTGGCAAGTGCGGGCGGCGGGAATGATTTGCAGGACATTGTTGGATCTGAGGGCGGCGGCCCTGGCGGCCGCCTTTGGTCTGGTCGTCGCGTCTGCCGCGCTCGGGCAGAGCGTCTGGCCCAAGCCAGCTCTCGAGGCCGGCCCGGTCGGCGCGGCAACGGACGCCGCCGACACGGATGAATCTCAAGGAAAAGACGACGCGAAAACCGAGGCGAACGCGTCAGATGACATCCTGAAGGATATCGATGTCAGCAAGCTCGACTGGAGCCAGCTCAACGTCGATGCCTTGACGCTGGCCGAGCGGCCCGCCGCGGCGGCGCGCGGCGCGAAAGCCGGCCCAAGCGGCAGCGATGTCTCCTGGTCGAACAACCGCAAGGCGAATGGCGGCTCCGACGTGTCGGTGAAACAATCGGTGTGGTCGTTCTGGGACACCCGGGTCGGCGCCGACATGAAGGTGGCGCCGGAGCCGACCACGATGTCCGAGCTTTTGGCGGAGAAGGCGAGCAATGGCGGCGGCCTGCCGCAGTCCGGCGGCAGCGCCTGGGCCGCCATGACCGCCCCGGGCGCCGCCGGCATCTGGGACAAGACTGCGGTCGAAGCTCGCGTCGACCCGGGTTCTGAGCAGAGCCGGCTCGGAACCTCCATCAGCAGACAGGTGCCGATGAACGGCGACACTTCGGTCACGCTGCAGAACGGATACAACGTAACCCAGCAGGGTCTCACGGGTGTGCCGGGCCTGCCCACCCGGCCGACGACGCGGAGCTACGAAACCGACCAGTCCGCGAAGCTGAATATCGGCGACACCGGCACCAGCGTCACCGCGGGGCAGACGCTGTCGTCGTCGGACGACAAGTGGCTGCGCAAGGTCGGCGCGGAACAGAAGCTGATGGATGGCGTGAGCGTGTCGGGCTCGGTCGGCGAGACCGCACAGGGCACGATGAACAAGAGCATCAGCGCCGGATTCAAGCGCAGCTGGTAACATCGCACGCAGCTCAGCAGAAGTTGCACGCGCCGGTGTTCCCGAAAATCAACACCGCGACGAGATTCGTTCGCCAGACGGCCGCGCCACCGCAAAGCCGTCGAATCATCCAGCGACGCCGCAAGATGGCCGCGATGTGGTCACATTCAGTCTCCCTGATGGCGCCATGATCAGATCCTGCGGGGGACCGTCCGCGCTCGCCACGCGAAACACGAGGAGCATCCGATGAATGTAGTTCGTACGGAAAAGCTAGAAGGCACCGAGACGGAGCTCGAAGGCGCAGCGACCACCGAAGTCGAGAACGGCATTCGCGAATTCGTTCGCAATGACGTGGCCTATTTGCGGCGCCCGGGGGAATCGATCGAGCAGAACTCGGAAGCCACCGTCAACAATTTGAACTCGCTGATCCAGCGCGTCGCCGGAACCTCGCTCTCGGAGATCACCAATCTGATCTCGGAGCTGGAGAGCCTGCGTGAATGGCTGCATGCCGAAGGCCAGCGCGTGCAGCGCGAAATTTCCGGCTATGCGCATCTGAGCCAGGCGACCATCAAGTCGACGCGGATGATCGCGGAGAATGTTGCGCAGTGGAAACGCTCGGCCGACAATCTGCGCAACGGCTGATCCCAAAACGTTCCCCGCATCAGGCCGCCGTGCTTATAAGGGGCACGGCGGCATTTGATTCGGCAGCACCGGGAAAGCGATCCCCGATCGACGGGACAGGCCGAGCCCTTGCAGATTGACGCCGTGATCCTTGAACTCGGCCGCGGCTGGTCGCGACCAAGAAACGGGCCGCTTGGCGCGGGCCGCGATTTCTGGGGGACACCTAGATGGAAACGATCCGGCCGGAGAACTCCGATCCGATTCCCTTGCGCAGCACCTCGCCCCCGGTCGGCACCATCATGGTCCGCTTCATCGGCCTGCTGATCGTCGTGATCACGGCGATGGCGCTGCTCTGGAGCCGCTGAAGGGAAAGCGAATTTTGCCGCGATGGTTAGCGGATGCTAACCGCAAGGTCCGCGGTCTGCGGGCCTTCCAGCGAATAGGCGCCATTCGCGTAGCTGGTCACGACCACGCCGGTCACCAGCATGACCGCAAGCGTCACGCTCGCAAAGATGAATCCCACCAGTTTCAGGCCGCTACGGTCTGCCATGATCATCCCCGAACTTCTGTCCCGCGCGGCACTATGCCAGCGTCAAGGTTCAAAATGCGTTAGTAGCGCGCTGGTTCCGGCGGACGAGGTAAACGGGATTTCTACGGATCAGGCCGGCTTGCGTCGCGGCACGAAAGCGATCGCAATGATGGAAAACACCAGTTCGCCGCGCTGGTTGGTTCCCGTGTTGCGCGCCTCGATGATGCCCCAGGCAGGCCGCGATTCCGAGCTGCGGAGTGAGGCGAGCTCGCTGGCAAAGCTGATGGTGTCCCCTGCCAGAACCGGCTTGATCCAGCGCAGCTCGCGAAACCCCGGCGACGGCCCCAAGGTTGCGACCTCCTCGCCACGCGCCAGCGCCTCCCTGGTCTGACGCTGGCCGTCGGCGACCAGCAGCTTCATGCACACCGAGCCGACATGCCAGCCCGATGCGGCCAGCCCGCCGAACAGCGATTTCCGTCCCTCCTCCTCGTCCAGATGGAAACGCTGCGGATCGTACTGTGCGGCAAAGATCTTGATCGTCTCGGCGGTAAAGGTGAACGATCCAATCTCGCGCCGTTGTCCGAGCGCGAAATCCTCGAAGAAGAACATCTAGCTCGCCTCCTGCGCGCTGCCGCCACTGGCACGCCGCATCACGATGATCGGCGAGATCATTTCACACAGCGCCTGGCCGCTGGCGTTGCGCGCGGTGCATTTGAACGTCACGATGCCGGTTTCCGGTCGGCTCTTGGAAACGCGCGCCTCGACCACGTCGGCCTCGAGCATCAGATCATCTCCGGGCCGGAGCGGCGCGAGCCAGCGCACTTCGTTCACACCCGGAGAGCCCAGCGAGGCGGTGCGGCCGATGAAGCCGTCGAACATCATCCGCATCATGATCGAACAGAGATGCCAGCCGGAACCGGACAGCCCTTTCAGCATCGAGCGCTGCGCGGCCGCCTCGTCGAGATGCATCGGCTGCGGATCGAACTCGGCCGCGAATGCCAAAATCTCCTCCCGCGTCACGCGGCGGGGGCCGAAAGTGCCGAGACGGCCGGGCGGAAGATCTTCGAAGGTCAGGGTCATGGATGGGGAATAGCCGGAAGGAAGCCCGATTGTGGCCGCACTTTGCGGCAATCTCAAGCGCGTCCGCGCGTGTGATTCTCAGTCTCTATTGCTTCGAATGCGGTTCGGGGCTAGTGCCCAGTTCGACTCAACAGCCCGTGTTTGGCCTTTCCGAATTGCCGGGGGAAAAGGATGTTCGAATTTCGCGATCTGTTTCAGTGGGACCGGTTCATCACGCCGACTGTGATCAAGACGTTCTATTGGCTGGTCATTGCCCTGATCGTACTGAGTGGTCTGTCCGGCGTCTTTTCCGGCCTCGCCGCGATGGCGATCAGTCCGTTCGGCGGTTTCCTGCTGCTGCTCTCCAGCATCATCGGTGCGGCGGTCGGCATCGTGTTCTCGCGCATCGTCGCCGAATTCATTCTGATCGTGTTTCGCATCAATGAGCATCTCGGCGCGATCCGCGACCAGGGCGGAATGCGGTAAATAGAACTGTCATTCCGGGGCGCGAGTGAAACGAGCGAACCCGGAATCTCGAGATTCTCAGGTCCGCAACTGCGCACCATAGTTCGGTGCTTCGCACCGCCCCGGAATGACAGAGAGAGTCGTCGCGATCCCACGGCATCGTCACGTGTTGAAGCGGAAATGCATGACGTCGCCATCGGCGACCACATAGTCCTTGCCTTCGAGGCGGAGCTTGCCGGCATCGCGCGCGCCGGCCTCGCCGCCGAAGGCGACATAGTCCGCATAGGCGATTGTCTCAGCGCGGATAAAACCCTTTTCGAAATCAGTATGAATGACGCCGGCCGCGGCCGGGGCCTTGGTGCCGCGATGGATGGTCCAGGCGCGCGCTTCCTTGGGCCCGACGGTGAAATAGGTGATGAGGTCGAGAAGCTGGTAGCCGGCGCGAATCAGGCGGTCGAGACCGGCTTCCTGGAGTCCGAGCGTCTCCAGGAAATCTGTCCGCTCCTCCTTTGACAGCGTCGCGATCTCCGATTCGATCTTGGCCGAGATGGTGACGGCGACCGCGCCTTCCGTCTTGGCGAGGTCGAACACCGCTTGCGAGAACGAGTTGCCGTCTTTCGCCGCACCCTCCTCGACATTGCAGACATAAAGCACCGGTTTTGAGCTCAACAATCCCAGCATGTCGAAGGCGCGCTGTTCCTCCGCCTTGCGCTCGACCAGCCGCGCCGGCTTGCCCTCGCGCAGCAGCACGAGCGTGCGGTTGACGAGATCGAGCTGTTCCTTGGCGTCCTTGTCGTTGCCCTTGGCCTTCTTGGCGAGATTGTCGACGCGCTTCTCCAGGCTCTCGAGATCGGCGAGCATCAGTTCGGTCTCGATGGTCTCGATATCGGCAAGCGGCGCGATCTTGCCCTCGACATGGGTGATGTCGGAATCCTCAAAGCAGCGCACGACATGCGCGATCGCGTCGACCTCGCGGATGTTGGCCAAAAACTGGTTGCCCAGGCCCTCGCCTTTCGAAGCTCCACGCACCAGGCCTGCGATGTCGACGAAGATCAGCCGGGTCGGGATGATCTGCGCCGACTTGCCGATCGCGGCGAGCTTGTCGAGCCGCAGATCGGGCACTGCGACCTCGCCGACATTGGGCTCGATCGTGCAGAACGGATAGTTCGCCGCCTGCGCCGCCGCGGTCTCCGTCAGCGCGTTGAACAGGGTCGACTTGCCGACATTGGGCAGGCCGACGATACCGCATTTGAATCCCATGATCCGTCCCGAAAATCCGTTCGCGTCGTCAGCGCCGCGCTATGCGCCGCCGTCCTCGTCGCGTGGAGCGAAAAAGCCTTTGCCCTGCAACGCCAGATGCACCTTGTTCTGGAACGAGGCATCGTGGCCGGTAGCCAGCAGCGCGGCGTTGTCCGCCACCGCGGCGCAGAGCCCTTCGACCCACGGCATGTCGCTCTTGGCAAAGTCCGACAGCACGTAGGCGTGCACCAGTTCCTTGACGCCGGGATGGCCGATGCCGAGCCGCACGCGGCGGTAGTCATTGCCGATATGCGAGGTCAGCGAACGTAATCCGTTGTGCCCGGCGATCCCGCCGCCGACTTTCACCCGGACCTTCGCCGGCGGCAGTTCGAGTTCGTCCTGGAACACCGTGATGTCGCCCGCACCAAGCTTGAAGAAGTTGGCAGCCTCCTGCACCGAACGGCCTGATTCGTTCATGTACGTCGTGGGCTTGAGCAGGATGAGACGCGCGCCATCGAGCGCGCCCTCCGAGGTCTCGCCCTGAAAGCGGCGGCGCCAGGGCGCGAACCCATGACGCCGCGCGATCTCATCGACGACCGCGAAGCCGATATTGTGCCGGTTGCGCGCGTATTTCGCGCCGGGATTGCCGAGGCCGACGAAGAGCAGCATGACGCGGCATCCCGCGCCAGCTTACTTCTTCTTGTCGCCGCCGGCAGGCGCCTTGGCGCCCGCCGCCGGCGCCTTCGCACCGGCCGCAGGAGCCGCCGCGGGGGCGGCCGCTGCAGGTGCAGCCGCGCCGGCGGGGGGAGCTGCCGCGCCACCTGCCGCAGCCGCACTCGCTGCTGCCGCGCGCTGCTCTTCGGCGTAGCCGGACGGCGGCACGATGGTCACGAGCGTAATGTCCTCGCGCGCCAGCGACTTCACGCCGGTCGGGAGCTTGACGTCCGACAGATGCAGCGAGTGGCTGATCTCGAGCTCACCGACATCAGCGTCGATGAATTGCGGGATGTTGTCGACCGAGCATTCCAGGTCGAGGGCGTGGGTCACGATATTGACCGTGCCGCCGCGCTTCACGCCCGGCGAGGTCTCCGCCTTGATCACGTGCAGGGGCACGCTGACGCGAATGGTCGCGCCCTCGCCGAGCCGCAGGAAATCGACGTGAATCGGGAAATCGCGCACCGGATCGAGGTGGAAGTCGCGCGGAATCACGCGGTGCTTCTTGCCGTCCAGTTCGATCTCATAGACGGTGGTGAGGAAACGTCCGGCGAGGATGCGCTGACGAAGTTCGCGATCATTGACCGAGATCGGCAGCGGGGGCTGGTTGTTTCCGTAGATCACTCCGGGCACTTTCCCGGCGCGACGCTCTGCCCGTGCGGCCCCCTTGCCGACTGACGGACGTGCGGTCGCCTTCAATTCCTTGACGGTCGCCATTGTCACAAGTCCTTGTTTTTAAAAGCTAAAGGCCGCAGAGCGGCCCGTTTCATCGCATCGCGGCAAGCCTCCAGGGGTGCGGGGGCCGCAAACGTGGCCGGCTTTTAGCCCCACCCGGCCGAAATGACAAGGAAATCAGGGGATTTTTCTTCCATCCAAGCTTTCCACCTGTTATCGCCCGGCTCGACCGGGCGATCCAGTATTCCATAGACGTCAGTGCATGAACCGATAGGCCTCGGCGTACTGGAGACCGCGCTTTCGCGGGTGTGACGACCGAGCGCGTGCTCGTCAGCCGCCGGCACCGCCTAGCTTGGTCTCGAGCGCCGCGATACGGGCCTTCAGCGTCTCGTTTTCCTCGCGCGCCAGACGGGCCATGTCCTTGACCGCCTCGAACTCTTCGCGCTTGACGATGTCGAGGTCGCGCAGGATCCGTTCGGCCTGGCTGCGCACGACCGTGTCGAACTCACGCTTCATGCCTTGCGCGGCGCCCGCGGCGTCGTTCATCAGACGGCCGATTTCGTCGAAAAACCGATTCGTGGTCTGGGTCATGTCCCTCTCCGGCTGCGGCGATGCTGGTCATATCAAACAATGGCGATCCGGCGCAGGCCATTCAAGTCCTGCTGCGTACTCGCCTTGTCATGCTGCGGTTTCCTTGCAATCGTACCTGACTGCGACACCACCCCACAAACCTCGAAGAAGAAACGCCCATGATCGACCAGCAGATCGAGATCGCGACCAAGGACGGCCACACCACGACCTTCATCACGCATCCCGAGCGCGGCGGCCCTTTTCCCGTGATCCTGTTCTACATGGATGCGCCGGCGATCCGCGAGGAACTGCGCGACATGGCGCGCCGGCTCGGCACGTCAGGCTATTACGTGATGCTGCCGAACCTGTACTACCGCGCCGGCGTGATGGAGCTCGGCCCGCTGCCGGCCGACCCGGAGACGCCGGAGCGCAAGCGGATGTTCGCACTGATGAACTCACTCAGCATCCCGCTTGTGATGGAGGACACCAGATCGCTGCTCGCCTATGCCGAGGGCGACAAGGCCGCGAACACTGACATCGTCGGCGCCGTCGGCTACTGCATGAGCGGGCGCTATGCGATCAACGCGGCCACACATTTTCCGGAGCGCGTCAAGGCGGCCGCCTCGATCTACGGCGTGCAACTCGCCACCGATCAGCCTGACAGCCCGCATCTTGCCTTGCAGAAGACCAAAGCGGAGCTCTATTTCGCCTGCGCCGAAACCGACGTCTATGCACCACCGGAGATCATCGAGAAGGTCCGCGAGGGTATGAAGGGATCGACCAACGAGGTGGAGATCTATCCCGGCACCCATCACGGCTTCGCCTTCCCCAAGCGCCCGGTTTACAATCGCGACGCGGCGGAGCGGCATTGGGAACGGCTGCTCGCGCTCTATCGCCGCAACCTTTCCGTGTGAAGCCCAAGAATAAGTTCAAGGACAGCCCGAAGCGCAATGCCCTTTCTCCTGATCGACTTCCCCGTCTTCGATCCCATCGCGATCCAGATCGGACCGTTCGCGATCCGCTGGTACGCGCTCGCCTATATCGCCGGCATCGTGCTCGGCTGGATCTATGCGCGGTGGCTGGCGAAGAACGAACGGCTGTGGGGCGGGCCCGCGCCGATCTCGCTGCTGCAACTTGACGACTTCATCCTCTGGGTCACGATCGGCATCATTTTGGGCGGCCGCACCGGTTATGTGCTGTTCTACAATCTGCCCTTCTTCGTCGAGCACCCGCTGGAGATCTTCGAACTGTGGAAGGGCGGCATGTCGTTCCACGGCGGCTTCATGGGCTGCGTGATTGCGGTGATGTGGTTCGCGCAGAGGAACGGCATCTCCATCCTCTCGCTCGGCGACATCACCACCGCGGTCGGCCCGATCGGGCTGTTTTTGGGACGGATCGCCAATTTCATCAACAGCGAATTGTGGGGCCGGCTTGCCGACCCCGATCTGCCCTGGGCCATGATCTTCCCCAATGGCGGGCCGCTGCCGCGCCATCCGAGCCAGCTCTATGAGGCGGCCCTGGAGGGGGTCCTGCTGTTTACCATTCTCGCCATTATGGTTCGTCTCGGCGCCCTGAAGCGCCCGGGGCTCATTCTCGGCAGCTTCATTGCGCTTTATGGTCTGGCCCGGATCACCGGGGAGTTCTTCCGCGAGCCCGACAAGCAGCTCGGCTTTTTGTGGGGCCAGCTCACAATGGGTATGCTGCTGTCGGTCCCCATGGTGATCGTCGGCGCCATGCTGATTGCATGGGTGTTGCGGCGCGAGGCGCCGACGCCGGTCATATCAGGGGATTCTGCTCAAGGGAAATCGTGACCGAATTTTCACCGCTGCTGTCCGAGATCAAGAAGCTGATCAGGTTCTCCGGACCGATGCCGGTCTGGCGCTACATGGAGCTGTGCCTCACGCATCCGCAGTATGGCTATTACGTCGCCCGCGATCCGCTCGGCCGTGAAGGCGACTTCACCACCGCGCCCGAGGTCAGCCAGATGTTCGGCGAACTCTTGGGGCTGTGGGCCGCTTCGGTGTGGAAGGCGATCGGCTCGCCGCCGCTGCTCAGACTGATCGAACTCGGTCCCGGCCGCGGTACCATGATGGCGGACGCGCTGCGCGCGCTAAAGGTGCTGCCGCCGCTCTTCCAGGCGCTCCACATTCACATGGTCGAGATCAATCCGCTGCTGCGTGCAAAACAGCGCGAGATTCTGCAGGGCGTGCGTCATGCCGAATGGCACGACACGATCGACGAGGTGCCGGAAGGCCCCAGCGTGATCTTCGCCAACGAATATTTCGATGCGCTGCCAATCCATCAGATGGTGCGGCGTGAAACCGGCTGGCACGAGCGAGTCGTCGAGCTCGACAAGAACGACAAGCTGGTGTTCGGCGCCGCCGAGGAGCCGATGCCGCGCTTCGAGGTGCTGCTGCCGCAGCTGGTCCGTGCCGCTCCGGTCGGCGCCGTGTTCGAATGGCGGCCGGATGCCGAAATGATGCGGATTGCGAAACGCGTGCGCAACCAGGAAGGAGCGGCGCTGATCATCGATTACGGACATCTGCGCAGCGATGCCGGTGACACGTTTCAGGCCATCGCCCGCCACAGCTTTACCGATCCTCTGAAGGCACCGGGCCAGGCCGACCTGACAGCACATGTCGATTTCCAGGCGCTGGCACGCGCGGCCGATGATCTCGGCGCGCTTATTCATGGCCCGGTCACCCAGGGCGAGTTTCTGAAAAAGCTCGGCATCGAGACCCGCGCGCTGACGCTGATGACCAAGGCGACGCCGGAAGTGTCGGAAGACATTTCCAACGCACTGAAACGGCTGACGGGACCTGGCCGCGGCGGGATGGGGCAGTTGTTCAAGGTTCTTGCCATCTCAGATCCCAAGCTGATCATCCTGGCGGGCCTGAGCGAGGAGAACCAGAGCGAGAGGACGGCGAAACGATGAGACTGGAATCCCCGCTGCTCGCCGCCATCCCCGGCCTGCGCCATGCCTTCTTTACCCGGGACGGCGGCGTCTCCGACGGCGTCTACGCCCATCTCAATGGCGGGCTCGGCTCCCGCGACGACCCCACCCATATCGCGGAAAACCGCCGCCGCATGGCGGAACAGATGGGCATCGCGCCGACGCATCTTCTCAACCTGCACCAGATCCATTCACCGGACGCGGTGGTCGTGACCGGTCCCTGGGACGGCCAGAGGCCGAAGGCGGATGCCCTCGTCACCCGCACGGACGGGCTGGCGATCGCGATTACCACGGCCGATTGCGGCCCGGTGCTGCTGGTCGAGCCGAAAGCTCGCGTCATTGGGGCCGCGCATGCGGGCTGGAAAGGCGCGCTCACAGGAATCCTCGAAAGCACCGTCGCTGCCATGGAAAAACTCGGCGCCGAGCGCAATGGCATCATCGCCGCCATCGGCCCGATGATCCGGCAACCGAGCTACGAGGTCGGCGACGAATTCGTCACGCGCTTTCTCGACGCCGATGCCGACAATGCCGTGTTCTTCCTGCCCGCCTCACGCGAGGGCCATGCGATGTTCGACCTCGCCGGCTTCATCCGTGATCGGCTCGAGGCGGCCGGCGTGCTGATGATCGACGACCTCGGCCTCGACACCTATTCCGACGCGCGTTTCTTCAGCTATCGCCGGTCGGTGCATCGCAAGGAGACGGACTACGGCCGCCATGTGCATGCGATCGCGCTGGAGGCGTAACCGCTTTCAGCTCTGTCCCGATTTTGGACGAATGTTCGCCTGAATTGATTGCACGCTTTGTGTCCTTCTTACCCTAGACTTAACAATTTTTTAACGATATCGCTGCCCTCCAATGAGGGAAGCGTCGATTCAATCATTTCGAGCAAGCCTGCGCGCATGCATCGTGACGATGCTGCTTACGGCCAGCTGTGCGCTGGCAGGCTGTGCAGGCGGCGGCGCGCCGCAAAATTCCTTTGCCATGGCCACGAGCGGCCCGGCCATCGCGTTCGAACAGATCGACGGCCCGCCGCCGCAGGTGTTCGACCGCATGGTCAGCGTGCTCGACAGCGAGAGCAAGCTGCGTAACCTCGCCATCGTCTCGCGCGAGGGCCAAACGGCCGCCTATCGCGTGCGCTTCTATCTCGCGGCGCAGGTGGTGCGCGGCAAGACCATGATCGCCTGGGTCTGGGATGTCTATGACCGCGACCAGCAGCGCGCGCTGCGTCTTTCGGGCGAGGAGGCGGCCGGCAAGGCGGCCGGACGCGATGCCTGGGCCGCTGCGGACGACATGATCCTGCGCAAGATCGCGCAGGCCGGCCTTTCCGGCCTGTCGAACCTGAGCAACGGCATACCGGCCGATCAGCCATTGGCCCCTGCAGCCGAGCCGGCCAGCAGGCACAGCCCCGCGGTCGCGAGCGCCGAGCCGTCCGCCACCGAGGCAGCGGATGCCGGTGCCCTCGGCTACGCCGCGCATTAGCGAGACGCTAAGGCATGAACGGGTTTTTCGCAGGGAAAACGGGCTGCTCCGGGTTGCCATCGGCGGCTTGACCTTGATATCACCTCGCTCGTTCCAGATTGCCGGTTTAGCGGGTATCCCGATATGCTGAACATTGTCGCCAGCTCGGCGCGGGGAGAAGCCTCGATGTCGGCCAAGAACGGCTCCATCAAACTCGTCGCCGGCAATTCCAACCCTGCGCTGGCTCAGGCCATCGCAAGCGGGCTCGGGTTGCCGCTGACCAAGGCCGTGGTCCGGCGCTTCGCCGACATGGAGATTTTCGTCGAGATCCAGGAGAACGTGCGCGGCACGGACGTCTTCATCCTGCAGTCGACCTCCTATCCAGCCAACGATAACCTGATGGAGCTATTGATTATCACGGATGCGCTGCGCCGCGCCTCGGCGCGCCGCATCACCGCGGTCGTACCCTATTTCGGCTATGCAAGGCAGGACCGCAAATCCGGCTCCCGAACCCCGATCTCGGCAAAACTCGTCGCCAATCTGATCAGCCGTGCCGGCGTCGACCGCGTCATGACGCTCGACCTGCATGCCACCCAGATCCAGGGCTTCTTCGACATCCCGACCGACAACCTCTTCGCCGCGCCGTTGATGGTGCGCGACATCAAGGATCGCTTCGATCTCTCCAAAACGATGGTGGTGTCGCCCGATGTCGGCGGCGTGGCGCGGGCGCGCGGGCTTGCCAAGCGCATCAACACCCCGCTTGCCATCATCGACAAGCGCCGCGAGCGCCCCGGTGAATCCGAAGTCATGAACGTGATCGGCGAGGTCGAGGACCGCACCTGCATCCTGGTCGACGACCTCGTCGATTCCGGCGGCACGCTGGTGAACGCCGCCGATGCGCTGATCGCCCATGGCGCAAGCGAAGTCTACGCCTACATCACCCATGGCGTGCTGTCGGGTGGCGCGGTCACGCGGATCACCTCGTCGCGGCTGAAGGAGCTCGTCATCACCGACTCGATCCTCGCGACCGAAGCGGTGCGCAATGCCGGCAACATCCGCACGCTCTCGATCGCGGGCCTGATTGCCGAAGCGATCGGCCGCACCGCTGCCGAGGAATCGGTGTCGAGCCTGTTCGACTGACTTGATCGGCAGGCTTTCGGATTGCGCCCGCTCCGGCTGGCGCCTCTCGACGGAGTGGACCGATCTAAGGCCGCTTTTCCAGTGTGCACCATTTTGCGCGACCCTGGCCAAGGAAACGCTTCACAAGGCGTCGCCATTGCCGCAGAATTTGATTTTCAGAACGAAAGCCTGATCGACGGCCTGCGCTGGTATTTTCGGGCAACGCACACAATGAATCGGACACCTGGACGGCGACGATGGGTGGCATTTTTCCTGCGATCATTGCACCGACGGCCCGGCGCGTTGCTCTGGCTGTTGCGCTCGCCGCCTACGGTGTGAACGCGATCGGGGGCGGTGCCTCCGCGAACGATGTACCGGCACCGAGAGCTGACAAGCTGAAGGTCCTGACCGATTACTTCGATCAGGAGGTCTCAAGTGGAAAACTGCCGGGCGCCGTCGTCCTGATCCAGCAGCATGGCAGCCCGGTTTATCTGAAATGCTTTGGCGTGCGTGACGTCGCAACCGGGCAGCCGATGACGCCGGATACGATCTTCGCGCTTCACTCGATGACCAAGCCGATCACGAGCGTTGCGGCGATGATGCTGATCGATGAAGGCAGGCTGTCGCTCGATGATCCCGTCGCGAAATACATTCCCGCCTTTGCCAACATGAAGGTGGGATTGGAGAAGACGGACGCCCACGGTATCCCCGACGTCGAGTTCGTCCCGGCCAACCGGCAAATCACCATCATGGACCTGCTCCGGCACACGTCCGAGATCAGCTATGACTATATCGGCGGTCCCTGGGTCATGAAGGCCTACAAGGCCGCGCACCTGTTCGACGGACATTTCGACAACAAGGAATTTGCCGAGCGTATCGCAAAACTGCCGCTGGCGCGACAGCCCGGCACTCTTTGGCGCTATGGCCATTCCACCGATGTGCTCGGGGGGGTGATCGAGATCATCACCGGAGAGACGCTCTATCAATTCGAGAAGCGACGCATCCTCGATCCGCTGGGGATGGTGCACACGAAATTCGTGCTCGACGACGATGAGCGTGCACTGATGGCGGAGGCGCTGCCGAGCGACACGATCCTGATCGACGGCGAGCGCGAGCGGCGCGCGCATCCGGAATGGCAGTCCGGCGGCGGCGGACTGGTCTCGACGGCGGTCGACTATGCGCGCTTTGCGCAGATGATCCTCAATGGAGGCGAGCTCGACGGCAAGCGCTATCTCAGCCCCGCCGCGTTCAAGGACATGACGACGGATCATATCGGGCCAGGCTCCGGCGTCGATCGCGACTATTTCTATTTTCCGGGCGACGGTTTCGGTTTCGGCTACGGCTTTGCCGTGCGCACCGATCCGGGCTTTGCAAAACCGCCGCCGCCCGGCCCGATCGGCGAACTGAAATGGGACGGAGGCAGCGGCACCTATTTCGGCGTCGATCCAAAGCTCGACATGTTCTACATCCTGATGGAGCAGACGCAGAACGAACGCGGCAAGATCCGCGTCGCCTTCAAGCAGATGATCGCCGACGTGTTTGCGCCCTGACTATTTAACTGCCTGGCCGCGCTGCCCGCGCCGGCGTTCCAGCGTGATCTCGGCCAGGATCGACATCGCGATCTCCTCCGGTGTAATGGCGCCGAGATCGAGCCCGGCGGGTGCCTTCGCGCGATCGAGACGAGCGGCATCGAGACCCTCGGCGATCAGCTTGTCGCGCAGCGCCACCATCTTGCGGCGGCTGCCGACGAAGGCGTGATAATCAGCATCGACCGCGAGTGCCGCGCGCAGCGCCGCTTCATCGCCCCTGCCCTGCGTCGCCACCACGACGAAGCGTCTGGCCTCATGCAGCGCGCCGAGGGCGAATGAATCGATCAGTATGTCGACGGCTGGTGCGCCCGCGAGGTCGCAAGCAGGCGCTGCAAGCGTGACATGATAGCCGAGCGGCCGGGCTTGCGCCGCGAGCGACAGCGCGACCGGGCTCGCGCCGAGAATGACGAGCGCGGGATGCGGCAGCACGGGTTCGACGAAAATGTCCATGGTGCCCTTGCTCGGGCACAAATTGGAGGCGAAGCGGATGCCTTGTTTCGTCTCCCCCGGCTTGACGCCGAGCTCGGCCAACAGATTTTCCGGTTGCACCGAAACCATCCGCGGGTTGCCGTCGGCGAGCGCATCGCGCGCCGCCTTCAGCACCGCGCCCTTGGCACAGCCGCCGCCGATCCAGCCCGCCACGATGGAGCCGTCGGGCCGGATGATCGCTTTCGCACCGGCCTTTGCCGCCGTCACCGACACAGTGCGCACCACGGTGGCGAGCACAAAGCTTTCCTCGGCGGCCTTCATCTGCGCGACGAGATCGAGCACCTCCGAAACCGCGGCCATCGTTCGCTCCATCTACATCCTCGTCAGATACGGTTCTAACGCCGCCAGACTGCTCAGCGTATTCGCCGGCGCGTAGAGATCGACAAAGGGCAGCGCGGCCTTGATGCCCTTCGCCTCCGGCGCGTAACCATCCCATGCCATCATCGGATTGAGCCAGGCGATGCGGCGGCAGCGCTTTGCAAGTGCCGCCATCTCTCGTCCGAGCAGATCAGCATCACCGGTCTCATAGCCATCGGACACGATCATCACGCAGGTGCGCGAATGGATCACGCGGGCTGCGTGCCAGCGGTTGAACGTCTGCAGGCTCTCGCCGATCTTGGTGCCGCCGCCCGCGCCCTGCGCCATGATGGACAGGCGATCAAGCGCGCGCGCGGCGTCCTTTTCCTTCATCGCGTCGGAGACGTAAGCCAGCCGCGTATGGAACAGAAAAGCTTCGGCCTCGCGAAATTCATCGAGCACGCCGTGGATGAAGCGCAGGAACACGGCGGTGTACATGCTCATCGACCCCGACGCATCGAGCAGGATGACGAGCCGCAGCGGCTTGTGCTTGCGCCGGCGCTTCACCAGCGCGATCGGCACGCCGCCGTGGCTGATGTTCCGGTGAATGGTCCGGCGCAGGTCAAGCCGCTCGCCACGACGCCGCAGCAGGTCGCGCCGGGTCAGCCGCGTGCGCATCGCCTTCGCCAGGCGCGCGGCGGCGGCATGCGCCTGTTCGATCGCCTCGGGATTGGCGAGCTTGCGGAAATCCACCTCGGCCAGATTTTCCGCACGTGATGCGCCCTCCATGCGGCCCTCGCCGCCGCGCTCTTGCGGCTCATCATCGCTCGAGGGCGCCTCATCGGTCGCGCTGTGGCCGCCGGCCCGCTCGGACTGCGCGTCCTGCAGGCCCTTCAGCGAAGGATTGCTGGCGGCACGTGCGGAGCCCGTCACGCCCGACCGGGCGCGCACCCGCTTGCCCAGCCAGAACGCGTCGAACAGACCGTCGAACTTGTCCCAGTCGGATTTGCGCGCCGAGAACAGATGCTTGAACGCCGAACGAAGCAGCGGCGGTCTGGCCGCATAGCCCGCTGCCATCAGCGCCGCGGCATCCTGGCCCTCGGCGAGGCCGACGGCTAAGCCGTTGTCGCGGAGCGTGCGGAGAAAGCTTGCGAGCTTTGTCGACAGGCGGAGCGAGACGTCGTCGAACTCGTCGAAGGCCGATGTGGTCGCGCGGGCGCTCATGCCACCCGCCCCAGTAATCGCGCCGTGACCTCCGGTTTGAAGCGCGCGCGATCCTCATGGGTTTTCAGCAGGCACATCAACGTCTCATGCACCACGTCCGGCGCATCATGCATGTCGCGCACATCGAGCCCGACCAGCGCGGCCGCCCAGTCGAGCGTCTCGGCGACGCCCGGCATCTTGCGCAGCTCCTCCTTGCGGATACTTTCCACCATGCGCGCGATCTGCAGCGCGAGCGATGCGTCTGCCCCATCGACCTTGGCCAGGATGATTCGTGCTTCGCGGTCGACATCGGGATAGTCGACATAATGATAGAGGCAGCGGCGGCGCAGCGCATCCGACAATTCGCGCGTGCCGTTCGAGGTCAGCACGACATGCGGAATCGTGGACGCGTTGATGGTGCCGAGCTCCGGAATCGAGACCTGGAAATCCGACAGCAGTTCGAGCAGGAAGGCCTCGAACTCGTCATCGGCACGGTCGATCTCGTCGATCAGCAGCACCGGCGGCTGGGCGCGGCGGATCGCGGCCAGCAGCGGCCGCTCCAAGAGATATTTTTCCGAGAAGATCTGATCTTCGATCGCGTCCGCGTGCCCGCGATGCGCCTCGATCGCCAGAAGCTGGCGCTGATAGTTCCACTCGTACAGCGCCGCCGACTGGTCGAGTCCCTCGTAGCATTGCAGGCGGATCAGTTCGGCCGTGTGCACGCAGGCGAGCGCCTTGGCGACCTCGGTCTTGCCGACACCGGCCTCGCCTTCCAGCAGCAGCGGGCGCCTCAGCATCTGCATCAGCGCGAGCGCGGTCGCGAGCTCGCCATCGGCGATGTAGCCGCAGGCGGCCAACGCTTGCGCGATCTCGTCCCGGTTTTGCATGCTCCTCATCTCTCCTCGTCATTGCGAGACGCGTGAGCGCCGAAGCAATCCAGCGTTTTCTTCGCGGCCAGGATTTGCTTCGCTTCGCTCGCAATGACAGCCCTTCCGTCAACGTAGGATGGGCAAAGGCGCGTCTTCGCGCCGTGCCCACCACTGCACCGCGAGCGGAGCCGCCGAGGGTGGGCACGCTTCGCTTTGCCCACCCTACGCTCTTGCCTCACTAAGCCACCGCGCCGAGCGCCTTCGCCGCCTTCCAGTTGCGCCAGTAGTCATGCGGCATCTGGATGTGCGTCGCCCCTAAGAACGAGAACGCGTCGTTGACGGCGTTGGAGAACGCCGGCACCCCGCCGACATTCGGGCTTTCGCCGACGCCCTTGGCACCGATCGGGTGATGCGGCGATGGGGTCACGGTGAAGTCGGTCTCCCAATGCGGCGTCTCGACGGCGGTCGGCATGAAGAAATCCATGAACGAGCCCGTCACCACGTTGCCGGTGTCGTCGTAGCGGATCTCCTGGCCCATCGCGATCGCGAAGGCTTCGGTCAGACCGCCGTGCACCTGACCCTCGATGATCATCGGATTGATGCGGGTGCCGCAATCGTCCAGCGCGTAGAAGCGGCGGATCTTGTACACGCCGGTATCGACGTCGATGTCCATCACGCAGAGATAGGCACCGAACGGATAGGTCATGTTGGGCGGATCGTAATAGGAGACCGCCTCCAGCCCCGGCTCCATGCCCGGCGGCACGGAATTATACGCCGCCCAGCAAATATCCTTCATCGACATGAATTTTTCGGGCAGGCCTTTGACGCGGAAACCGTCGATGTCCCATTCGAGGTCGTCCTCATGCACCTCGAGCTTGTAGGCCGCGATCATCTGCGCCTTGGCCTTGATCTTGCGCGCTGCCATGGCAATCGCGGCGCCCGCGACGGGGGTCGAGCGCGAGCCATAGGTGCCGAGCCCGTAGGGCGCGGTATCGGTGTTGCCCTCCTCCACCATGATGTTGTCGGCGGGAATGCCGATCTCGGTCGCGATGATCTGCGCCCAGGTGGTCTCGTGACCCTGGCCCTGGCTCTTGGTGCCCATGCGCGCGACGCCGGCGCCGGTCGGATGCATGCGGATCTCGCAGGAATCGAACATCGCAATGCCGAGAATGTCGCAGTTCTTCGAAGGGCCGGCGCCGACGATCTCGGTGAAGAAGGATACGCCCAGCCCCATGATCTCGCGCGTCTCGCCGCGCTTGAAGGCTTCCCGCTTCTCCGCCTGCTCCCTGCGGAGCGCGGCATAGTCCGTGCTCTCCATCATCTTGCGCAAGGCCGTGTGATAATCGCCGGAATCGTAGTCCCAGCCCAGGGCCGAGTGATAGGGAAACTGCTCGCGCTTGACGAAGTTCTTCAGGCGCAGCTCCGCCGGATCCATGCCGAGCTTTTGCGCCAGGATGTCCATGGCGCGCTCGATGCAATAAGCGGCCTCCGTGACGCGGAACGAACAACGGTAGGCCACGCCGCCGGGCGCCTTGTTGGAGTAGACGCCGTCGACGACAAGATGGGCCACCGGGAAGTCA
>NZ_JAFATE010000843.1 GCF_019244115.1 Bradyrhizobium sp.
CATCATGGCCGCGAACACGTCCTTCATGCTGCGCGGCCCGCCTGGCGCGCCAAAGATCTCCGCATCGACCTCGAGCAGCCGCCAGGGCTCCTGATAGGCCGCACGCCCGAGCATGACGCCGTCGACATGAGCGAGATGCTGCTTGGCCTCAGTGATGCTGCCGATGCCGCCATTGATGATGACCGGCACGTCCGGCAGCGCCGCGTTCAGCCGATAGACGCGGTCATAGTCGAGCGGCGGGATGTCGCGGTTCTGCTTCGGCGAGAGCCCCTTCAGCCAGGCCTTTCTGGCGTGCACGATCACGGCATCGGCGCCCGCCGCGACCACGGCGCGCGCCAGCGCATCGAGCGCAGGCTCCGGGTGCTGGTCGTCAATGCCGATCCGGCACTTCACGGTCACGGGAATGTCGACGGCCTGCTTCATGCCGGCGACGCAGGCGCCGACCAGACTTGGGTCGGCCATCAGGCAGGCGCCGAACCGGCCCTCCTGGACTCGATCCGACGGACAGCCGACATTGAAATTGAT
The DNA here is from genome assembly GCF_019244115.1 of Bradyrhizobium sp. Lineage (GTDB taxonomy): Bacteria > Pseudomonadota > Alphaproteobacteria > Rhizobiales > Xanthobacteraceae > Bradyrhizobium. Next base: position 526 of record NZ_JAFATE010000843.1, read on the forward strand.
CTCGTCATAACCGAAATCCGCGCCGATCCGCGCGGCGGTCGCAAGATCACGCGGATCGGAGCCGCCAAGCTGCAGCGCCACCGGATGCTCGGCGGCGTCGAACCCCAGCAGCCGGTCGCGGTCGCCGTGGATGACCGCGCCAGACGTCAGCATCTCCGTGTAGAGCAGCGCATGCCGCGTAATCTGACGGTGGAACACCCGGCAATGCCGGTCGGTCCAGTCCATCATGGGAGCGACGGAGAACAGCCAGCGCTTTGATTTTTCTAATTTTTCTTCCATACCAAGTACTTAGAGGTCCTGCCTAAGGGACTAAATCACCGCCGATTCCAACCCATTTTGTCCTATTTGCGCCTATTTTCCGCTTCCGAGTACAACAATGTTGTACCGGCGAGTCCCATGTTGTACCGAAGCGTAGCACCGGAGGCCAGGTCATGGGAACCATTATCGCCCGAAAGCGCAAGGACGGAACCACGGCGCATCTGGCTCAGCTTCTCATCAAACGCGCCGGCGCGATCGTCCACCGTGAAGCTCAGACGTTCGATCGAAAGCAGGCTGCGGCCGCCTGGCTCGAAAAGCGCGAAAAGGAGCTTGCCAAGCCTGGCGGGCTCGAACGACTCCGAGCGCCTGATCCTCCCCTGTCTGACGTCATCGATCGTTACACAGACGAATCAATCAAAAAGATCGGTCGTACCAAGGCGCAGGTTCTGCGCGCTATCAAGGCATACGACATAGCCAACAAGCCTTGCTCGGAGATCACAAGCGCAGATGTGATCGCGTTTGCCAATCAGCTCGTGGTCAAGGTGACACCCCAGACAGTCGGCAACTATCTCTCCCACTTAGCGGCGGTGTTCGCCGTTGCCAAACCGGCGTGGTCGTATCCTCTAGCTCAAACGGCAATGAAGGACGCGCTCGTCGTTGCCAAACGCCTTGGTGTCTCAAGCAAGAGTCGTGAACGGGATCGTCGTCCGACGCTCGAAGAACTCGACAAGATCATGGAGTACTTCGGCGAACGGTTGAGTCGCCGGCCGTCATCAATTCCGATGCAGAAGATCATCGGCTTTGCGATATTCTCCACACGTCGTCTTGAGGAGATCACGAGGATCTCTTGGAGGGACCTCGACGTGGAAGGAAGTCGTGTTCGGGTCAGGGATATGAAAAATCCTGGAGAGAAGATCGGAAACGACATCTGGTGCGACCTTCCGCCGGAGGCGCTTCAGATAGTCGTCTCGATGCCGAAGAGATCCAAGGAAATCTTTCCGTACAGCGGCGACGCTATCGGAACGAATTTCACGCGTACGTGTCAGTTCCTCGAAATCATTGACTTGCATTTGCACGACCTGCGGCACGACGGTGTTTCCAGGCTATTCGAAATTGGCCGAAATATCCCGCAAGTTGCCGCTGTCTCTGGCCATCGCTCTTGGTCAAGTCTCAAGCGCTATACGCATCTGCGCCAGACTGGCGATAAATATGCCGATTGGAAATGGCTCCGAGTCATCACCAATCCAAGCGGCGCCGCCGCAAATCTGAGGGCGAACCTAACGTAGTTGTGTTCAGCTTGGAAGTTTCCGAAGCACCGACATCACATGCGTGACGACAGGCGACACTCGCGCACAGTTGCTCAACCTCAGAACGCAGTGGCCGTTGAGCGCTCCAGGTCGCTCCAATTTCGCCGCTGCACCAAGACCTTCGGTGCCCGCCCAGTATGGACAAGACGCAAACAGATCCCACCTGCCATGATGAAGGCAGGCAATTTCTTGGCGCTGGATTGCGAGAGCACGTCGAACCGGCCCGTCGTCGGCTCGCAAAACTCCGATACCACTCGCAGCACCAGTCTATGCAGCAGCTGGAACAGGCAGCGCCGTCACGGATTTGATTTTTTCCATCGCGAAGCGGGACGTGACGTTCTTCAAGGCCACAGCCCCGATCAATTTCTTGTAGAAGATGTCGTAGCTGGGCATGTCAGCGACGACGACGCGTAGCATGTAGTCCACGTCACCGGCCATGCGGTAGAACTCCATGACTTCCGGCATCGCGCTGACCGCGGTAGCGAACTTCTTCAGCCACTCGTCCGAATGATCACTGCTTTCAACGGAAACGAACACCGACAGACCAAGGCCGATCCTGTTTTGATCGACCAGCACGACTTTTCCCGTGATGATCCCCTCGGCTTCCAATTTTTGAATGCGTTTCCAGCAAGGAGTCGCTGACAGACCAACACGTTCTCCAATCTCAACCACGGAGAGCGATGCATCCTCCTGCAAAACGCCCAAAATCTTGCGATCGATCGCATCAATACGGCGTCGCGTATCGGGCGACAAAACGGCTGCATCGGACATAAATAGAATCTTTCCCTGTCATTGACGACAGGCGGCACTCTATTTGGAATGATATTCCATGAAAAGCGCCTGAAGCTACCAAAGATCGGCATTCTCCGAGAACGATGTCCTCTTGAGGCAGCCTCTCGAAGGACGTGCTGCTGCGAGAGGGCGAAATCGCAAACGACACGCTGGCCTTCGTAGCTTCAGTTGATGTGCGATGTTCCGCTTTACGCGAGATCACGTGGCATCGATCGGTCACTGCAATCAACGACGCATCATAGCGTCGATATCATCGCGATCGCAGCAGGAGACGTCTCATTCACTAGCTTGTCTGATCGCGGAATGGCGGAGTTCCGGCGCACGAGTCGAAGAGAATGAGATTGTTATTTTCCAGGTCTGATTGACTCAGCAGTCAGGGGCGGTGCGAGATGCTCCCACGCAAACCGACCACGGCGCCGTGTGCGACGATATCCTCAACTGCACGCGCGCTTTGCCGAGATGTTTTGGTCACAATGCCCGAAGGACACGCGATAATGACCGCCAAGAAATTACATCCCGAAACACTTGCCCTGCATGCCGGCTGGCGCGCCGACCCGTCGACTGGTGCCGTTGCGGTGCCGATCTATCAAACCACGTCCTACCAATTCCGCGACACCGAGCACGCCGCGAACCTGTTCGCCTTGAAGGAGCTGGGCAACATCTACACGCGCATCGGCAATCCAACGACCGATGTCCTTGAACAGCGGCTCGCCGCCCTCGAGGGCGGGGTCGGCGCGCTCGCGGTGTCATCCGGCCAGGCAGCCTCTGCCTTCGCAATTCAAAACCTCGCCCGCGTCGGAGACAATATCGTCAGCTCGACGGATCTTTATGGTGGCACATGGAATCTGTTCGCCAACACGCTGAAGGATCAAGGCATCGAAGTCCGCTTCGTCGATCCCTCTGATCCACAAAATTTCCTGAAAGCCACCGACGACCGGACGCGGGCTTATTACGCAGAAACGCTTCCGAACCCCAAGCTCGCCGTGTTCCCGATCGGCGAAGTCGCCGACATCGGACGAAAGCTCGGCATTCCCCTGATCGTTGACAACACTGCGGCTCCGCTGCTCGCACGCCCGTTTGATCACGGCGCGGCGGTCGTAGTCTACTCCACAACCAAATATCTTGGCGGACACGGCACATCGATCGGCGGGGCCATCATTGATGGAGGCAATTTCGACTGGGGTGCGTTCCCGCAACGCCAGCCCGCCTTGAACACCCCCGACCCCAGCTATCATGGCGCGGTTTGGGTCGAAGCCGTCAAGCCGCTCGGGCCCATCGCCTATATCATCAAGGCGCGCACGACGCTGCTCCGCGATATCGGCTCGGCGCTGTCGCCGTTCAATGCCTTCCAGATCATTCAAGGGCTGGAGACGCTGCCACTCCGCATCGAGCGCCATGTTCAGAATGCGCAGGCGGTTGCCGATTTTCTGGCCAAGCGGCCCGAGGTCGTGCGGGTGATCCACCCATCCAAGCAGAGTGGCGCCGGCCGGGCGCGGGCGGACAAGTATCTCAAGGGCAGGTTTGGCGGGCTCGTTGGTTTCGAGCTGGCCGGTGGCCGCGAGGCGGGACGCAGACTGATCGACGCGTTGCAACTGTTCTACCATGTCGCCAACATCGGTGACGCCCGTAGCCTGGCGATCCATCCAGCAACGACAACGCACTCCCAGCTTTCCGCCGAGGACCAGCTGGCGACCGGCGTCTCCGATGGTTATGTCCGTCTGTCAGTCGGCATCGAGCACATTGATGATATCATCGCGGACCTCGAGCGGGGACTCGCCGCTGCGGGAACCCTCGCGTCCGCAGCCTAGGCTCGAGGCTTGA
>NZ_JAFATE010000847.1 GCF_019244115.1 Bradyrhizobium sp.
GCCATCAATGGGCGGCCAAATGCCCACGGTCCGAAGGTTAGCCCAACTTCCAGCTTGCGACCGCGATTTTTCAGCTGGCGCGCCGACCAGCGCGAGGTAACTCATTGGAATTGCTGGACTGGGATCCGACAAAGTGCGCCGTTCGCCAAAATAGTGACTAAAAGTTACGTGATTTTTACTTGTACATCCGCCATTTTGTGATTCGTAGTGGCATGTACATTCGCAAATCGATTCGCTCCTACAAAGGCGCGACCTACACCAATTACGTGCTGGTGGAATCGGTCCACACCGCGAAAGGGCCGCGTCAGCGGGCAATTTGCTCGCTCGGCGATCTGAGCCCGCGGCCGGCGGCGGACTGGCTCAAGCTCGCGCGCAAGATCGAGGACGCGCTTGTCGGCCAAGCCGATTTGCTCGATCCGGACAATGGCGAGGTGGCCAACATCGTCCGCCGGGTCAGAGAGCGGCGTGAAGCCGAAGCGGATAGCGCGGCGGCGCGAACTGCGTCACCACACGCCGAACTGATCAACATCGATCCGAGCCGCGTCTCCACCGAGCGTCATCGCGAGGCCGGGCCGGTCCATGTCGGCTATCAATTCTGGCGACGGCTTGAGCTCGACCGCATTCTGACCGGATGCGGGCTGTCGGAAACGGTGCGCCGGCTTAGCTGTGCGATGACGCTCAACCGCCTGATTGCGCCCTGTTCGGAGCACGCCATGCCGGATTGGATCCGGCGCACTGCGCTCGGCGATATTCTCGGCGTCGACTTCGATCGACTTGCCGAAGACCCGCTCTACGAGGTGCTCGATAAACTGTATCCGCTGCGCGCCGCGATCGAGGCGGCACTCGTGGCGCGCGAGCGCAGTTTGTTCAACCTCGATGCCACGATCTATCTGTACGATCTAACCTCGACCTATTTCGAGGGACTGGCAAAACGCAATGGCAAGGCCAAGCGCGGCTATTCGCGCGATCACCGGCCCGACTGCAAGCAGGTGGTGGTCGGCCTGGTGGTCAACCGCGACGGCTTTCCCATCACGCACGAGGTTTTTGCCGGCAACACCCAGGATCGCAGCACGCTTTCGACCATGCTCGATCGACTGGCCAAGCGCATCGGCCTCAACGAAGGAGCCACCGTGGTGCTCGATCGCGGAATGGCGTTCGACGAGAACATCGCCGAACTCAAGCGCCGCAAGCTCAACTACGTGGTCGCCAGCCGGCAGCCCGAGCGCAACCGATGGCTCTCCGATTTCGAGGAGACCGACGGCTTCGCGCCAGTTCTGCGGGCCCCTTCGCCGCTCAATCCGGCGCAGAAGAAGACTTCAATCGAGGTCAAGACCCGCGTCGCCGACGAGCAGACCTACGTGCTTTGCCGCAGCGAGCAACGCATCGCCAAGGATCGCGCGATCCGCGAGAAGCACGAACAGCGTCTACTCGCCGACATCGACAAACTCTCCCGCCGCATCGCCGATAAAAAACTCGTCAAGCCCGACAAGATCAACCAAGCCATCGGACGCTTGAAGGAGCGCTACCCCCGCGTCGCCCGTTACTACAATCTCGCCCATGATCCGCAGACGGCAAGCCTTAGCGCGACTCTCGATCCCGACAAACACGCCAAGGCGCAGCGGCTCGACGGTTGTTACCTGCTCAAAACCAACCGCAAAGACCTCTCAGGCGATGAACTCTGGCGCATCTACGTCCTGCTCACCCGCGCCGAGACCGCCTTCCGGGACATGAAATCGCCGCTCGCCGAGCGGCCGATCTTTCATCACCTCGAACAACGCGTCGAGGCTCACATCTTCGTTTGCGTCTTGGCTTACCATCTTCTTATCGCGATCGAGAAAACTCTTCTCGATCAGGGCATTCACACCTCGTGGCCGACCCTGCGCGACACGCTCAAGACCCATCAGGTCTGTACCATCGTCCTGCCTACCAGCGATGGTTCGATCCTGCGGATACGAAAGGCTGGCGCTCCCGACACAGACGTTCTCGACCTCTACCGCCACCTTGCAGTGCCCGAAGCCGTCATCAAGCCGCAACACACA
>NZ_JAFATE010000022.1 GCF_019244115.1 Bradyrhizobium sp.
CTATGCCGCGCTGTTTTCGATGGTCGGCACCACATACGGTGTTGGCGATGGGTCGACGACCTTCAACCTGCCGGATGTTCGCGGTCGGGTTCGCGCAGCGATTGATAACATGGGCGGTTCCGATGCCGCGCGTCTGTCTAGCGGAAATTGCTCGCTTGTAGCGGTTCGAGGCTCCCTTGGCGGAGCGGGCGGCGAAGGTGCGCATTTGCTCTCGCCCAACGAAATGCCGGTTCACAGTCACCGTACCAGGCCAAACTCAAAGCCGGAAATGTTGAAAGCAAGATAGCTGCCGATCTGGCCGCCGGCGAGATTGCGGCGCAAACAGCGGAAACACAGGCCGTTACGCAATATCGGATCGCAGAGATCGGACATTGGTACGAGCCCGACAAGTTGATGGCGTATTTCGTCGCGCTGTACTTCGGAAAACTCCTCGTTTGGGACAAGATGTTCGGGCTCGGCACGACCGATCCGCTTGCAGGCTTCGCGTCCACGACCGCGAATCTCATCGTGTCCTTTCATTTTGCCAAACGGGGTTTCGAAAATGTGGCAAAGATCATCAGGCGGTAATCATGCTGCGCGATGAAGACATCAGGACCATCGTTGCCGAGACATTGGCCGAACAGCAGCGACTGCATCGCGACGACATTGAAGCGATCGTGCTCAGGGCGATCGCGACAATTCTGACGTCGTTTGGGATGGAGGAAGAGGATCGAAGAGAGCTGCGCGCCGATTTTCAGCACCTGCGGCGCTGGCGCAAAAGCGTGGAGCAAGCCCAAAGCTATACTTTCAAGGCGGTGATTACGATCATCGTGGCTGGTATTCTCGGAGCTCTCTGGCTGGGTATCAAGCTTACGCTTGGCAAGTGATCAGGCGGCCGATCTGCCCGGTTAGCCCGGGCGTTGAAGGGACTTGCGAAGCTCAGGCATGGGGACTATGCCGAACTCGCTCGCAATGTCAGAGTTCCCATAAACACCAACCGGGACGCATGAGCTTTACGTCGTGGCAGTTCGCGATTTTCGTCGCGGTGGTATTCGGGGTGTACTATTCACCGCCGCTCAGACGGTTTCAGATTCAGCTGCTCGTGTTTTCGAGCCTGTTCTTCTATGGCTACGGCCAACCCGGACTCTTGCCGCTGCTCGCCGTCGCGGTGTGCGGAACCTTTGTGTTTCTTATACTGGCTTTGCGCAACCGCGCGATCTGGCTGCCATCAGGTGTCGTTTTCAACCTCCTGCTCCTGGCATTCTTCAAATACAAATTCCTGTTTATCGGAGCCGATCCGCAAGACTTGACGGGCGTCACGCCGATCGACCTCCTCCTCAAACTTCCCTTGCCAATCGGCATCTCATTCTTTGTCTTTCACAATGTCAGCCTTCTGGTCGACTTAACGCGGGAGGAGGCGAGACGGCCATCATTGACGGATGTCTTCCTCTACATCGTATTCTTTCCACAGCTCGTTTCAGGCCCCATAACGCGGGCCGAGATGTTCTTTCCGCAGATCAAGCCGAAGTATGTTGCGGATGTGCCGTTCGTGGAGGCCGCAAAGTGGATCGTGGCGGGTTATTTTTTCAAGCTCTTCGTCGCAAACAATCTGAACGAGATGACGTCCTATATGGACTTCCCTCTGTATGAGACATTACGAACCGAGGATCGATGGTTGCTCGTCTTCCTGTATAGTTACCAGATTTATGCCGACTTCTTCGGATATACGGCGATTGCAATAGGAATCGCCTTGCTTTTCGGTTTTCGTCTTCCGATCAACTTCGATCTTCCGTATATTTCAAGCGCGTTCTCCGAGTTCTGGACGCGTTGGCACATCTCGTTGTCGAGCTGGTTGCGGACCTATCTCTACATTCCGCTCGGAGGCAATCGCTGCGGCGCTGCAAGGACCAACCTGAATTTGATGATCGTGATGGGGCTCGGCGGCTTGTGGCACGGTGCAGCGATAAGCTATTTGGTATGGGGCCTATTTCACGGATTACTGCTGGTCCTGGAGAGGCCTTTCTTGAGGAGTCTTCCAGCTTTTGACTCGGCACCATTGCGGTTTGTCCGCATGACCTTTGTATTCCTTTGCGTTAGCGTGCTCTGGATTTTCTTCAAGTTGCCGAGCTTCGATCATGCTCTCAGCTATCTCGCCGGCATGTTCAAGCCGGGTACAAATCCCAATCCTCCCAAGCTGTTTCACGATCTGGCCCTGCTCTATGCGCTGCCCGTCATGATACAGCATCTCGGATTTGGTTCCGTGCTGCAGTCGCGGTTGTCCCGTTGGGAGCCCTATCTGTATGGAGTGATGGCGGCGCTTGCCTATCTGGAGGCCGGTCCGGATGTATCGTTCATCTATTTCCAGTTCTGAGCACATGGGGCACAGCGGTGACCTCCGTTGGTTGGTCAGATGCGCGTCGGCCGCGCTGCTAGCGCTGCTGGTCTGTGCCATTGCGGCGCTGCGGCTGGGTGGCGGTCTGGAGCTACCGGCCACCACAACTCGCGACAGTGCGCTGCTGGCTCTGAATAGATATCTCAGGGAGCCCATTCCTGACGTGGTATTGGTCGGGAGTTCGCTGACCTTTCGTCTCAGCGAGGAGTATTTTGAGACTCCCCGACTACGAAATTTGGCGTTAGCCGGTGGCTCGCCTCTCACCGGACTGGAAATCGTTGCGCATCAATCGCAGCTTCCCAAAATCATTTTGGTTGAAACCAACGTCCTCTCCCGACCAGCGGACGACGTCTTGGTCGAGAAATACACCAGGAAGCAGCAGGTTGAGTCATTGTTTTTGCGTCCCCTGAGATTCGGGGTGGCCAGCTACGAAAACTGGATGCATAAACCAGCCAGCCATTCGAAGATGGCCGACGCACTAAACCGGCTCATCATGCAGGCGCCCAGCGATTTCGACAATCGCACCTATATGGAACGCGCGGTTTCGCAGCTTGACGCTCTGGATCCGTCGCCCGCCGTCCGAATGAGCGTCGAAATCGTGCGAGGATTGATTCCGGAGCTTGAGGAGAGGGGCGCCAAGGTATTCCTGTTTGAATTGCCCTATATCGATCAGGTCGAGAAAACCCGGGCAGCGACGATAACGCGTGAGATCGTCCACGCCGCATTTCCGGAATCCAGCCGGTGGTTGCCCGTCGACGTCGCAAGAAGTGATCTGCGTTGGGCTGACGGCGTGCACCTGGACGAACGATCGGCGCTGATCACGGCCAGATCAATAGAAAAAATTTTCGCTGTGCGTAGTCACGGCGGCTGAAGGCGTCTATAGCATGATTGGGCGGCCTTTTCGCAGCACCCGAGAAATTGAGACACCCGACCCCGGTCATTGTGTCGGTTTTCAGTTTCTGAGCACTTTATCCCAACGTCGTAGTTGAGACAGATGTCTCCGCCAGGGGCACCCGGTCATTTTCGCAGATGACATCCCGCGGGCGTCTGGTGTTGTGCCGGCTCTTTGTGTCGGCGTTGCTCTTCTGGCGTCCGGAGGGGCAGAACCGGCTAAAAGGGGTTGCGAAAAATGTATCGGATACGGGAAGTCGATGGCTCAGACGACGAGATCTCCGATACTCTGAGGGGACTCCACCGGCTCACGTTTCTGGACTCCGCGCCCGTTCCGGAATTCGGTGTGGGACATTGGTGGCTGGCATATCAAGAGCGGCTTCCAGTGGGTTTTGCCGGCGTCGTGCCCTCAAGCTATGTTGCAAACGCCGGATATTTCTGCGGGGTCGGAGTGCTGCGAGCACATTATGGCCACGCCCTCCAGTTGCGGATGATGCGCGCGATGGAGCTTCGCGCGCGCCAGAACGGATGGCGTTGTGTTGTGTCCGATACGACGAACAATCTCTTTTCTGCAAACAACTTCATCCGAGCGGGATATCGCCTCTACCAGCCGGGACAGCCTTGGGGATGGTCCAATACGCTCTATTGGCGAAAGCCCACCAAGTCTCTGGCTTTTGGGCGCCGAATTAGAAGGACACGGACGCCTCTTTCATGAGCGCCGGACGGCATCGATGGAGAGAAAGTCGCCCGGTGGCCATCTGGCCACCGGGCTTTTTTTTGTTGTCTTCGCCAGTATAAGGAATACCGTTCGGACGGCAGCTTCTGCAGCAGCCGGCCATTCGGGGACAAAGGATCGCGTAGAGCGTCCCGGACAAACGGAAGGAAACCTACAGCCATGGCCGCAATGCCGCCGCTGCCGGAGCGGATGCCGCGATCGAAAGATGCGCCGACCGCGCTCGAGAATCTGTTGGTCGTGGACTTTACGCGAGTTGTCGCAGGGCCGGCGTGCACGCAGTCACTCGCCGATTTTGGTGCGGAAGTCATCAAGATCGAAAATCCGGAAGGAGGAGACGATACCCGCGCCTACGAGCACGCAGAAATCGGCGGTGAAAGCGCTGCCTATCTGAGTTTGAATCGGAATAAGCTCGGCATCACTCTCGATCTCACCGTGCCGCAGGCCCGTGACGTCGCCCGGGAGCTCATTCAGGGCGCCGACGTCGTGGTGGAAAATTTCTCAGCCGGGGTGATGGAGAAATTCGGATTGGACTACAACTCTGTGGCGCCAAGCAATCCTCGGTTGGTCTATTGCTCGATATCGGCCTACGGACGCAAGGGACCGTTCGCCTTGCGACCAGGCTTCGATCCTATCACACAGGCGGAGAGCGGCTTCATGTCGCTGAATGGCTTTCCGGACGGACCACCCGTTCGGACCGGGCCGCCGATTGTCGACATGGCCACAGGGATGTCAGCCTGTAACGCGATCCTGTTTGCGTTACTGGCTCGCGAACGCATCGGTCATGGGCAACATGTCGAGGTCGCACTTTTCGATATTGCGATGGCCATGACAGGTTTCTATGGCATGGCTTATCTTATCAACGGCAGCAACCCCGGCCGATTCGGAAATTCGCCGAATGGCTCGCCGAGCGTAGGCGTTTACGAAGCCTCCGACGGGCCGTTCTATATCGCATGCGCGAACGACCGGCTTTATCGTCGATTGGTGACGGAGGTCCTTAATCGGCCAGACCTGACCACTGATCGGCGGTTCGCGACGCGAAGAGAGCGTTCTGCCAACAAGGAGCAGCTTCGCGCAATCATCGCTGAAGCTTTCTCGAGAGACAGGCTTGAGAATTGGATGGCAAAGATGAAGGCGGCGAACATACCCGTTGGCTATCTTCGCACGGTGGAGCAGGGATTCAACGCGCCTGAAGCGCGCGAGCGTCATCGCTTGAGCCGTATCCCGCATGCTTTGGCGGGATTCGTCCCCAACATAGAGACGCCGCTTGGCATGAGCCTGACGCCTGCCGTCGATCCCATCGCCGCTCCGCTTCTCGGCGAGCATACCAAGGATGTCCTATGTCGGCATCTCGGCTACGATGACAATCGCATTGCCGCCCTCGCTGCGACTGGCGCTCTCGGTAAAGATTGGAGTCGCGGCTGAAGCAGGCCCAGGAATTGCGATGGGCCGCTTCCGGCAAGGAGCTGACGCAGGCCTTCGTCACGGCCCTATGGCGAGCGCTCAACGGGCTCACTCGATCGACGAAGGTTTCATCGACGCAGCGCGGCTGCTCGAAGCATCGGAATGGCACGGATCGGCGTATTGTCGGCGAGTTTATTGGCGCCGAACGCGGCATTGGCCGCCTGGTCATCGGATCGGAAGCGTGGCGCGAAACGTTAGGGATGATGGTGGCCGTCATCGTGTTGATGCCGATCGGCGTTATCCTCTCGGCGGGAATTTGGCGATTGCAGGCATATCTGTTGCGGTGGCGGCGCCCCCACATGGTAGGGTGAGAAATTCTCCATCCGAATGGACAATCCGATGAGTATGAGAGTTTATGGATTCTGGCGCTCGCTCGCATCATTCCGGGTCCGCGTCGCGCTCAAGATCAAGGGCATACATTTCGTTGAGATACCAATTGACATTCTCCGCGGCGAACAATTCGAGCACGGATATGCGGAGGTCAACGCCGAACGGGTCGTGCCTACCCTGGTTCATGAGGACCGCTCGATCTTTCAGTCATTGGCGATCATGGAATATCTCGATGATATCCAACCGGCCCCACAGCTCATTCCGCGGGACGCAAGGGAAAGGGCGTACGCCCGTTCGCTGGCGCTCGTGGCGGTAGCAGATGCCCATCCCTTGATCACACCGCGTGTCTGCAATCATCTGGCCAAGGCGTTTGGTGCCGACGCTCAAGCCATCGAAAGCTGGAGAATGCACTGGACCTTGGAAGGGCTTGCGACTTACGAACGGCTTCTGACGCGCCGTTCGCCTGCGCCTTTTGCCTTGGGCGAAGAGCCGTGCGTCGCCGATATCTGCATCGCGGGCCAAATCATCGCTGCGCAGTTTTTCAAGATTGACCTGGCGGAGTTTCCGTACGTCGGACAACTCGCCGAGCGCTGCTTCGCGCTTCCGGCCTTTGCTACTTCCCATCCGCACGAGCAGCCCGGATACAAGGCGAAGCCGGGATAAGTCGGTTTGGGAGCAGAGCTACGGAGCGAGCCCGAGCACGCGTGCGGCGTTACCGCCCGCGATCTGGGCCAGGATGCGTTCGTTCATCCCTTTCACACCGGCCACATGGCCGATCGGATTGCACTCAGCCATGTCGAAAGGATAGTCGGTGCCCATCACGATACGATCGGGGCCGAATACCTCGATCAGGTAAGCGAGCTGATGGTAGGTGCAGACGACCGTATCAAGATAGACCTGCCGGAGATAGGTTGTCGGAGGCAGCGGAAGATCGGCACGGGAATCCTGCCGTGCACCCCAGGCGTGATCGATCCGGCCTGAATAGCTTGCCAGGTAGCCACCGCCGTGCACGGCCATCAGCTTCAGTTCCGGAAAGCGCGCCAATGTGGCGGAGAAGATGAGGTTGTGCAGGGCAAGGGTCGTGTCAAATGGATTTCCAAGAACGTTGTTGAAGTTAGAAATGTGTCAGGCGCTCGCCGTGGGTGAAGCCGTTCGGGTGCATCATGATGAATGCGCCGAGCTGCTCCGCCCTTGCAAAGAAGGTACGGAACTTGGGATCGGACAGCTCCTGACCGTCGACGGTGGTGAGGATTTCGACGCCCTTCAATTTCAGCGTATCAATCACATAATCCAACTCCCGCGTAGTCCGCGTCAATCCGAGATGGGCGCGCCGACCTCCAGCGCGAGACTGGTTGGACGCGGCGAGTCTCGGTTTCGGGACACTAGCTTCGTTCCGATTCTGGCTCGGATGGCAGGGTCTTCCTCAGCACCTCGAAGACAGATGCCGTGTCCTGGTCACCCAGTCCCATCGCCAGCGCTTGGGAATAGATCCCTTGAGTCAACGTAAACAGGGGGGTTGCGCAGCCCACGCCGTCGGCGAAATCGGCGATGATGGCCATATCTTTCTTCCAGGTTGAAACTCGCATGGTCGCGGGCTGATAGACGCGATCGACCATCATAGGGGCTCGCAATTGGAACATACGGGACCCGCCTGCACCAGGCCCGATCAATTCGACGACCGCTTTTGGATTGAGCCCGGCACATTCCGCCAGAACCATTGCCTCGGCTGCCGCGACGTTGTTGATTGCGACCAGATGATTGGCAATGAACTTCATTCGGCTGCCATTGCCGAACCTGCCAAGATCGGCACTCTGTTTCGCGAAATCCGCAAACAGCGCAGTACATTTCGCAATAGCTGCGCTGTCACCGCTGGCATAAACGACGAGATCACGCAGCTTCGCCTGCGCTCCCGTTCCGCTCAGCGGGCAATCCAAAGGGACATGACCAGCCTTCCCCAAAATGGCTTCGAAATTGAGCTTGTCGGCGAGGCTGAGCGTGCTGAGCTCGACGACGATCCTTCGAGATTGACCTGAAGAAGCGATCGCGTGCGCCACGTTTTCGACGGCCTCCGGTGTGGGAAGAGAGGTCATAATGACCGGCGATTCGCTCGCAATCTCGGCGACGCCTTGGACAATGGCGACGCCCTCTCGCCCGAGTTCACTCCGGCGATCGGTGTCGACATCGAAGCCGAGCACTCGCCATCCCCGATCGACCAGGTTGCGGGCGATTGCGCCTCCCATGATGCCGAGCCCGACAATCCCCACGGTTCTGTCCATGCCGGTCCGTTCCTTCACGCGTGATTTCGATTGACGGGTAACGTCACCCGCGCCTTAACTAGGCCTCAAGCGACCAACAATCGCGAAGTGACACCGACCGGTCAAGCGGGCGTCAGGCCCACCGGATGGCGAGATGGCCGATATTCGAACGCCAACGCTGAGGTCCGCGCGACTGGAGAGCTAGCGAGGAACGCGAGATGGCCAGTGTCGGTCGCAAGGCAAGCACGGGCGAAAGTGTCGAGAACGGGGGCGCCAGTTCCGCTTCTGCGAAGATGGCAAATGCCGCCGAGGCGTTAATACCGCAGCTTCGCGCGCGAGCCGCCCGCACCGAAGAGCTGCGGCGGATTCCGCCGGAAACGGAACGTGACCTCCATGATGCGGGTCTGTTCAGGATCCTGCAGCCGAAGCGTGTGGGAGGTGCCGAGCTCGATTATGTTGCGCTGGTCGATTGCGCGGCCCTGCTCGCGCGCGGCGATGCATCGGTTGCCTGGAATTTGGCAAATCTTGCAAGCCATCACTGGATGCTCGGCATGTTCGACAAGCGCGCGCAGGATCTGGTCTGGAACAAGGACGTCAACGCCCTGATCGCCTCATCCTTTATCTTTCCGGCAGGTCGGGCAAGGAGGGTCGAAGGTGGCTATCGGCTGCGTGGCAGTTGGCCGTTTTCATCCGGCGTCGCGTCATGTGAATGGAACATGCTGGCGAGCGTCGTGTCCTCGGAGGATGAGGCTGATGGGATCGAGTATCGAATTTTCTTGATTCACAAGAACGATTACGCGATCCTCGACACCTGGGATGCCGCGGGCTTGCGCGGGACCGGCTCGAATGATGTCGAAGTCAAGGATGCTCTCATCGCCGAGCCCATGACGGTCGCCGTGAGTGATCTTGCCGGCGGCCCGTCGCCCGGGAGTGCCGCCAATCCGAATCCGCTCTACGCTTTGCCGGTCTTTTCGCTGTTTCCTTACGTGCTTTCCGGCGTTGCGCTCGGCAACGCGCAGGCCTGCCTGCACGATTATGTCGAACTCGCGCGGCACCGGGCGTCGACCTATGATCGCACCAAACTCGGTGATTTGCAGACGACGCAGATCAAGATTGCAGAGGCCTCGGCAAAGGTCGATGCAGCTCGCCTGATCATGCGACAGAACTGCATTGAAGCGATGGCCGACGCGAAACGAGGTCAAATTCCGGATATGGCAACAAAGACCCGACTGCGCCGCGATGGTGCATTTTCGGTCAATCTCTGCACGGAGGCGGTATCGCTGCTTTTTTCCGCCAGCGGTGCGCGAGCCTTGTTCACGACGGGTGTCTTGCAGCGGCAATTTCGCGATGCGCATGCAATCAATTCGCATTTCGCGTTCAACTTCGACGCTGCCGGCACCAACTATGGCCGGGTTGCGCTTGGTCTCCCGTCTGAAAGCTTGACGCTCTGAGGCCGACGGATGAATGACGCGCCAAAGCACCCGGTCCATCCGAACCTGGCCAACGAACTCGCCAGCGACAGCTCGCCAATCGACCCGCGTGAATTTCGCAACGCGCTCGGCACATACGCGACCGGCGTGACAATCATCACAGCCGCCGGATCCGACGGCAAACCCTACGGCTTGACCTGTAACTCGTTTGCGTCGGTCTCATTGAACCCGCCGCTTGTTCTCTGGAGCCTCGTACGCTATTCGTCGAGTCTGAACGCATTTCAGAATGCCACTCACTTTGCCGTAAATGTGCTTGGCGCGTCCCAACAGGCGCTTGCGAACAAGTTTGCGAAATCCTCGGACGAGAAATTCGTTGGCGTCGAGTGGTCCCCGGGGCTCGGCGACGCGCCGCTCCTGAAGGAGAGCGTGGCGAACTTCCAGTGCCGTTCTGTCAATCGCTACTATGGCGGCGATCATGTGATTTTTCTCGGCGCAGTCGAGGCCTATGCCTACAATCATAGCGAGCCACTGCTGTTTGCGCGCGGCCGCTATGGCCGCTTTGTTTCGGCGGACGGCCGCGATGGCACGGATAAGTCCTAAGCTCGGTTAGGAGGCCCGCGCCGGCTATCGCCTAGGGCGGCCCGGTACCAGTCGCCGATCTCGCTCGCGGTCATGAGAGCGACACCGTCGTGGCCAACCACATAGTCCAGCAAGGCTTCGAGATATTTGATCCGGTGCGGCACGCCGGTGATGTAGGGATGTATCGAGATCGCCATGATCCGCGCGTTTGTCTTGCCTTCCAAATAGAGCCGGTCGAACTGATCTGTGCAGCGCCTCAGGAATTGGTCTGAAGGCAGGTGCTGCAGCGCATGGATCACGATATCGTTCGTTTCGACCGAGTATGGAATGGTCGTGATGATGCCGTGGGGCGTAGCGATGTCCTGCGGAAGATCATCGATGACCCAGTCGGCGACATATTCGATACCGTTCTGTCGCAGCAGGTCGAGAGTTTCTTCAGTCTCCGTCAGGCCGGGACTTTCCCAGGACCGGGGTGGCTTGCCTGCGAACTTTGCGATCGCTTCGACGGCCCGCTTGATTGCATCGGGCTGATTGTCGAGCTTGTGCATCGGCCCCTGAACGAAGCCGTGGCCCATGAACTCAAACCCTGCGTCGAGGGCGGCTGATGCGACGCGCGGGTAGGAATGGCAGACATTGGCATTCAATGCGAGCGTAACCGGGATGCTGCGCTCGGTCAGCGCCTTGAACTGGCGCCAAAAGCCTGCGCGCATCCCATATTCGTGCCAGGACCAATTGGGCACATCGGGCAGCAACGGCTGCCCCATCGGCGGGCTCAGGACCGTTCGCGGCATCGGGTTTTCGATCCGCCATTCCTCGACGTTCAGGATGACCCAGACGGCAAGCTTCTTGCCGTTTGGCAGCACGAGCCGGGGCCGATCAATCTGAGCTTGGTAAGGGATACGGTCAGTGAAGGCCACGGGAAAACCTCTGGTGAGATGCAGGCTAACCTGCGGCATTGGATTGTCTTGAAGCTGCGTTGATGCGCGGCATCACTTGCTCGGCCATCAGGATCATCGACTGTCGCCCGAGTTCGCGGTCCTTCCAATCCTTACCGGCATAGAGCAGCGTTCCGAATGTTCCGACTTCATCCTGGAAGGCCAGGAGTTGGTCCGTTACGCTGTCCGGTGTTCCCCAGATGATCAGTTTGTCGCAGATCGATTCGAGCGTGACGTCCTCGTCAGGTTGATCGCGTCGCGTCTTGAACAACTCGAGGCGTCCGTTCTTCTTCAACTTGGTGAACAGGGAGCGATAGTAATAAAAGTAGGGGCCATTCGGATCGGTCGCGTAGGCCCTCGCAGTCGCGGCATCCTTGGCGACGAAGACGCTTTTGGCGACGCGCCAGTTTGCGGGATTTGCGACACGTCCCGCGCGTTCGCAGCCCTCGACATAGCGAGGCCAGTGGCTTTTCACCCAGGCCGGCATCAAAAAGTTGGCCGAAATCGGCTCCCAGCCGCGAGCGGCCGCCTCGGTAACGCCTTTCGAGAACGGGGCGACGGCGGTGACGACGATGGGCGGATGCGGACGTTGCAACGGGCCTGCAATAAATCCCTGACCGATTTCCGCTAGCAAGGTCCTCTGGGTGGAAACATTCCAATATTTACCTTGAAGGTTGTAAGGCGGATCATTCTCCCAGATTGCAAGAACCTGATTGATTGCTTCGAGAAACATGGCGTTGCGGTCGGCATCGAGATTGCCGAACAGTTCGGCGTCCGAAAGCAGTCCGCCCGGACTGATCCCGAAAATCAAGCGGCCATCGAGCATGTGGTCCAACATGGCGATGTTCGCGGCGACCGTGGCGGGATGGGCGTTCGGCATGTTGATGGTGCCGGTGCCAAGCCTGATCTGCCGGGTCGCTGCGGCGATCCATGCAATGAACGCGACGCAGGAGGTGATGTTTTCGGCGCGGTCCGTGACGTGCTCGCCGACATAGGCTTCAGTGAAGCCCAACTCGTCGGCCAGCAGAAATGCTTCGCGGTCTTCGTTGAGACACAACCGCCAATCCTTCTCGAGTGGATGGATCGGCATCGTGAAGAAGCCCAAATTCATTCCGGTGCGCTCCGATGTCTTTCATAGCGCACCGTGCGGCCTTCGTGATCGCAAGACAAGCCCAAAAGTCGATGCGGCCCGGGAAACCCGCGCGAAGACCGGCTTGACGTTCTTGACCTTTTCCGGCCGGAGCTCTCTAATCCGCCGCAGCAGATAAAGGTGGACGGTTGCCTCCGAATGCGTGTCCTGACCCGTTACCCCGACATGCCGGCCTCGTTGACGATCGCGGAAAAGATCCACAGATGATCGCGCCATGCGCAATCTCCCTGACTGTCAACGGCGAACAGATCGAGGCACTCGTGCCACCGCGACTTAGTCTTGCAGACCTTCTACGGGAGCATCTGCAGCTGACGGGAACACACGTCGGATGCGAGCACGGCGTTTGTGGTGCCTGCACCGTTCGCCTGAACGGAGAGATCGTTCGCGGGTGTCTGACACTGGCAGTTCAGGCGGGCGGTGCCGTTGTCGA
This sequence comes from Bradyrhizobium sp., assembly GCF_019244115.1. Taxonomy (GTDB): domain Bacteria; phylum Pseudomonadota; class Alphaproteobacteria; order Rhizobiales; family Xanthobacteraceae; genus Bradyrhizobium. The sequence goes on from NZ_JAFATE010000022.1 coordinate 12,569, forward strand.
AACGATCGAAGGCCTCTCGGATGCTGGTGAGATCACCGATCTTCAGGCTGCGTTCCGCGACCGCAACGCCCTGCAATGCGGCTACTGCACGCCGGGAATGCTGGTGACCGCTCAGGATCTGCTGTTGCAGTGCCCCGCGCCTGATCGCGAGCGGATACGCGAGCATCTCTCGGGAAATTACTGCCGTTGCACGGGCTACGAGGCGATCGTCGATGCCGTCGAGGCGACGGCCCGTTCGCGCAGGGAGCGCGGACGATGACGCGAACGGATGCGGAACCGCTATCGGTGTTCGATCGGCCGAACTCCTATATCGGCAAGGCCGTGCCGCGACCTAATCTCGCGCGACTGATGCAGGGAAGGGGACTTTACGTCAGCGATCTCGAATTGCCGCGAATGGCTCATGTCGTGTTTTTGCGGTCACCGCATGCGCATGCGCGGATTGCGCGCATCGAAGCGCACGAAGCCAGGCGGTTTCCGGAGATTATCGCCATCGTGACTGGGGTGGAGCTTTCGAATGTTATCTCACCCTGGGTCGGGGTGCTCTCCCACCTGAAGGGCCTCAAGTCGGCGCCGCAGCACGCGATGGCGGTCGACCGAGTCTGCTGGCAGGGCGAAGCGGTCGCCGCCATCATCGCGAAGAGCCGCGCCGCGGCCGAAGATGCGGTCGACGCGGTCGTCGTCGAATATGAGGAACTCGCGCCGGTAACGGATATGCGGTCTGCACTCGACCCACAGACTCCGCTCATCCATCCCTCGCTCGGCGATAATCTGGCATTCGAGCGCTTGCATCATACCGGAGACGTTGATCGGGCTCTTCTGGATTCCGACGAGATCGTGGAAGCCGAATTCGTTTTTGGGCGGCACACGGGTGTCACGCTGGAACCGCGCGCGGTCGTTGCCGATTGGAATGCCGCGGAGGCGAGGCTTACCATCTACCAGGGCACCCAGGCGCCCCACATGGTCCAGAACATCGCGGCGATGCATTTGGGCCTGCGGGATTCGCAGGTGCGCGTGATCTGCAAGGACGTCGGTGGTTCGTTCGGTATCAAAGTCCATGTCTATGCCGACGAGATGGCGACCTACGCGCTGTCGAAAATGCTGCGGCGACCGATCAAGTTCGTGGCAGACCGCTTCGAAAGCTTCAATACCGACATCCACGCGCGGGATCATCGTTGCAAGGGGCGGATCGGCATCAAACGCGATGGCACGATCACAGCCTTCGAGATCGACGATCTCACCGGGATCGGTCCGTATTCGATGTACCCGCGAACCAGTGCGATCGAGGCGAACCAGGTCGTCAACCTTGTCGGTGGACCATATCTTTCGAAGGACTATCGGGCGCGGACGAGGGTCGTTTTCCAGAACAAGAACGTGATGTGCCAATATCGGGCTGTTGGCCATCCGATCGCCTGTTCAGTCACCGAGGGGCTGGTGGATCTGGCCGCAGCGCGCATCGGTATGGATGTCGTCGAGATCCGGCGCCGCAACCTGATTCCGGATGACGGATATCCCTGCGCCTCGCCGACCGGGCTGCGCTTCGAGAGATTGTCCCATCATGCCTCGCTGCAAAAGCTGCTGGCGATGATGGATTATGACAGGTTGCGGGCCGAACAGAACGAATTGCGCAAATCGCAGGTCTATCGCGGCATCGGCATTGCCAGTTTCATCGAGGTCACAAACCCGAGTGCGGCATTCTACGGCATCGGGGGAGCCCGGATTTCGTCGCAGGATGGCGTCGCGGTGCGCCTTGATGCGCAGGGCGCGGTGATTTGTCAGACCAGCATCACTGAACAGGGCCAGGGCTCGGAAGCGGTCACGGCACAGATCGTCGCAAGCGTTCTCGGCGTCTCGATGGATCGCGTCCGCGTCATTCTCGG
>NZ_JAFATE010000116.1 GCF_019244115.1 Bradyrhizobium sp.
GGTGACGATGGGCGAAATCCTGCGCCGCTGCGGCGACGAGCTGACGCGCGAGAACGTGCTGAAGCAGGCCTCTAATCTCAACGGCTTCCACTCGCCGTTCTTCCTCGACGGCATCACCTACAATTATACGCCCGACGACTACACGCCGATGAAGACGCTCTACATCTCGATTTTCAACGGCAGCGACTGGGACATTTCGGACAAGCCCGTGACGGAGTGAGGTCTCCCCTATCTCCGCTCGCCGCAGGGCCATCGCAATCTCCGACGGCTAAGGCGCGTCGACGTTTCCCCATCGTCATGGCCGGGCTTGTCCCGGCCATCCACGTCTTTGAAGCAGCAAGTAAGTACGACGTGGATGCCCGGCACAAGGCCGGGCATGACGAGCGGGCGGGAACGGCGGACGACCCACATCAAACCGAACCCGTTGGACCTTCAGCCATATGCGATGGTCTTGCCCAGGCCCTCGACGAAATGGCTTCGACAGCTTAGCTCTATTGCGTGTCGCTGCTGGACCAGCCCGAGCTGCCGTTCGACGAGCCAGCGCTGCTGCCGGACCGTTTCCAAAAATGGTTCGCCGGCCGCGGCTGGTCGCCGCGCGCGCATCAGCTCGCGCTACTCGAGAAGGCGCGCGACAATCGCTCGGCCCTGCTGATCGCGCCGACCGGCGCCGGCAAGACGCTGGCCGGATTTCTGCCGACCCTGGTGGAGCTGAGTGGGGACACGCGGTCGCGCGCCGCGTCGTGGCCTCTGCCGCCGTACACTGTTTCCTCTCCCTCCCCCCTTGTGGGGGAGGGGCGGGGAGGGGGGCACCCGGACGCGCAATCGCCGTTATCCCCTTCCCGGCGAGGCGAAGGAAGAAGCAGCGTCCAGCGCAGCCGCGGCCTGCACACGCTGTACATCTCGCCGCTGAAGGCGCTCGCGGTCGACATCGCGCGCAACCTCGAAATGCCGGTCGCCGAGATGGGGCTGCCGATCCGGATCGAGACCCGCACCGGCGACACGCCGGTGTCACGGCGCCAGCGGCAGCGGCGCTATCCGCCGGATATCCTGCTCACCACGCCGGAACAGCTCGCGCTGCTGCTCGCCTCCGACGATGCGCCGTTCCTGTTCTCCTCCTTGAAGCGGATCGTGCTCGACGAACTGCACGCGCTGGTCACCTCCAAGCGGGGCGACCTGTTGTCGCTCGGACTTGCGCGGCTCTGGAAGCTCGCGCCCGAGATCCGCGCAATCGGGCTTTCGGCGACAGTGGCAGAGCCGGACGAACTCGCGCGCTTTCTGGTGCCGCAGCCCGGCGGCAAGCCCCTATCCGCCGACATCGTCGTCGCGGGCGGCGCCGCGCCGCCCATCGTCGAAATGCTGGACTCGCGCGAACGCTTGCCCTGGGCGGGGCACACGGCGCGCCATGCGCTCGGCGAAGTCTATGAGCTGATCAAGCGCAACAAGACCACGCTGGTCTTCGTCAACACCAGAAGCCAGGCCGAGATGCTGTTCCAGGATCTCTGGCGCATCAACGATGATGGGCTCGCGATCGCGCTGCATCACGGCTCGCTCGACGTCGCGCAGCGCCGCAAGGTCGAGGAGGCGATGGCGGCGGGCCGGCTGCAGGGCATCGTCTGCACCTCGTCGCTCGACCTCGGCGTCGACTGGGGCGACGTCGACCTCGTCATCAATATCGGTGCGCCAAAGGGCTGCTCGCGCCTGATGCAGCGCATCGGCCGTGCCAACCACCGCCTCGATGAAGCCTCGCGCGCGGTTCTCGTCCCGGCCAATCGGTTCGAGGTGCTGGAATGCTCGGTGGCGATCGATGCGATCGCGGAAAATGCGCAGGATACGCCGCCTTTGCGTACCGGTGCTCTCGACGTGCTTGCCCAGCATGTGCTGGGCTGTGCCTGCGGTGAGCCGTTTTTCCCCGACGACTTGTATGCGGAGGTCGTGACGGCGGCACCCTATGCAACACTGTCGCGCGAAAATTTCGACGACGTGGTCGAGTTCGTCGCAACCGGCGGCTATGCGCTGAAGACCTATGAACGCTTCGCCCGCATCAAGCAAGACAAGCAGGGCCGCTGGCGCGTCGCCAATCCAAAGGTGCGGCAGAGCTATCGTCTCAATGTCGGCACCATCGTCGAGGAGCCGATGCTGAAGGTCAAGCTGGTGCGGTCGCGCGCCGGAGGAGCTGGCAGCACGGGACCGATTAACCGCGGCGGCCGGATGCTCGGCGAGATCGAGGAATATTTCATCGAAGGCCTCGTGGTCGGCGACACCTTTGTGTTCGGCGGCGAGGTCGTTCGTTACGAGGCCCTCGTGGAGGACCAGGTCTACGTTTCCCGCGCCAATGACAAGGATGCAAAAGTGCCGTCCTATATGGGCGGCAAGTTTCCGCTCTCCACCTATCTCGCCGAACGCGTGCGAAAACTGCTCGACGACGGGCGCGCCTGGGGCGCGCTGCCGGAGCAGGTGCGCGACTGGCTTTCTCTTCAACGCGACGTCTCGCGCGTGCCAGGCGTGCGCGAGCTGCTGGTCGAGACGTTTCCACGCGGCACCAAAAACTATCTCATCTGCTATCCCTTCGAGGGACGGCTTGCGCATCAGACGCTCGGCATGCTCCTGACGCGCCGGCTGGAGCGGGCCCGCGCCCGTCCGCTCGGCTTCGTCGCCAACGAATATGCACTTGCCGTGTGGGGGATCGGCGACATGTCGTTCATGATCCGGCACGGCCAGCTCAGTCTCGCTGCGCTGTTCGACGCCGACATGCTCGGCGATGATCTCGAAGCGTGGCTTGCCGAATCGGCGCTGATGAAGCGCACCTTCCGCAACTGTGCGCTGATCTCGGGCTTGATCGCGCGTCGTTTTACGGACGAAGAGAAGAGCCGGCGCCAGGTGCTGTTCTCGACCGATCTCGTCTACGATGTGCTGCGCAAGCATCAGGCCGATCATGTGCTGCTCCGCGCCGCGCGCGCTGATGCGGCGACGGGCCTGCTCGATCTGAAGCGGCTCGGCGACATGCTGGCGCGAATCAGGGGACGAATCACTCACCGGGAACTCGACCATGTTTCGCCGCTCGCTGTTCCCGTGATGCTGGAAATCGGCCGCGAATCCATTTATGGCGAGGCATCCGACGAGTTGTTGGCGGAAGCCGCCGAAGAACTCGTCAGGGAAGCTGCGGGATAGACGGGATCAGGTGTGACGATACGCGCGCAAATCACCGATGAGGGATCATCCAGGGCGCGCAACTCCATCGTCGAGCTTGCCGGCGTCACGCTGGTTGCCGACGTCTCCGGTGCGCTGGTCTGGGAGGAGGTAGGGCTCCTCGTCGTGTCCGATCTGCACCTGGAAAAAGGCTCGAGCTTCGCGGCGCGCGGCGTGCTGCTGCCACCCTATGACACCGCTGCGACACTCGGCCGGCTTGCCGCCGTCGTTGCGCGCTACAATCCGGGCATGGTGATTGCGCTCGGCGACAGTTTTCATGATCGCCTCGCGCATGAGCGGCTGGCGTGCAGCGATCGCGAGGCGATTGCCGCGCTCCAGGAAGGGCGCGACTGGATCTGGATTTCCGGCAATCATGATCCGGCGCTGCCGGACAGTCTTGGCGGCGTGGTCGCAACCGAAGTCGCGATCGGGCCGATCGTGTTTCGTCACGAGCCCACCGGCGTGATCGGCGAGATTGCAGGGCATCTGCATCCCAAGGCGCGCGTCGCCACGCGCGGCCGGGCGATGGAGCGGCGCTGCTTTGCCTCCGACGGCGAGCGCGCGGTCATGCCGGCATTCGGCGCCTATGCCGGTGGCCTCAGCATCCGCGACCTAGCGTTTGCAAAGATCTTTCCGCAGGTCGGCTTCATGGCCTATCTGCTCGGCGACAACCGCCTGCACGCCATCGCCGCCGCACGGTGCTGTTAATCGTCGGTAGGATGGATGGAGCGAAAGCGATACCGATCATATTTCCGCAAACGATGATAGGTTTCGCAAGAGCTCAACCCATCCTACGCAGCTGAGCGGGTGGCTGCTACGCCGCCTTCGCCTGCACGCTGTTGCAGAAATCGGCGAGGCGGTCGGCGAGCCGCAGCGTGGCCGGGCTCGCATCCGGTGAGGCGAGCAGCGCCATCTCCGTCTTGTCGATCGGCCTGAAACCTTCCTTCGCCGTGAGCACGCGGTGATCGGCCTGGATCGACATGTCGGAGAGGATGCTCAATCCCATGCCGGCCGCGACGGCAGCCTGGATACCGGCGAGGCTCGATGACGTATAGGCCATGTGCCAGGCGCGGCCGGCGCTTTCCAGCGCATGGATCGCGCGCGCCCGGTACAGGCAGCCGCCGGGAAAGCCGATCAGCGGCAGCGACTTGGCCTTGATGTCGACGGGGTGGCTCTTGCTGGTGACCCAGTGCACGCGCTCCGGCCACACCGCGATCGCGCCTGGCTCGCCGGCGTCGCGCTTGAGCAGTGCGAGATCGAGTTCGCCGCGCGCGAGGTCGCGCTTCAGATAGAGACTCTGGTCGGCGCGCACGTCGAGCCGCAACCCAGGCCGCTCGCGCGTGCAGCTCGCGAGCAGTTCTGCCAGCCGGTAGGCGGCAAAGTCCTCTGGGATGCCCAGCTTGACCGCGCCCTCGCTCGCGGGTCGCGCCAGCACGTCGCGCGCCTCCTCGGCGAGCGACAGCAGCCGCCGCGCATAGGACAACAGTTTTTCGCCGGCCTCGGTCAGCGTGACCTGCTTGCCGTTACGATGGAGCAGCGGCTGGCCGATGTCCTCTTCCAGCCGCCTGATCTGCTGGCTGACGGTCGACTGGGTCCGGTGCACGCGCTCGCCGGCGCGGGTGAAGCCGCCGGCCTCGACGACCGAGACGAAACTGCGCAGCAATTCAAGATCAAGCATGGCACCGGCGTCCATTCAATTTTCCACTGATTGATATTGTATGATTTAATTTTCAAATGGCAAGCGGCGGCCCTACATGAGAAGGACCCAAGACGATTTCTCACCGGAAACTGCCATGTCGCTCGCACCTGCCGCCGCTGTTCCCCGCGTCACCTCCAACCCCATGCCGTTCGCGATCGCGCTGTTCTGCGTGCTCTGGAGCTTTGCCTTCGTCGCCGGCAAGATCGGCGTCACCTACTGCCCGCCGCTGATCCTGCTGACGGCGCGCTTCCTGCTCGCCGGCGTGATCATTCTGGCGACCTCGGCATTTCGACGCGATGCCGGGTCGCTTTCCTGGCGTGACGTGATCGTGTTCGCCGTTCTCGGCGTCGCCAACAACGCGCTCTATCTCGGCCTTGGCTACACCGGGCTGAAATCCGTATCTGCCGGGCTCGGCGCGCTGATCGTGTCCGCGAACCCGGTGTTCACCGCGGTGCTCGCCGCGCTGGTCCTTGGCGAGCAGCTGACGTTTCGCAAGGTCGCAGGCCTTTTGTTTGGCATCGTCGGCGTCGCCATGATCGTCTGGCACCGCATGGCGGTCGGGACCGACAGTTTTCATGGCATCCTGTTCACGCTGGCCTCGCTCGCCTCCATTGTGCTCGGCACTATCCTGTTCAAACTGCTCGCGCCACGAGGCAGCCTGTGGATCGGCAATGGCGTCCAGAACATGGCCGCGGGACTTGCACTGCTGCCGTTTGCGGCTGTTTTCGCCGACGTTGGCGACATCGTGCCGAATGCAAAGCTGCTTGGCGCCTTTGCGTTCCTCGTGCTCGGGGGCTCGATTCTCGCCTACGTCCTGTGGTTTCGTCTGCTCAAGACCTATGGTGCGACGGCCGCGAGCGCCTATCATTTCCTGATGCCGCCGCTCGGCATGCTGTTCGCCTGGGTCGTGCTCGGCGAGCACGTGGCGCTACGCGATCTGCTAGGGATCGTTCCGGTGGCGCTCGGCATTTATCTGGTGACGCGTCCTTCCGCATCGAACGGGAGCAAGCTATGAGCATCACCATCACGCTGATCGGTGGCCCCACGGCGCTGATCGAGATCGACGGATTTCGGCTGCTGACCGATCCGACTTTCGATGCCCCCGGCTTCTATCAATTGCCGCATGTCAAACTGCAGAAGCTCGACGGTCCCGCGATGACTGTCGATGCGATCGGCGAGGTTGATGCCGTGCTGCTCAGCCATGACCAGCATTCGGACAATCTCGATAATGCGGGCCGGGATTTCCTCGCGCGCGCCAAACGCGTGCTGACGACCGAGGCCGGTGCCAAGCGGCTCGGCGCGCCCGCGGAGGGATTTGCACCCTGGGCCACGACGGAGTTGCAGGGAAAGAACGGTCGTTCGATCAAGGTCACGGCGACGCCGGCGCGGCATGGCCCGGCCGGGATCGAGCCGCTGGCGGGCGATGTGATTGGCTTCGTGCTCAGCTCAGACCATCAGCCGCCGGTCTATGTCAGCGGCGACACCGTCTGGTTCGACGGCGTCGCCGAGGTGGCGCGCCGCTTCAAATGCGGCCTCGTGCTGCCTTTCGCGGGCGCGGCGCAGACCCGCGGGCCGTTCCATCTCACCATGGACACCAATGACACGATCGAGACCGCGCGCGCCTTTCCCGAGGCGCTCATTATTCCGCTTCATACGGATGGCTGGGCGCATTTCCGCCAGAGCGCGCAGGACCTGCGCGTCTCGTTCGATGCGCTCGGTTTCGGCAAGCGGCTGCGGCTGCTGGAGCCGGGCGTCGCGACGGCGATCGACCAGTAACCCAGGGCTGTCATGCCCCGCGAAAGGCGGGGCATCCAGTATTCCAGAGGCGTCAGTGCTTAAACGGATAGGCCGCGGCGTACTGGATCGCCCGGTCGAGCCGGGCGATGACAGCTGAGTGAACGGTGGCCGCGAACTTAGTCCTTCGCAAATACGATGGACGCCATCCAACCGCTCATCAGCGCCATCGCGGTCGTGATCAGCCCGTAGATGAAGCCGTTCTGGCGCGCATTGGTGGCGACGAACTGTTCGAAGCCCACCTTGACGATCTCGAACGCCGATTCGGTCTTGGCTACGAACACGCCATTCGAAAACAGTTTGATGTCGACCTCATAGGTTCCGATCGGCACCGCTGCGGGAAGCGGAATCCCGGTGCGGAACAACGTCGGCGTCAGGAAGGTGACGGCGGACGTATCCTCGCGATACAGGCCGCGCTCGGAGCGCAGCCGCACGAAGGCGCTTCGGAACGGATCGTTCGGCACCACGTCGGCATAGTCTGGCCCGACGCGCTGGGTCAGGATCATGTTGTTGACGCCGATCTGCTGACGACGCTGCACCTCGGCATTGGCGATGTCGTCGAGCGGGCGATTGGCGAATACCGCGAGATAGGATGGCACCTGCAGGAACTGGCGGTAGTCGGCGTTGATCCAGATGCCGAACCGCCGCTCCTTGCGCCGCGTCACCATGTCGGCGCGCGGGCCGATGATGGTGACGACGAGATCGTAGTTTTGACGGTTGGCCGGTGTGTCGGCCTCCTTCTCGACCGAGCCGAACAGCACCAGCTCCTCGCCGGAATAATTCGGCGTAACCGTCACCCGGTGGTTCGACACCGAGACGATGAGGCGTTCGGCCGCCGCCGGCGCAGCGACAACGAGCGCAGCGAGTGCCGCGAGGAGTAAGGCGATGGCGCGTCGGCGCGCGGTCATTCGGTCACCCCCGTCTCGCGGATGGTGAACATATCCTCCGGGCGGATGACGAGCTCGACGGCGAAGCGGATGCCGACCGCGAGAATCAGGAGCCCGAGCAGCAGGCGGAGCTGTTCGCCGCGAATCTTCTGGCCCGCGCGGGCGCCGAACTGTGCGCCAGTGACGCCGCCGACCATCAGGATCAGCGCCAGTACCGCGTCGACGAGGTGATTGGTGATCGCGTGCAGCATGGTCGCAAACAGCATGGTGACGAGCGTGAGCACCATCGAGGTGCCGATCACGGTCGAGGTCGGCACCCGCAAGACGTAGATCATGATCGGGACCAGAATGAAGCCGCCGCCGATGCCCATCACAGCGCCGAGGAAGCCAATGAAGATGCCGACGAGCACCACCGGGATGATCGAAAGATAGATTTTTGAGCGCTTGAAGCGCATTTTCAGCGGCAGGCCATGTATCCAGCCGTGGCTGCCGGAGCGGCGCGCCGGGATCACGATGCCGCGGCGGGTGCGCAGCATCGCGCGCAGGCCTTCCCAGGCCATCACGCCGCCGACGCTGGTGAGCAGCGCGACATAGGACAGCGCGATCATCAGGTCGAGCTGGCCGAGCGCGCGGAGCAGCGTGAAGGTGGAGACCCCCAGCGCGGTACCAATGATGCCGCCGCACAACAGGACGCCGGCCAGCGCCGGATCGATGGCGCGGCGGCGCCAGTAGGAAATCGCGCCGGAGAACGACGAGGCGGCGATATGGCTTGCGACCGAGGCCACCGCGACGGCGGGCGCGATGCCGAGAAAGATCAACAGCGGAGTCATCAAAAAGCCGCCGCCGATTCCGAACAGGCCGGACACGAAGCCGACCGCCGCACCCATTGCCAGGATGAGGAAGATGTTGACCGGAAGATCGGCGATCGGAAGATAGATCTGCACGCGCGGTCGCATTTCGGCTTGCGCCGCTGGCCCAATGCGCTTCGCGGCGTGGTTTTTTGGGCAGGCACCGGAGAGCCCGCCCGGCGCGGACCGATGACCTTTCCTCTGCATAGCCGAAATCGGCAGCGGCGGGGACTAAACAATCCGCGACGCCGCCTCTTTTTGCGCAGCATCGGCCGCGCAAAATTGCCGTGTGGTGAAGCATCAAGATTAATCCGAACTGCGCAACCCTCATGGTGAGGAGGCGCCCTTGCGCCATCTCGAACCATGAGGGCCGGTCATGATGACGGGCCTCATTCCGTCGAGGCGCGCGCAAGAGCGCGCTCGTCAGGACGAGGGGGGAGAGCGGCCCATGATGCAGTCCGATTACTGCGCCCGAAGCGGGTCGGTGATGAGGTTCATGGCGCGCGCGTCCTGCGTGCCAAGCCAGCGGATGTCGCCGCTCGCCGACATCGCTTCGACAAAGGACGAGGAGGACACGCCCATTTTTGTCAGATAGCCCAGGATCTGGCCCGTGGTGCGCTGGGTGTCGGAGACGGCGTCATGGTCCGCCGCGTTGGACACGAAGCGATGCACGCCCAGCCGCGAGCCCGGCACGCCAAAGCGGGTCGCTCCGCCGGCAAAGGCGAACACGCAGGCACTGGCGCAATGCGAGGGTTTGACCTTGCCGGCGCCGTCGATCACGCCAACGGCGGTGGCGAGGCCGTGGGCGCGAATGACTTCGCCCATGATGACGGCTTGCGCCAGATCGCCCCCGGGTGAGGACATCAGCACCACATCGCCGGGAACGAGGTGGGCTTCGTCGAGGCGGTCGCGAAACCAGCTCGCGGAGGCGGCGCCGATCTCGCCGCTGATGACGAGCGCCGAGCGGCGATGGCCGAGATCGCCGAGGTCGGCCTCGCTGGCCAGCGCCGACGTCAGGCTGTGGGAGAAATAGAGGTCTTTCCAATAAGCCCAGGCTTCCGGCCGCGACACATCCTTGAAGGCCTGGATCAAGGTGGTGCCAACGATGAGCACAAAGGCGATCACCGAGAGCCGGCTGGTCCATTTTCGTTCTGACATGAGCTCTGACGGTCGTGGCCGCCTGTCGGCGGCCTGGAGCGGCGGCGGCCGGTCCCACGGTCCCGGCCGCCGCGCCTCACCGTGTCCGCTCTGATCATCTCGAAGTGTCATCCGCCTCGCCTGCCTATGGTGCGCTCACAGCCTTAAAAAATGGCCGAGCCTTTGCGCCAGATTGTGGCACGATTTTCCATAGCTTTGTCGGCGAGTGATACGCCGCGGTTCGTCTTGACGGATAACAAACTCTTCAGGTGTGTTTTGAAATGCCCGCTTCGTCAGCGCGCCAGAGCGGTGCGCTTGACCGCGGCGGGTTTCGCCGCGGGTTTGGCCTGTTCGGCTTGGGCCGGCGCACCATCCCATCCGCCGGCCGGCGCCGGCACGATCACTGCCTCCTCGGGCTGCGGTTCGGCCGTAAAAGTCTGGATGGCCAGCTTGGCCGCCGCCAGCGACTGCGCATCGAGGCGTTTTGCGACATCGTCGCGCTTGTGTCCGGCGTCGGCATCGCCCTGGCTGGCCGCGAGGCTGAACCATTTGTAGGATTCCGCGAGGTTCTGCTCCACGCCGATGCCGCGCGCATAGAGGATGCCGAGATTGTACTGGCTGTCGGCGACGCCGCGGTCGGCGGCCTTGCGGAACCAGGCCGAGGCCGTGGTGTAGTTGGCGCCCTTGCCGCCACCATCGGCCTCGAGCACCGCGAGATTGTGCATCGCCTTGGCATTGCCACGCTCGGCGGCCTGCAGGTAATAACGATGCGCGAGGTCGAGATCGCGCTTCACGCCAAGGCCCTTCTCATAGAAGGTGCCGAGCCGGAATACGGCCGGGATCACGCCGGCTTGCGCGGCGCGGTCATACCATTTGGCGGCTTCCTCGAGGTTGGCCGCGATACCCTTGCCTTCGGCGAAACGCAGGCCGATTTCATAGGCCGCGGCCGGATCGCCCTTCAGCGCGGCCGAGCGTAGGCCCTGGCCGCTGATCGCGTCCGGCAGTTTTTCATTCGCCGGAATCTGGATCATCGCACTCTTACGGGCGGCCGACGCTGGCGGCGCCGCAACGGTGCCGGTCACCTCGCTGCCGGTGGGCGTCGGCGACGCGGCCGATGACGGCGGGATTGCGACCGAGGCGCTTGCAGCGGCGCTGCTCGCCGAAGAATTGTTGAATGACTGGCGCCCGATCGGGGTCGGCGAGGTCAGCGAGGGCGTCGCCGGATCAGGCATGAACGGCCTGGCGCCGCTGTCCGCCGGCGGCTGAGGCGGCGGTTCTTTGGCGCTTTCCTTGACGCGTTCGACCGCCGGCGGCGCGCTGCCGCCGTCGAGCAGCGACAAGGCCGTCTTGAAGACCGCGAGCACGATCACGACGACGCTCACGCCGACCAGGACCGAGCGGATTTTTGACGCCGTTGTCGACGGCGCCTTCGGCTTGTCACCGCTCTTGTCAACGGTCTTGGCCGCGCCGCTGGGCGGCTTGCGGCTGCTCTTGTCGTTCGTCGGCTGCGCCGCGGCCGCCTGGGCGGCACGGCGAGCGGCCGCGATAAAGCTGGACGAACTGACCGGCTCGCGCGGACTTGCCGGGATTTCGCTGATGGCGCTTTCGGACGCCGCGATACGCTCCGACGGCGTCGACAGGCGTGCGCCCGGCCGCGTGCCGGGCTCGAGCGGATGATCCGGCGGCAGGTCGGGCGCGAACGCCGGACGCGCGGCTGCTGCGTGCGGCTCCAGGATCTCGCTGATCGCCTTCGGGGCGATCGCGGAGATCGCCGGAATGGGCGGCGAGGCAGCATGGAAGTCTCTTGGCGCGGCGGCGAACGGCGCCGGGTTGAAGGGCGCCTGACTGAAAGGTGCCTGATTGAAAGGTGGCTGGCTTGCGGCCGGGTTGGGCAGTTCGGGCCTTGCCTGCTGGGCCGGACCTGGCGCAGGCATTGGCGGTTCGGACGGCGCCAGCGCCGGGCTCATGACCGGCTGCAGCGGCGCTGATCGCGCGGAGCGCAGATCGGTCTCGATCATCGCGAGGCGATCGACCACATGCCCGAGTGTGTTGTGGACGGCTTCGAGCGAATCCTGGGTGAGGCGGTCGGTCTCCGTTTGGCTGAAGCGAATGTCCGACAACTCGCGCTTGACGAGGTCGAACAGGCCGGTGTCGGGCGGCGGAGGCGGCGCATTGCGCCGGCTCTCCACCAGCGCGGCAAAAGTCTCCTGCTGCCGCTCCAGATGGCGCAGCACGTCCTGCAAGCCGTCCTCGACCCGGACCAGGTTGCCGGAACGGTGATCGTTCGAGCTTTCCAGCCGTTCGAGCAAGTAAGTTACGCGTTGTTCAAGATGCGCGAGCGCGGAGGCGCTGTCGCTGCCGATCTGCAGGCGGTCGATGCGCTCGGTGAGCGAGCGCAGCGCGCCTTCGAGCTGTTCGGAGTTTTCCGCCGCCGACGGGCGTTCGCGGTTTTCCAGCGCCGAGGTCAGCGCGGCGATGCGCTGCTCGAGCATGGCGAAAGAATCCGCGTTGTCGCTCGGCCGGGTCAGCTGGTCGACCTTGGTCGACAACAGCCGCACGTCGTCCGCAAGCCGCGCCAGCGCGTCATTGGAGGCGATATTGGCCACGATGGCGCGCAGCGCCGAGATGGCGCTTTCCAGCTGCTCCACCGTGCCGGGATCGTCGCTCTCGCGCACGATCAGGTCGAGCTTGGCCGTCAGATTGCGGATCGCCTCGTCATAGCCCGTGAGCTGCTCCGCCGGTGTCAGCGAGCGCAACACTTCGCGGATCTCGCCGAGCGCCCGCTCGATGCTGGCGAGCGCCTGCGTGTCGCTGCCGCTTTGCCGGTTCTCGTCGATGCGGCGAGCGAGCGCGCGGATATCGTTCTCGATCTGCTCGATCGCGCGGCGCGGCATCGCCTCCGTCAGGGCCTGGCGGATCTCCGCAAGCTCGCCGCGGAAGGCGGCGATCAATCGCTCAATCTCGTCGTTCGGGCGCTGCAGCGCCTCGATCTGACTCGTGATGTTGACGAGATAGCGCTCCAGCAGCGAGAAATCCGCGCCGGCCGGGATCGCCGGCGGTGCCGCAGGGAGAGGTGCCGGCTCGCGCATCGGAGGAGGGGAAGGGAGCGGCGCGCTCTCGCGCAGCGGGACCGAGCGCAGCGTGTCGCCGGAATCGAGTTCGGTCTGGCGCGCGGCAATCTCGGCGACAGCCGCGTCCAGTGACACCGGGTTCAGCGGGGGCGCATTGCGATAGAGCTGGGCGGCGGCGCGTTCGACCAATCTGTCCTGGTTCTCCTCGGCTTTCGCCGGGAGCCTGTCCTGTATCCTGCCCTGCGCGGCGCCTTGCGCCTTCTGTTGAGTTTTCTCCCGAGCTGTCTGCTGTATTCGTTCGCGGACCTTCTCCTGCACCCGCTCTTGCGCGCGCTCGCGGGCCTTGTCCTCGACGGGCGGCGCGGCGGCGCGACTGGAGATCTGCGACAGGCGGGCATCGAGCCGGGAGATGGCATCGTTGAGCTGGCGCGCGACGCCCCGCTCGGCGCCGGCATCGTCCCCCGGTGACTGTGGGCGCGAAATCCGCTCGATCTGGCGGGTGATCGAGTCGAGCCGGCGGTGGATATCGGCGACTTCGCGGGTTTCCCGGCTCGGCGTGTTGGCGCGATCGTCGCGCTCGCGGAAATTGGGCGGCGTGGAATCGCCCAGCCTGGAATCGAGCCAGTCATTGAGCGACAGCCCGGCCCGGCGGGCGGCGGCTTCGGCCCTCTGGCGGACGGACGGATCGATGCTATCGACACTCCACGATACGCGCGAATTCATGTCTCTCGTCCGGTTCCGCTCCGGCGCCCCCACCTGGCACCTCCGGCCTCCCCGCGCGTCCCGAATCCAACACAATCGAATTCGGCGCAGGTCGTCTGCCTCTGCTGGAGACTTTTTCCGGTTACGGTAAAGAACGGGTTAAGGAAGGTCGTTGACGGGCCGTAAAGTTTTGTCGCCGCGTCAGGGGTCTAGGCCGCCAATTGAATGCAAACCGTTACCGCGCATTCTCTCACACTCTCCGGCCGGCGAGAGGTGAACCGAGTTCGACGAGAGGCTGCCGAATGTCGGGCGTCAATCGCCCGAACCCCTCCGCTCGCGCTGATCGGCGCTGCGGGATGTTGCAGCCGCTGCGCTCGTCAGATCCGACAGAGCCGTGATGGCCTCTTCGCACCATTCGGTCACCATGCGTTCGTGGCGCAGCCCGAGGCGCAGGCTGAGCAGCTTGCCCATGTCGGCGGGCGAGGCAGTGCCTTGCGGAAATCGTTTCTTCAAAATGCGCTCGAAGCGCTCATAGCGGTCACGATGATGTTCCAGCCGCGCCATGAGATCGGCGCGCAGGGGCGCGATATCGACGCTGTCGAGCGCGTAGAGACGCACCAACAGGTCGTCCTTGATCGAGGGCGGGGTCGAAGGCCGCGCCGCCCAGTGCCTGAATGCCGCCCGGCCCTCCGCCGTCAGCGTATACACCAGCTTGTTCGGCTTGCCGGATTGCACGACCTCGCGGCCCTGGATGTGGCCGCGGTCGCGCAGGCGCGAGAGCTCGCGATAGATCTGCTGATGGTCGGTCTTCCAGAAAAAGCCGATCGAGGACTCGAACGTCTTGGCGAGCTCATAGCCCGTCATCGGATGCTCGGTCAGGCAGGCGAGGATTGCGTCAGCCAATGCCACAGGCCGGCCCTCCCAGTTGGTTTGATCCTGCGTCATCAGGTCAGGCTTGACTTTATGCACACAAGTGCATATGCGTCAATGTGCATATGAAGTGCGGAACCTCGAAGCTCGATCCTCGGACCGGCGGGAGACGTCATGTGACCGGCACCGGCCTTCAGAAATGGTACGGCTATATCAAGTCGCATGACCGCGCCGCGCTCTGGGACCTGCTGCATCCCGACGCGGTGTTCGAGAGCCCCGTCGTGCATGCGCCGCAGCGCGGGCGCGACATAACCTTCAAATATCTGACGAGCGCCGAAAAAGTTTTGGGCGGTCCTAGCTTCGCCTATGTCGGCGAGTGGCGCAGCGAAAATGGGGCTGTCCTGGAATTCACCAATGAGATCGACGGGATCACCATCAACGGCGTCGACATCATCAGTTTCGATGCGGACGACCGCATCACGCGCTTCAAGGTCATGGTCCGGCCGCTGAAGGCGATCAATCTGCTGCACCGCCTGATGGGGGAACAGCTCGTGAAGCCATCGCCGTGACGCCGTCACGCGGGCATTGCCTGCTGCCCCGAATTGCTGAAATCGCTAAGCTCCGCGCTTAAGACGTCCCAATGTCCAAGCTCCTGCCGGGAGAGATGCCATGCCGATCTACAAAGCCCCCGTGGAAGATGTGAGCTTCCTGCTCAACGACGTGTTCCAGATCGATCGCTACGACAATCTTCCGGGCTTCTCCGACGCCTCAGCCGATGTCCGCGAGGCGATCATCGGCGAGGCCGCAAAACTCGCCGAAGAGGTGCTACTGCCGCTGAACCGGGTGGGCGACCTCGAGGGCTGCAAGCGCCGTGACGACGGCAGCGTGACCACGCCGAAGGGCTTCAAGGAGGCGTTCAAGCAAGTCGCCGAGGGCGGCTGGCTCGGGCTGTCGGCACCATCAGAATACGGCGGCCAGGGGCTGCCGGTCACGCTGAGCCAGGCCGTCAATGAATTCCAGATGTCCGCCAACATGGCGTTCTCGATGTATGGCGGCCTCACCATGGGTGCCACCGCGGCGCTTTTGGTGCACGGCTCGGACGAGCAGAAGAAGACCTATGTGCCGAAAATGGTGGCGGGCGAATGGACCGGCACCATGAACCTGACCGAGCCGCATTGCGGCACCGATCTCGGCCTGCTCCGCACCAAGGCGGTGCGCCAGGCCGACGGCAGCTTCCGGATCACCGGCACAAAAATCTTCATCTCGGCCGGCGAGCATGATCTTGCCGACAACATCATCCATCTCGTACTCGCCCGCATCGAGGGCGCGCCCGCCGGCATCAAGGGCGTGTCGCTGTTCGTGGTGCCAAAAGTGCTGGTCAATACCGACGGTTCGCTGGGGGCGCGCAACGGCGTTACCTGCGGCTCGATCG
The DNA here is from genome assembly GCF_019244115.1 of Bradyrhizobium sp. GTDB lineage: Bacteria > Pseudomonadota > Alphaproteobacteria > Rhizobiales > Xanthobacteraceae > Bradyrhizobium. The sequence goes on from NZ_JAFATE010000116.1 coordinate 15,627, forward strand.
AGCACAAGATGGGCATCCATGGCAATTCCACCTGCGTGATGAACTACGACAGCGCCACCGGCTGGCTCATCGGCGAAGAGAACAAGGGCATGCAGGGCATGTTCGTGATGATGAACGAGGCCCGGCTCGGCGTCGCCGTGCAGGGCCTGTCGCAGTCGGAGGTCGCCTATCAGAACGCGGCGGCTTACGCGCGCGAGCGGTTGCAGGGCCGTTCGCTGACGGGGGCCAAGGCCCCGGACAAGGCGGCCGATCCGATCATCGTGCATCCCGACGTGCGGCGGACGCTGCTCACGATCCGGGCCTTCAACGAAGCGGCGCGCGCCATGGTGGTGTGGACGGCGCTGAAGAGCGACGTCGCCCATCGCTCCAGCGATCCGAAGGACCGCCAGGAGGCCGACGATCACATGGGGCTGATGACGCCGGTGCTGAAAGGCTTTCTGACCGACACCGGCTTTGCCAATGCGGTGCAGGCGCAGCAGCTCTATGGCGGCCATGGTTATATCGCCGAGCACGGCATGGAGCAGTTTGTCCGCGACGCGCGCATCGCGATGATCTATGAGGGCGCCAACGGCATCCAGGCGCTCGATCTGGTCGGCCGCAAGCTGCCGCGCGACGGTGGCCGCGCGGTCATGGCGTTCTTCGGCGAGGTGGCCGCCTTCGCCAAGCAGCATGGCGC
>NZ_JAFATE010000262.1 GCF_019244115.1 Bradyrhizobium sp.
CCAAGATTGGATTACTGACCATCCAGCCTCGGAGGATCAAGATGATCAAGCTCGATCGCACTGACACACCCGCCGCAGCGGAGCATGCCACGGTTTACCTTGCGTTTGAACTGAGCAAGGCGAAATGGAAGCTCGGCGTGCTGCTTCCGGGTTCGCAGAAACTGAGCCGGTATACGATCGACGGCGGTGACGTGGCCGCCTTGGCCGTCCGGCTTGCGGACATCCACAAGAAGGCTGCTGCCGCCGCGGGCGGCCGGCCGGTGCGCCTCCTGTCATGCTACGAAGCAGGCCTGGACGGGCACTGGCTGCACCGCTGGCTGACGGGACAAGGTGTCATCAATCACGAGATCGACCCTTCCAGCATCGAGGTGAACCGTCGTGCCCGGCGCGCCAAGACCGACCGGATCGATCTGGAGAAGCTGATGCGGGCGTTCCTCGCCCATTTGCGGGGCGAGCCCCGGGTCTGCAGCATCGTCCACGTGCCGACGTCTGAAGATGAGGATCGCAAGCGCCGCACCCGTGAACGTGATCGCCTGATCGAGGAATGCACGGCTCACAGCAATCGCATCAAGGGCCTGCTGCACGGCCAGGGCATTCGCAATGTCCACCCGCTCGATCGCGCGTTCCTCAAAAGCCTTGCCGGCCTGCGCACCGGTGACAATCGTCCCCTGCCGGAGCGGCTCAAGGACGAGATCGCGCGCGAGCACGAGCGACTGTGCCTGGTCGCCCGGCAGCTCAGGGAGCTCGAGGCCCAGAGCAAAGCCGAACTGCGTGCCGCTCGGCCTGGCTCGCCGGAAGCCAGGATCAACCAGCTCATGGATCTCAGGAGCATCGGCCCGGTCGGCGGCCAGACGTTGGTCAACGAGGTGTTCTATCGCGACTTCGACAACCGTCGTCAGGTCGGCAGCTACTTTGGTCTTGTCGGCACACCCTATGACAGTGGCGAGCGCAGCCGTGAGCAGGGCATCAGCAAAGCCGGCAACCGGCGCGCCCGCCAGCTCGCCGTCGAGCTGGCGTGGCTATGGACGGTTCATCAGCCCGACAGCGCACTGACGCGCTGGTTCCGCGAGCGGGTGCGCGACGTCAGGGGACGCATCCGGCGCATCGCCATTGTCGCGCTGGCCCGCAAGCTCATGGTGGCGCTATGGCGCTATCTGAAGACCGGCGTTGTTCCCACCGGCGCCGTGCTGCGTTCGAGGCTGTGAACGGCTGCCGCGTGGGATGACAGCCGACGTGAGCCAGGACCGACGCGTGACCGTGCTGAACCGGGGGCATAAACCTCCCGCTCTCACAGAGGGGTCCCGTCTTTACTGGGCCTTGCCTTCACCCGTGCATGAAAGATCAGGGTACCGGGCCTCGCGCCCGACCGGATACAAGGTGATGCGGTCGTTCCGCATTGTCATTCACGGCCCAGTCCTCGCATCACGTCTTGCCTGCCATCGCCACCGCGCGCGTTGCAGGCGCGCCATTATCGCGCCGAGCTCGTCGCGCTCAAGGCCGCTGACGCGCCGCCTCCGGCGGTGGCCTTCGGCCAGCCTTGACCGCGTCTCACTTCGGCGCAAAAGAGCGCCGCCAACAAACGACGCCCTCTTGACAACTTACTCCCCATACAAGGTTCAGCCAAATCATCCGGCATTCCCTGCACGACGGTTTTAACGCTGTCCTTCGCGCTCTCCCGGGGGACCGGGCTTTCTTGCCCCCCTCACCCAACGGATCGCTCCGCAGGCTTGACACCAGCGTCGGGGTGTCAGGACCACACGACTTCTGCATCCGCGTTGGCATCGATCGTCTGCGCGCACAGGCGCGCCGCGACACCATCGCGTCCATCGCATCCCGCGCTCCACGTATCGTGACGATCGGCCGAAACGCCCCTCAGGCGAGGCGGGACGGCGCGGATCATGCCTCTGATTTGGGTCGGCGTCAAGCTCTTTTCTGAATACCAGAACAGCGATCCGCCGCGGCAGAATGGCACGACGGGCAGTCCGTGCATGGCGCGCATGCGCAAACTGCCCGTCGTGCAAGTCTCGTCGGGGCACCATCAAGCAGCGAGACCCATCAGATGAAAGAAACCGCGTTACCGTGATGGGGGTTCTCTGCGTTCGACTGATCCATGAGATGAGGTGCGATGCCGCCATGCGGCAAGCTCCTTGCATGGCGGATATTTGCATGCAAACATTCGTCTCAAATCGTGAACCGCCATCATGTCCAACGATCGCGCCGAACGCATCCGCAAACTGCTCGCCGAGCTCATCGCCTTCAACACCGTGAGCGAGCGCTCCAACTTAGGCTTGATCGCGATGATCGAGCGCTATCTCGCCGCCTTCGGCATCGCCGGCCGGCGGATCGTCGACGAGACCGGGCAGAAAGCCGCGCTCTGGGTCACCATCGGGCCAAAGGACAAGCCGGGCTTCGTGCTATCGGGACATACCGACGTCGTGCCGGTCGCCAGCCAGGACTGGAGCACGAACCCGTTCGAGCTGGTCGAGCGTGGCGGAAAATTTTACGGCCGCGGCACCACCGACATGAAGGGCTTTGTCGCGGTGTGCCTCGCCATGGTGCCCGAGATGCACGACGCGGGGCTAAAAACGCCCATACACCTCGCCATCTCCTATGACGAGGAAATCGGCTGTGTCGGCGTGCGTCCGATGCTCGCCGAGATCAGCCGCGGTCACGTCAAGCCCCTCGGCTGCTTCGTCGGCGAGCCCACGGAGATGCAGGTCACGATCGGGCACAAGGGCAAGCACGGCGTGCGCGCGACGTTTCGTGGTCTCTCGGCGCATTCCTCGATCGCGCCGAGCGGCGTCAACGCCGTGGAATATGCCGCGGACCTGATCAGCGAGATCCGCCGGCACGCGAAAGAGCTCGCGACAGAGGGCGCGCACGACGCGCTCTATGACGTCGCGCACACGACGCTGCTGACCAGCATCGTCCATGGCGGCACCGCGCTCAACATCGTGCCGGAGCGCTGCGTCGTCGAGTTCGAATGCCGCGGCCTCGGCATCAGCGAATCGAAGGAGGTCACGGACGCGATCGTGGCCTGGGCCAGGGCCGAGATCGAACCTGTGATGAAGGCCGCAGATCCCTCTTGCGGCATCGATTTCGAGGAAATCCTCGACTATCCCGCGCTCGACATGCCCTCCGGTCATGCGCTGGTGACGCTTGGGAAAAAGCTCGCAGGGCGCAACAGCCACGCAAAAGTGTCGTTCGGCACCGAGGCCGGGCTGTTCGTGAGCATGGCCGACATCCCCGCCATCGTCGTCGGACCAGGCTCGATCGCGCAGGCGCACAAGCCAGACGAGTATGTCGAGATGTCTGAACTGCTCGCCTGCGCCGATTTCGTCGAACGGCTGATCGGCCATTGCGCCGCCGGCGGCGGGCTGGCTCTGTAGACGCACTGCTGCCACACCACTCGTTCGTCATCACCCGCGAAAGCGGGTGATCCAGTATCCCAGAGACGTCAGTGCTTGAGCCGATATGCCGCGGCGTACTGGATCGCCCGGTCAAGCCGGGCGATGACATCTGGCATGAAGGGCAGGCAGCAGCCAACGGATAAAACTTGCCATCGTCCGACCGCGTCTGCGGGTTGATCGCGCCGGCATCTTGGCGTTTTGGCGCAAATCCTTTTGCCATTATTTGGCAAGCGCCGCATTCGCCCTGCTCGTGCCGCTGGTTTGACCGGAGCGACTTCAAGCGGCCACGCCCGAGTCTCACTTTCCCCGCAGCTCTCGCAGAGAAACGCGTCATCACAAATCGCTGAGTGTAGTGCCGAGTTTGCGTAAAGCGTTCACCGTGAAAAGACTGCTCGCTCGTGCGCGTCCTGCGCTCGTCAACACGCTGCTCGTCCTCGTCTCGCTGCGCTCAACCTATGTCGCGATGGAATACGCTGTCTTCCGCGTATTCCTTCCCGCCGCGCCCATCGACATCCACTCGCGCGTGCCCGAGCTTGCCGACGTTCTCACGCAAGCCACAAAATCCTCCTATCTGCCAAAAGGCTATGTCGCCATCCTCGGCGACTCCTACGCCGAAGGACTGGG
>NZ_JAFATE010000323.1 GCF_019244115.1 Bradyrhizobium sp.
GCAGGCACCGCACTGGCCGTGATCGCAGCCCTTCTTGCTTCCGGTCAGGCCGAGATGTTCGCGCAGCGCATCGAGCACGGTCGTCCTGACATCGATCATCAACGGCTTGTCCTCGCCATTGACGCGCAAGACCATGCTGACCGGCACCGCAGGATCTTGCAGAGCGCCTGAGTTTGGCGACTCTCCGGCGCCACGCGCCGTGAGCGGCGTCATAACTGCGGTTCCGGCCGTCGCGGCCAAAAAAGCTCGGCGATTGAATCCGGGTGGCGTCGGGGGATCGGCGGCGTCGGTCATGAACGGCCTCCATGACGGCTCTATGACGGCTCTCGCGCACGGCGTACGGCCATGCGGGTTCTGGGCCCAACCAGAGCGCGTGGCGCTTGTTCCGGTTTCCGCGCTCTGACACGCATCAGTGAAGACGCGCCGATCACCGGAGAAGATCGGAACCAAGCGCCGCGGCGGTTCCGATCGCGCTTCAAGGCGCCGCGAGGCGCCGACTAGGAACTAAGTTCGTGCGCCGGTCTTGAACTGGAACAACACCTCCCGGAGGCTGACATGAACAGACTGACCACCACCATTGCCATCACGGCGCTCGCGATTGCACCAGCGGTCCTGGCGCAGTCGATGGGCGAGAAAACCGGCGTCAACTCCGCGCTCGGCATCAGCCCGACCACGCAGGATTTCGTCAAGGAAGCGGCGACCAGCGACATGCTTGAAATCGCCGCGGCGAAGATCGCGCAGGACAAGGGCGACGCCGAGGAAAAGAAGTTCGCCGGGCAGATGATCACCGATCACAGCAAGACCACGTCCGAGCTCAAGGAGTTGGTGAGCAAGGGCGATGTCAAGGCGGACATTCCGGCAAACCTCGATGAGTCGTCACAGAAGAAACTGGACAAGCTGCGCGACGCCAAGCCGGCCGATTTCGCCGACACCTATGACCCGATGCAGGTCAGTGCGCACAAGGACGCGGTCTCGCTGTTCGAGCGCTATTCGAAGTCGGGAGAGAATGCCAGCCTGAAGGACTGGGCCGGCAAGACACTTCCGACGCTTCGCCATCATCTCGACATGGCGGAGGCCCTCGACAAGAACCGCGACCAGGACCGTCGCACGCAAGGCATGAGCCGATAGGTCCAGCGGGTTTTCCGGTCCGATTGAATCGGACCGGAGGCTCTGAGACCGCTCTAGGAACCCGCCTGACGGCTGACCGTTGGGCCATGAAGACCGCGATGAATCCGATGAGGCCGGCCTTGACGGACGAACCGATTCCGCCCCCGACAGGGCCCTTCGAAGCCTTGCGCTCGACCGCGCAGATTGCCGGCCACCCGATCCATCCGATGCTGGTGCCAATCCCGATCGTGTGCTTCATCGGCGCGCTCGTAACCGATATCGCCTATGCGGCCACTGCGGAGATGATGTGGACCGATATCTCCGCCTGGCTGCTCCTGGTGGGGCTCGTGTTCGGTGTGCTCGCCGCGATCGCAGGCCTGACGGATTTCATCGGCAATCGCCTGATCCGCAGCCAGTCGCCGGCCTGGCCGCACATGATCGGCAATCTCGTCGTCCTCGTGCTCGCGTTTTTCAACGTGCTCGTTCACAGCAGGGACGCCTGGACCTCGGTCATGCCGACCGGTCTGATCCTGTCGATCGTCACGGTGTTGATCCTGCCGATCACTGGCTGGCTGGGCTGGGCGATGGTCTATCGCCATGGCGTGGGAGTGGTTCGATGAAGCCGGCGCGACAAATTCCTGCCAGAACAGTCTACATCGTCCTGACCTGCGGCGCGGCGCTTGCCCTTGCCGGATGCAACGATGGGAGCGGCGATCCGAAAACTGAAATAGGCGCCAATCCGACGCTGCCGGCCGTGCAGCAATTCCTGTGGCCGCCGATGCATCTTGCGCGCGTCGTAGGATGGAAGCAGGACGAGAAGCCGAGCGTTCCGAACGATTTGAAGATCCAGCCCCTGGCCACCGGACTAGAGCATCCGCGCTCGCTTTACGTGCTTCCCAACGGTGACGTCCTTGTCGTGGAGTCGAAAGCGCCGCCGGCACCGTCGCCGAAGCGGCCGAAGGACATCGTCATGGCATGGGTCGAATCATGGGTGACCTCCGGCGGCAGCGACGGCCCGAGCAATCGCATCACGCTGCTGCGTGACAGCAACGGCGATGGCGTACCCGAGGTACGCAGCGTGTTTCTCGACCATCTGAACTCGCCGTTCGGCGTGGCGCTGGTCGGCAACGACCTCTACGTCGCCAATACCGATGCCATCGTGCGATATCCCTACACGCCCGGCGACACCAAGATCACCTCGCCCGGCACGACGCTCACGCCGCTGCCCGGCGGACCGATCGACCATCATTGGACCAAGAGCCTGGTTGCGAGCCGGGATGGCTCATTGCTGTATGTCGGCGTGGGCTCCAACAGCAACATCACGGAGAATGGCATCGAGGCCGAGAAGAACCGCGCCGATATCCTTGAGGTCGATCGCGCCACCGGGCGCTTTCGTGTCTTTGCCAGTGGACTGCGCAATCCCAATGGTCTGAGCTTCGAGCCGCAGAGCGGTGCGCTCTGGGCCGTCGTCAACGAGCGGGACGAACTCGGGCCTGACCTCGTCCCCGATTATCTGACCTCGGTGAAGGAAGGCGGCTTCTACGGCTGGCCGTACAGCTATTTTGGTCAGCACGTCGATCCCAGGGTTAAGCCGGAGCGCCCCGACCTCGTCGCCAAGGCGATCGTGCCGGACTATGCGTTGAGTTCGCACGTCGCGCCGCTCGGACTTGCGTTCTATGACGGCACCGGCCTGCCCGAAACCTATCGCGGCGGCGCCTTCGTCGGCGAGCACGGTAGCTGGAACCGTCAGGTCCTCAACGGCTACAAGGTGGTGTTCGTGCCGTTCAGCAACGGAAAGCCGTCCGGCATCGCCCAGGATATCGTGACCGGTTTTCTGAACAACGACGATCAGGCCCGCGGCCGTCCGGTCGGATTGGCCATCGACAAATCCGGTGCGCTGCTGATTGCCGACGATGTCGGCAACACGGTCTGGCGCGTGACCGCCAGCGACCAGGCAAGCACGGCAAGCCGTTGAACGGCGGCACGGAGGCGCGAGCCTAAGTCATTTCCTGTAGATCAGGCGCATGGCAAGCGCGGTCAGCGCGAACGCAATGATGAGCGCCGCGAACGCTGCATCGGCGACGACGGCGCCCGCCAGCGTCGAAATGACGCCGACCCCGATCACCGGCAGCGCGTTGCCGGAAAAGCCGCATATGAAATAGCTGGACACGACCGCGGCGCGCTTCTGTTCGGGCGCAATCTGGTTGACGACCTGCAAGCTGCCGCGATAGCCGAGCGCGGCCGCAACGGCGCAGCACGCGGTCGCCGCGATCAGCAGCCACATCGAGGCCAGGACCTGGGCCGACACGACCAGAACGACACTCGGGATCATCAGGCCAAGCCCGACGAGCATGGCCATCCTGCTCGGCAGGCGCTGCGTGAGAAGGATGGTCGCGGCCACTGTCATGGCGAGTTCGAAGAACAACGCGCCCGCAACCGCGTGGTTGGCGACATGCAGGTCCTGGGCAAGCACGGTCGGCCCGATGGCGGCAAAGAAGCCGACCAGCGCCATCGCGCCAAACCCGGTCACGGCCGGCGCGATGAATTCGGCACGTATCTCCGGTGGAACGGACACGTTCGGCCGGAACGGAATCCTCTGCAGGCCGCGCGGATGTGCGATCGTCTCCTGCGTCCGCCAGATCAGGGCCGTCACCACGACCAGCGCGACCATGTAGATGATGAAGGGAAGCCGCAGCGGCCAGGGCGCATATTGCGCCAAAACTCCTGCAATCAGCGCACTGGTCGCGAGGCCAAGGAAGTTGACGCTGGTCGCAATCGCCGTCGCCAGCGTCTTGTCCTTGCGGCCGATGAGTTCGGCGAGCCAGGCGGTCCCCGTGCCGGTCGCGATGCCGATGCTGATGCCGCTCAGGATCCTGCCGGCGTAAAGCCATGCGACACCGTCGGCGAACAGGAAGACGAGCGCACTCAGAATGGCAATCGCCATGGCCGGAATGGTCGTGCGGCGTCGTCCGAGTCGATCGGACAGGTGGCCAAGGAACAGCAGCGCGACCAGGTTTCCGAGCACGTAGGCGCCGTACACCAGCGTCAGCGTGATCTGCGAGAAGCCGAACTGCTCCTTGTAGATGACGTAGAGCGGAGTGACGAGCGTGCTGCCGGCAAAGGCGGCCCCGATCATGGCAGCAACGGACGAAACCGCCGCGCGACCGGTCAGCTCGGTGGTCCGCCGGCTGACGAGATTCAATAAGGTCATGAACGTCCTCACCTCGACGAGGTGAAAACCCCCGGGCGCCGGTGCAGTTCCGATCACGAGAGCCGCCAAGACGTCGCGCTGGCGCGGACGACAGCTTGAACCGCTGTTCCCCAAGCGCAATGCGCAGGACGTCGTCATGGTCCTTGCCAAAATGGCCGTGACCCCGGGCGCAATTTGCGGTAGAAACCGCGGCATCCGTCAACGTCTTTTCAACCGAGGACACCGCCGGTGCTCATCCCACTTGGTCGCGCCGCGGATCCAAACCCGCCTCACCGGCCGACCGGAGCAGGGCGATGAAGGCGCATATCGTCGGTGGCGGGTTTGGTGGCCTCGCGGCCGCCTTTTACCTGATCCGGAACGCGGGCGTGTCCGGCGAGGACATCACGATCTACGAAGCGGATGAGCAACTCGGCGGCGCGTTCTCGCTGGGCGGAACGGCGGAGAGCGGCTATGTCCTGCCGTGCGGTGCCGTGTTCGACAAGGAGTTTCGCTGCACATTCGACCTGCTCGCGGCGATCCCCTCGCGCGCCGATCCGGCGATCTCCGTCCGAGACGAATTCTTCGCCTTCAATGCGCGCTACCCGTTCCGTGACCGGGCCCACATCATCGATCGCGACGGCCACATCGTTCACGGTCCGCATTTTGGCCTCGGCCTGCGCGACGGCTTCGACCTCATCAAACTTTCCCTGACGCCTGAAGCCATGCTGGACGGCCGGCGCATCGAGGAATTCTTCTCGCCAAAATTCTTCTCGACCGAGTTCTGGCTATTGTGGTCGACCATCATGGGGTCTCTGCCGCAGCACGGCGCGGCGGAGTTCAGGCGATATATCAACCGCACCATCGCTCTGTTCCCCGACCTGTCGGACATGACGCACATCCTGCGTACCCAGCTCAACCAGTACCAGGCGTTCATCGAACCTCTGGCTGACTGGCTGCGTCAGCGCGGCGTGAAGATGCTGACAGGCGCCCTGGTTCGCGATATCGGCTTCGTCGCATCGCGCGAACACATCACCGTCGACCGGCTCGATTATCAACGAGCGGGTTCGGCAAGCTCGGTTGCGGTCGGTGCCGAGGACATCGTGCTGGTGACCACCGGCTCGCAAGCTGCCGACCTTTCGGTCGGGTCGATGACCGAGGCGCCAGGGCCGCAGACCAGCGGGCGGTCGTGGGAGCTGTGGAAGCGGCTCGCACATGCGCGCACGGAGTTCGGCAGTCCCGATACGTTCTTCGGCGCGGCCCGCATCCCCGACTCGCGCTGGGTGAGTTTTACGGTCACCACGCGCGGACCCGAACTCATTGATCTGCTTTCGGCCCTGACGAGCAGCGAGCCGGGAAGCGGCGGGCTCGTGACCTTGAAGGACTCGAGCTGGGTGCTGTCGCTGTCGATCCTGCACCGGCCCGAAGTCATCGGCCAGCCGTCCGGCACCAATGTGTTGTGGGGCTATGGCCTCTATCCGGAACGCAACGGCGACTTCGCGCGGAAACGGATGGCGGAATGCACGGGTGCGGAAATTCTGCAGGAGGTGCTGCGGCATCTGCGCTTCGACAGGCAGCTCGACGCGATCATGGCGTCGTCGATCTGCATCCCCTGCGATCTGCCTTACGTCAACAACATCTGGCTGCCGCGCCGGCGCATCGACAGGCCGCGCCCGGTCCCGACAGGTTCGACCAATCTTGGACTGCTCGGCCAGTATGTGGAGGTCTCGCGGGAGGTGGCGTTCACCATCGAATACTCCGCCCGCACGGCCTGGGAAGCCATCCACCTCCTGCTCGGGCGCGGACCCGCGCCGCCGCCGGTCTATCAGGGGCAGTACGATCCGAAGGCGCTGTTCAGCGCGCTGAAGGTGTTTCTCTTCCAGTGATCCACGCCAAATATGATCTGCGCGGCAACCAGCCGGCATCGCCGTACTGGAAGACATGTCACGCAGATCTCCGGCTGTCATCCGCCCCAACGGTAGTGGGGATTCCAGTGATAGGTCCCGTAGCTGGGATAGGCTTCCGGAGCCCAGCCGGAGTCGTAGGTATAGGCCGGGTCGCTATAGCCGTAGCCGTAGGACGGATAGTAGCCGCCACCGTAATACGGGGCCGCGATCGCGCCGCCGATCAGGGCGCCGGCCAAGGCGCCGGCAGCAAAACCCGCTCCACCATGCCAGCCGCCGTGCCAGCCGCCGAAACGCACCGGGATCTGCTCACTCCGCTGCGCCATCGGCTTGGCAGCCGCCGACAAGGCCGTGACCGGGGCCGCGACCGCAGGTGCGCCGAGCGACATCGCACTGATCACCAGAAGCGCGGCAGGAATTTTGAAGTTTTGCATGACATTCCTCCGATTCGCACTTTTCCGCCAAGATCAACGCGGCTGACGGCGCTTGGTTGCATATCAGGCGGCCTAACCCCTTGAGCGAGGCCGCTGACCCAGCGCAGCAGTTTCTTGTTGCGAGGTCTGCCGCTCAAGCCATGAACTGATTCTGTGGCCTGGTGACGAATGCCTTCGACGTGGCTCAATCTCCAAATAGCTCACCGAAACGCGATGAGCCTGACTGCCTCGCAGCAGATGCGCGCCCCCCGGACCTCGTCTCGGTCGATCACGCCGGTGCATGCCATCGCGAGATCATCGCCATGCAGCGCGCCGAAGTCATCCTTCTCTGTCGGCATTGACAGCGCCTCACACCGGAATGCGCGCCGGTCTCGCCTGCCGCTGCAGCCGCAGATCGGCCTTCTTGACGGCGGCGCCATAGGTCAGCGCAAACGCGATCTCTTCGGCGACGATCGGCCAGCGCACCACGTCGGAAATGCCGGCGCCGACCAGCGTATCGGCGCCGATTTCGATCGCGGCCCGGGTCGCCAGCACGATCGGCAGTCGCGGCGCCGCCATATGCAGGCTGGCCGCCATCTCGAGCGCACGCGCGGCCGATCCGAAATCGCCGACAATGATCATGTCGAAGCGGCCCGGTTTGGTCCGGCATTCCGCAACCGCGGCATCGGATTTGCTGAAGCCGACCGGCTCGTAGCCGAGCGCCGCAAGCATCTCTTCGTCGCGCAGCAGCCGCTCGCAATCCTGGGCCACCAGCATGATCGTCTCGCCCGTCCCGGTCGGGAGCGTGCTCGAGCTCGGCTCGGTCTGCTCCGCGGTCGCGATCCGCGGCAGCCAAACCTCGAAACGGCTGCCCTCGCCAGGCCTGCTGTGCACGTTCATGGCTCCGTGATGGTCGCGAACGATTTCGCGAACGGTCGCCAGTCCAAGGCCATTCCCTGACGAGCGCGTCGTGAAGAAGGGCTCGAAAATCCGCCCCAGCGTCGTCTCGTCCATGCCCTGTCCGGTATCGGTGACGGCGATGCAGACATACCGGCCGGGCCCGATCTCGCCATGGCTGAGCGTGCGCATCTCGGACAGATCGTCGAACGCGGTCGCAACCTCGACGCGGCCGCCGTCAGGCATCGCGTTTGCCGCGTTCGTGCACAGATTGAGCAGCACCTGCTGCAACTGGGCATGCTCGCCGGAGACCAGCGTGGCCGCCGGAGGTTGGCAGATCACGACTTCGACCGCGGCAGGCCGCGAGACTTCGAGAAGCGACGCGGTCTCGGCGATCAATGCGCCGACGCTCAGGGGTTTGCAGCGCAGCGCACGGCTGCGTCCAAAGACCAGAATCTGCTCGATGAGATCGCGCGCGCGCTCGGCGCCGCGGCGTACCGCGCCGAGGTTGCGCAGGAGCTTGGCGTCGGTACCCACACGCTCTTCCATCACCTCGGCATGGCCGAGAATTCCGCCCAGTATGTTGTTGAAGTTGTGCGCGATGCCGCTCGTGAACATGCCGAGGCGTTCCATGCGTCGCGCCTGCCGCAGGCGCGCCTCCAGCCGGGTTCGTTCGTTTTCCATCGTATGCCGCGCGACCGCCTGAACGATCGTGTCCAGCGCCATGCGCAATAACCCAAGCTCGTTGCGCCGTGCGCGGCAGGGCCGCCCGACCGCGTCAAAGCCCAGCGCCACGCGAAGGTCCTCGACGTCGGCATTCGTCGCGCAGGCCCATCCCCCAAGGCCGAGATCGAGCAGGATCGATCTGGCTTCACCGACCGGCATTCGCCGGACACACGAAACATGGACGACGCCGTCAGCGCCGCCCAGCCGGGCTGCCAGATTGAGAGCTCGCGTCGGCCAGTCGGGCGGCGGCTGCATGCCTTCCTTGTGCCAGACGTGAAGACGCTGCACTGGACTGGACATCACGAAATAGGCGCGGTCCGAACCGCAAAACCCCGCCATTTCGGCCAGCGCCCGATCGATTTCAGCATCGACGGCCTGCGGCAGCACGTTGATGAAGCGCATCGAGATGCCGGCGATCATGTGCTCGATCGCGGCGCGGCGGTGCAGCGCCCTGGCGCGCGCTTTGAGGCGTACTCCGAAAAATATCAGGGAGGACAGCAGTAGCAGCGAGGTCCCATAGAGCAGCGAGCGATAGCTGCGGGCCGACATTCGCGACGCAAGCTGATCCTTGAGAACCAGCGCACGGAGCGCATCGCGGTCCTGCTTTTGCGGCAGCGCGCGCATGGCTTTCAGCGTGCCGTCGACGGAGGGAAGCAGCCGGTGCACGAGCCGGCCATGGGCCAGCAGTCCCTCGACCGCCGCGTCCTGTCCGCTTCGCCGCGCCGCTTGATCAAGCTCATCGAGCCGGTCCTGGACCTCGCGCGCCGCCGCCGGCGATGTGTCGAGTGTCAGGCGCAGAATGGCTGCAGCGACGGCACTGACGGCCGGGTCGAGGTCCGACGGGACCGCGCCGGCGCCAAAACGTCCGAAGAACGACAACGAGTTCTGCAGCAGCGCGTTCTCGCTCTTGAACAACTCGACCAGTTCCTCCTCGCGATCGATCGAGGCCGCCAGCCGATCGACCGCCGCGGTGGCCTCGGCATCGATGGCGGCAGTCTCGCGCACGCGTTGCAGCGCAGGCCGCAGCGCATTGATCTCGAGCACCAGGGGATCGTAATTCCGCAGCATGCCGACGCGCGCCGCGAAGACGTCGCGATGCAGGGCGTTTGCTATCATCGCGAAATGATCGAGCTCGGCGAGCGCGTGATCGAAGAGTTCTGCTTCCGGATTGACGGCGCGAAAGGAGAACCAGGTCAAGGCGAGCACCAGGCAGGCAACGAACGCAACGGGCGCCGCGGCTCTCATGGCGCCGCCCCCACGACCGGCGCGCCGCGATAGTTCCCTGTCAGGGTTTTCAGAAAGAGAACCAGGGACGCGACCTGCTGATCGCTGAGCGTGCGGTCGAGCTGCGCTGCCGCCATCCGGCGGACCGCATCTTCAAGGGTGGCCGCGCTTCCATCATGAAAATAGGGTGCGGTCGCAGCGACGTTGCGCAGGCTAGGCACGCGGACGATTCTCGGCGGTCCGACAACCAGGGGACGGAAAATGCCCTGGCGTTCGAACAGATTGCCGCCGACATTGACGCCCTGGTGGCAGGCGCTGCATCCGAGCGATTTGAACGTGCGGTAGCCTTCGAGTTCGCCGGGCGAGAGCGCCGACGTGTCACCGCCAAGCCAGCGGTCAAACCGCGCCCCCGGCGTGAGCAGGGATCGCTCGAAGGTCACCAGCGCGTCGAGAAAGGCGTCGCGATCGAGGTCGCGTCCGTAAGCGGCACGGAACCGGCTCGTCACGTCAGGATCCTTCTGGAGCCTGCGAACGGCGGCTTCCGCATTTGTGTTCATGTTCGCTGGATTTTCGAGAGAGGCCTCGACATGCTCCGCGAGGTTGCGAAAACTCCCTTGCCAGCCCAGCCGAAAACTGAGCGCGGCATTGAAGACGGTCAGTGTGTCGTACACCGGCATGGCGTTTCCTGGTTGCGTCCTGATGCCGCCGGCGCCGTTGCTCCTGATGTCGTGGCAGGACGCGCAGGCCAAATTTCCGGCCGTTGACAGCCTGACATCGCCGAACAGGCGCGCGCCGAGCGCGAGCTTCAGCGGATCGGCGGCTGGCGGCTCCGGAACAGGCGTGATCGGCTCGTCCTCTGCGACAATTTTGGCTTGCGCGGCCGCAGGTGCGGATTGCACGGCAGCGATGCATGCGAGCGCCGCGCCGGCGAACATCCACCGTGCGAGCCATCGTAGGCCCAGGACCGCCGAGCCTGATCGCGCTATTCCCACCGGCTTTCCCGTCTGACGGCAGCTCCGGCGTCGCCGCGGCAGATCGAGGTCGCGCCCGCCTTTGACGATGGCGCTGCACACGAATCGGACCAACGTGCACGACCTGCGCGTGCCGGCTCGGATGGTGGCGCCGGTTCGGTTTGAGATCGCGCCTGACCGGGTTTGTCGGGTGCGCGGAACGGCACCACGCCATCTCCGTCGCGGCGTTCAATATCGTGGTCCTCCAGCGGAAAGGTCGGATACATCGCCAGCGCATAGGCGGCGCAGCCCGCGCAGAACTCCGCAACCAGCCAAGACACGATCGCGATCGGTGCATTCGGCAATGCGCCAGCGACATGCACCATGAGTGCACCGGCCTCTGCCATGAGACGGGACACGGCTGTTGCGATTGTCCGTCGTGGCGGCTTTTGCCGGGGAAACGGCAGCAGGGATGTCCTGGACTTGTTGCCCGATTCGGGCATCGGTTCTGAGGTGAGGCGCCGATCAAGCGGGCGCAGCGCGCTTCTCCGCGACGAAGCAGGAACGAAGGGCAATGGCTTTGCAAACGGCATCGATGTCTCCCAGGCCATATCGGTGCGGGAGACTCTGCCGGCGCCATGTTTCCGGAGCATTTTGCCCCGCCCCGTTATGGCTACCGCTGTAATCTGCGCAGCGGCCGGCCCTGCTGCGACGGCCGACGCCCCGCCGGTCAGCCGCCGCGCCTTCACGTTGCAACGTCGCCTCGCGCGAGCGGCAGGCATCACAGACGCTCGACGGCAAGCGTGAAGACATAGCCGACCCCGCGCTCGGTCCGAATGATGGAAGGCACACTGGGATCGCCTTCGAGCTTGCGGCGCAAGCGCAGCACCTGCACGTCGATGCTGCGATCGAAGACGTCTTCGTGAACGCGGGTCGCCTGCAGCAGCTGCTCGCGGGACAGTGGCCGCTGCGGCGCATCGAGAAAGGCGATTAGGAGCGCGTACTCGCCTTTGGTCAGGGCCACAGCTTCGCCAGCCACATTGGTGAGGCGACGGCCGCGCCGGTCGAGCTGCCAGGTGCCGAAACGACAGCGGCCCTTGTCGGGATCGCGTTGCACGGCAGCCTGTCCCGCCTCCCGACGCCTCAACACCGCGCGGATGCGAGCCAGCAATTCCCGCAGGCCAAACGGCTTGGTGATGTAATCGTCCGCTCCGAGCTCCAATCCGACGACGCGGTCGATCTCGTCGCGGCGATGACCCGTGGTGATGATCACGGGAATGTCGGAAGTTGCGCGAATCTCGCGAAGCAGATCCAGCCCATCGTCCTGGCCGAGCCGCAGGTCGAGCACGACGAGGTCGGGCTGGTTGCGGGCGAGCAGCCCAGCCACGTCTTCGCGCCGCGAGGTGGAAATCGCGCGGATGTCATGTTCCTCCAGATAGTTCGTCACCAGATGCCGCATCGTGCTGTCGTCTTCGACGACGAGGCACAAAGGGGATCTGCGATCAGGGCTGCTGCTGCTCGGTAGCGTGCCGGGCGGTTCGAACGCGTCGCCGTTGAATTGGCTCGCCGAACCGCCCATTGGACTTTCGGTCCTTTCGTTCATTCGGTCTCTCCGGCGCCCCAGAATACCGCTATAGGGCACGCGATCTTGCATCGCAGCACACGTTTGGGAGAGCAACTTCGTTAGGTGTTGACATCGTCGTTCGGGCGGCGCGTGCCGTGGTCTCGCGTGGGACCGACGATTTGTTACAGTCGTAACCGAGGGACTTCGTCTCGAAATCTATTCCTGCCAACCATTGATCATCATTTCAGCGCGTCCTGACGTCGGTTCCTCGGCGCGAACCGCGCTTACCGTGGCCAAAGGTGACAAGACAATTCCCGACGATGGACTTGCCGGGAAATTATTCCAGCTCGGCGGTTTCTCGACCCGAGCGCTGCGTCGCTATGGGGTCAGGCGCGGGATCAACCTGCATGCGTTGCCGCTCCCGATCGCGCGAAGGTCGGACTCGTCAAAGCCAAGCTGTTCGAGCTTCGTCATTTGATCGAGTGCGAAGTAGGGATAATCGGAGCCGTACGTGATCCTGGAGACCGGGACCAGTTCGCGCAGCGCGGCAATCGCTGCGGCGCTGGTTGAATTGGCGGTGTCGTAATTGAGACGTCGGAACTCGCCCATGATTCCCTCAGGGGCGAACGCGGGTGCGGCGGACGTACCGCCGGATCGCGCGTAGAACGACTCGATCCGGCCCGCCATCATCGGCATCGTGCCGCCGGCATGGGAAAACAGCCAGTTGATGTTCCGCCAGCGCGCGAGTCCTCCGGACAGCAGCAGGCTGGTGATCGTCCGGGTCGTGTCATGGGGGACCTCGATCACGGCGGGAAAGGCGCCGACACTGAGCTGCGCGCAACAGCTTGCGACCAGCGGATGCACATAGACCACGGCGTTGCGCCGATTGAGCTCGTCGAATACAGGCGTAAAAGCGGCATGGCCCAGCCACTTGTCGCCATAGTTCGTCTGCAGGCCGATGCCGTCGGCCTTCAGCGTATCGAGGGCATATTCGATCTCCTTGAGCGTCCTGTCGACATCGAGCATCGACAGCGTCGCGAACAGTCCGAACCGCCCGGGATGATCTCGCATCATCGCCGCGGCGAAGTCGTTGCAATCGCGGGCGAGCCGGCTTGCTTTTTCTGCATCGAGATTGAACCACACGCCGGGCGTCGACGCGATCGAAAGGACGCCGACCCGGATCCCGGCTTCATCCATGTCCTCGATCGCCTTCGCTTTCGACCAGGCGACCTGCCCCGCGAAATGCGGGATCTTGCGCTGATCCTCCCAGTCCAGCCAAAGCTTCTGGTATTCCGGCGGGTAGAAATGATGATGGGTGTCGATCAGCACGCGCTCTCGCGCGGCAGCCGGCGCCGCAGGCAGCACGGCTGCCGCCCCAATTGCGACTGCACCGCAGACCAATTGACGACGCGATAGGCCGGTGCTCTGGCAGCACGCACAGCTCGCAAACTGGTGTCTGCGCGGATGGAAACTGATCATGGCGCCTCTCGCTGTTGCAAATGACTGATCGGGTTCTTCATTGGGCCGCGGGCAAGGGTGTTCCCTTCGAAATTGGCGCTGCCGCGTTACGGCGCGATTTCGGAGAACTGGCGAAGGTTTCTGATGTAACCATTTTTGAAGGGATCTGTCGCTCTCCCGTAAGGGCGCCGCCGGTGATGACCGGGCTCAGCCTGCAGGCGCCGCGCCAGCCGCAGCAAAAACCCTTCTGATGTTCTCGCCGGACCCGTTCGGCGTTGACGACGCGTCGATCGGACGCACGACGGGCGATTCGCGCATGCGCGCCATGCGCAAATTGCCCGTCGTGCCATCGTGTCGCAGAATGTGTATTCTGAAATACAGAAAAATTCTTGACGCCGACCCCGAATCAGGAGCATGATGCGCGCCGTCCCGCACTCGATAAGGGGCGCTTCGCGATCGTCACGAACGTTGGGCGCGGGATGCGATGGACGTATCGGGTCGCAGCGCGTTTTCCGCGCGGACGAACGATCCCGATACGGACGCGAAGGCGTGTGGTCCTGGCCTCCCGACGCTGAGGCCAAGCTCGCATCGTGACGAACGATGCAGGCGATGGAGGCAAGAAAGCCCGGTCTCCAGGGAGAGCGCGCTATAAGCGTTAAAACCATCGCGCAGGGAGGGCCGGGTCGCCTCGGCCAAACCTGTGGTGACTGCCGCCAGCTTTTCTTTTTGCTGGCGGGCCACGGGCGCGGCCAGCGCCCGGCCTTCCCTGCGCCCTCTGTCTCCGAGGGCGAGCGATCGACGCAGGACTCGGGTGCCATCGCACCGCGGGAATGATCACGTTCATCCGCATGACATCCGCGCCTCGTATCTTGAGCGGACGTGTCTTGAACAGACTTATCTTGAACAGACTTGTCTTGAACGGACTTGGACAGCCGAACGCTTGCGGACGACCATCCCGGTGCAAGCAGGCCTGGGTACGCCGCGGACAAACATCCCGCGTTTTGTGAAGTGGTTCACTTGACTGCGTTGCAACTTGAGCGCTGCAATCGAGGGTTCCTTTGCGCCGGGCTCTGGCCGCGGTCCACGAGGTCGAATCACTCGCGGTACGCCGACAAGCCCTCCACGATTTGACGCGTGCATCGCCTCAGGAGTTCCTCATGACATGCTTCATCAATGCAGCCGGAGCCTGGTGCAACGGCGAGGTGGCTTATCTTGCCTGGAAGGCCAACCGGATCGACGGTTGCCTCGGTTACATGATCACCCGCGTGCACGAGACCGGCCAGGACGCCGGTCAGCGGCGCATCCTGCCGACCTGGATCGCCTTCACCGATCAATCGAATCCACAATGGCTGGCGCAGGATGCCTCGGTCTGGCCGGTGCAGAGCTTTGAATGGCGCGACCTGACGCTGCGCCGTTCGCGCGATCAGGCCACCGTCCGTCCGATCAACTTCCGAGTGCACTACGAAATCGTGCCGGTCGGCACCGCAGGTCCCGGCCGAACCCCCGTTCCGCCATCGGCGACGGCGCCGTTCAAGGATGCAGAGGGCAAGCCGCGCTATGACGGCACCCCGCGGCCGCTGTTCACGATCGGGACGCCCTTCGTCACCGCGCCAATCGACGTCACGCATGACTACGGCGCGGTCCGGGCGACCTTCACCAACGGCATTCTGTCGACCCAGAACCTTCTGCAGCAGTTGCGCAGCGCCGCGAAGGCCCATGGGGAACCCGCGGCGCCCCCCAACACGACCAAGGGCCTGCTTGCGGTTCTCAAGCAAGAGATCATTGATCCCAAGAGCGACATCCGCGCCTTTCTGACCGCCGACGTGCTGTCGTTCGTGCGCCAGCTGCTCGACCGGCAGATGAATGAAGGAGGCGAGCTCTTTCTCGCGCTGTACGAACTGCATGATCCCGAGTTGATCAGCCTGCTGGTCGAGGCCGTGAAGGGCGGCAAGGTCCATCTCATCCTGTCGACAGCCGGCTCGACCAATCCGAATGCGAGGGGAACGGCGAAAGACGAGCGGCAGCCCGTGGTGTGGGACACCGAGAACAACGATGCGCGGGCCGCGCTGCACAAGGCGGCGAGCGCGTCGATTCAGGACCGCATGTTCAACAATTCGACGCCGATCGGCCACGACAAGTTCGCGGTCTATGTCAAGAACGGCGTGCCGACTGCGGTCATGACCGGAAGCACCAACTGGACCGAGACCGGGCTCTGCACGCAGTCGAACAACAGCATCATCATCGAAGACGGCGGTCTTGCGAAATTCTATCTGGATTTCTGGCATCGGCTGCAGGCCGATGCGCAACCCAAGCGCGTTCCGCTCAGCGTGCCCACGGCCAAGGGCAAAATCGTCGGCGCCGCGCCAAACCACGCGATCCAGGGCCAGGAGCTGCGCCGTGCGAACATGCGTCCGTTCGGCCCCGTCACGCTCGCCGACCAGGTCTCGAAGACCGAGGTGTGGTTCTCGCCGAACACGCAGGCGACGAAAAAGACCGACCAGTCGCCGATGCCCGGCGACCTCAATGACGTCTACACGCTGATGGATCACGCCAAGCAGGCGATCCTTTTCCTGACCTTTATGCCGGGCGAGTCCGGCAAGCAGAACATCATCGGGGAGGCCGCCAAGCTCGCCAAGCTGCGGCCGGAACTGCTGGTGGCGGGCGCGATCAGCGACCCCTCGGCGATGCCGAATTTCGTTCGGCCGGTGAAAGGACAGCCGAAGCCGAAGGTGAAGATCCCCCCGCCCAGCGTGTGGTGGCCGGACGGTGAGGACAGCCGCATCGCCATGATCCGCGCCACGGCGATCAGCACGCCGGTCGGCGACCTGCATCCGGAGCTCCTGAGCGCCGGACACGCCATCATCCATGACAAGATCATCGTCATCGACCCCATGGACAAGGACGGCTGCGCGGTCATCACCGGCAGTCACAACCTCGGCTACAAGGCCTCCTACGATAACGACGAGAACCTGCTCATCATCAGGGGCAACCAGGCGCTGGCGCTGTGCTATGCCGTCCACGTCATCGACATCTATCAGCACTATCTGATGCGCGCCAAGCAGGAGGATGAGGAGCGAAAGGCGTTGCTGGCGGGCAAGACGCCGAAGCCGCCGAGTCTGAACCACGGCTTCCTGACGACGACTGACAGCTGGCAGGATCGCTTCTTCACGAAACAGCCGCCGACGATCCTGAGCTATTTCCTGCAGGATGCGGCCGGAGCGGCACCGCAGGCGCCGCCGAGGATCGCGGCTGCGAAGGCGAAACGCGGAGCCAAGAAGACATCGTCCCGCGCCAACGCTCGCACAGGCCGTTCGAAGCCGGCGCGGCGGGTCAGGTGAAGGCGGAAGCATCGGCGCAGCGTAGCTGTCTTCGTATCGTCATCTCAGTTCGATTTTGGAGCATGCGCATTTCAACCGGCGTGTTCAAATCACAGGATTGTTGCTTCGGTTGAGCGCTCTTGCTCGAATCGACGCACATGCGTTTCGAATGACCTAATGACATGAGGGCTGGACCATGGGCATCCTCACGCGTTTGTTTGGAAATGACATCATGCCGGCAGCACCGCTGGCCGCATTGGAACCGGTTCCCGTCCAAGGCAAGCCCGGAATTTTCATATCGTATAATCACAAGGACAAGATCATCGCGTCCGCACTGGAGGAATCGCTCGCCTCGCTGAGTGATTGCAACATTTTCATCGACCATGCGGGACTCGAGGGCGGCGACGATTACGAGGCCAAGATATCCGAGGCCATTCGCGCGTCCCATTGGTTCGTCATGGTCTGCAGTGGTGCGGCGAAGCCCGAAAAAGACATGAGCTGGTGTTACTACGAGGCCGGGCAGTTCAGGGCCAAGCTCGAGGCGGCGGACCAGGCCAAGGCGATACGTGACCGGCTCTGTTATCTGTACGACGGCGAACGCCCGAGCCAGCTTACGCGCTATCAGGGTTATCTGATATCCACGGCCGATCGCAGCGGAAAGCCCCTCAATGTGAACGTCGAGAGCGACGATTCCATCGGCTATGAAAGCACCGAGCTGTTCAATTTTCTGGACCTGATCCTGACGAGATCGCGGATCAGCCCGCTGCGGAACATCAATGACCCCAATGTCAGAAAGCTGATGCGAAGCGGCGTGCGCAAGATCACCTGCGCATTCGAGCAGAACCGGATTGACGACGTCGTCGGAGAGGAAGTGTTTCAGCCACGCATCAGCTTCCGAATCCCACCGCCGTCGGGGGAAGTTAAAGGGCTTGGTCCCGAAACCGTGATCGCGGGGGAGTACCGCGCACTGCAGGACATTTTCTCGATCGCGGGGTCCGAAGCGACCTGGGCGGATGTCAAGGTGAAGTCCTCCAGATATTCCAGCAATGGAATGATCCCCTTGTGGATCAATGACCTCGAGGCAGCGGCGACGGACGTGGCACGGGGAGATGTGCCGCGACAGACCGATTTCCTGTGTTTCGGAAGCGACGAGAAGTACTACCGTCCGATAATCGCCCGATATGAGAAATTCAGAAGCTCGGCCAAAAAGTGCTACGTCGCCTTCATCCCGGCACGCGACCGCCGGTTCAACCTGACCTTCAAGACCTCGCTTCTTCTCAGTGCCCTGATTCTCTCGGTCAGGTTCCGTCAGCGGGTGCTGCCGCTGGTGGAGGATCTGAAAAAGCTCCAGCAGGCGCCGGAGAGCAGGAAGACGGAGCTGTTGCAGAAGATCCAGAACGAGATCGTGATGGTGGAGGCGGAGGCGATGGAGTTCGGGCTCAGTCCGCCGAAGGACGAGCATGATGAACCGCCCTTGCTCAGCAGCTTCCGGGACGGGCCCGACAAGGACTTTTTGCGCGCGGAAATCAACCGATGGTCCGGCACCAGAGCGGCGATCTTTAACACGATCGGCGAGGCTCGCGATCCCAAGAAGGAGACCAGCTGGTCGGAAGCGGCGACAACAGTGATCGCCGGTTTCGAGAATCTCAGTCGGATCAACGGCACATTCATCGATCTCGTGTGCAACGAATTGCTTTATGCGGAGAAGGTCGAAAGCGCGGGCGCGGTGAGCCGCAAGCCCGATGCGGGCCTGCCGATCCTCTCCCAAGTAGCCGGCTGACAAGGCGCGCCGTTCGTGAGGTCAGGCCGCCTTGATCCGCGCGATGACGGCGGAGAGCCGCGCCCGCTTCTCGGCATCCTTCGTTTGCGCGACGCTGGCCTCGAGGTCGCCGAGCACGCTGGCGACTTTCCACTTGGACTGGCCCTCATCGATCACCTGATCGGCCAGTTCGTCCGCCTTGTCAGCCTCGCCGAGATCGAAGGCCGCGGCGAGCAGGGTCGGGCGCAGCCATTCGTCGGCGACGTTCAGCCGTCTGGCGCGCTCGCAGGCGGCAATCACCAGCCGCAGCGTCGTTTGTGCGCGCTCTTCGTCACCCGCCCTCGCGCGCGTGCGATAGAGGCGCGGGAGGTTGCCGGAGCAGAAGTAGGCGTTGAGATCGAGCTCCATGCCTCGCTCGTAACAGTCGATCGCCTTGGCGAGGGCTTGCCGCTTTTCCGCATCCGAGCCTGCGGTTTTGGCGAGGCGCTTATAGCGGCCGCCCATCAGGCCGAGGCGTTCCGGCGTGGGTCCCGCCAGTTCGATCAGCGTTTCGATCTCGCCGATGGCCTGCTGTTCGTTGCCAATCTGCGCCGCCGCGAACGCGCGGTTCTCCTTCATTTCGGGCTGGTCGGCAAATTTCGCAGGCAGACTGCGCACGAAGTCGAGCACAATCGTCCAATCCGCAGCAGTATCGGCGACGTCCCGCAGCAGCATCACAAGAGCAATGGCTTTCGGATAGGTCGTGGGCGGATTGCCTTCCCTGGCAATCAGCTCCTGAGCCGCGTTCATCCGCTCATTGGGCAGGGCCGCACGCACCGTGCGTATCCTCGTCTGGAAATCGGCAAGTTCCGCCAGCTGATTCCGCATTATTGTCGCCTTGGCCGGATCGACCTTGTCCGGATAGCCCGGAATCGACTGGTGCATCGGCGACGACCCGTCGCGCAGCATCGTGATGCTGTCGCCGATTGCGGCTCGAAAGGCTTTGGCGGTGTGCTCGGTGATGCTGCCCTCGGAAAGCGGATAGCGGATGGTTCGCATCTGCGCGACATCGAACAACGGCTTCGACCAGTCCGCGGCGAGCAGCACGCAGCCGGTCTGCTGCGAGGCGTGACGAATGCCGACCTCGTAATAGACATTGCCGTTCGGGATCGTCATGTCCGCCAGCACGAGATCGGCAAAATAGATCCGTTCCAGCATCTGGCTGGCGATCATCGCGCCAGTGTCCTGGTCGGCGCGGATCGGCTCGTAGCCGAGCGCCTTGATGGTCGGAACATAGCCGCGATCCCACAAGGCGTTGAAATCGATCTCGGCCGGTCCGCGCCCAGGCTCGGCCTGGGTGGGCTTCGTGCCGTAGGGCATGATCATGAAACAGACGGGCATGACGCAATTCCTTCAATTCCATAATTTTCGCGTATCCAGCCAATAAATTCGCGCGCTCTCGCGGCGCGCTGCTTCCATGAAATGTTGCGTTCCGCCGGGGCCGTCGCCCCCCTCCCCATTCCAGAGCGTGACGAACGCCATCCGCGCGCCGCCAAATCGCGCCGCCTGATCGAGCATCCATCGGTTGTTGCGCTCATAGGGATTGTCGCCGGCGGAGAGCGGGCCGAGTTCATTCGGCATCACGTGCAGCGTCGCGCGTGCTTTCGCCGACAGATAGCGGTCGTGCCAGTCGGCGCCGGCGAAGTCGACCGAGTTCGCCAGGAAGGTCGGTTCGCTCAAGGGGATGTAGAGCTCGAGCGCCATACCGTGCGCCAGACCGGCTTCGGCAAACAGGAGATCACCGCCGCACGCGCCGCCGCAAATGGCGACATCGCCGGCAGTGACACCAATTTCCGCAAGCGTCCTGGCGATTGCCGCCGCGGCAACCGCCTCCTTGTCCCGAGGAAACCGCGGCACCGTGCGACCGGGCGCATCGATCATGTGGCCGCTGAAGAGAACGACATTGTTCGGCGGCCTGTCGGCTTCAGCTGGCGGCATCGCGACACCTGGGTTCATCCAAGCCCGTCTAGTATAGCCGACGACGCCCGATTTGTCGAAGAGCGGTCAGGCAAACGGCGCGGCTACGGATGACCAGAAAGCTCAGCCAAGACGGGCGACAAACCCGCTCATAACGTGCTTCGATGCGATTAGGGTACTTCCCCGAATGTCGTCTGTTCGCTGACTGACGGGACGGTGAAGCCTTATTCTGCAAATGTGGGCCGGGCCACACATTGCCGCCAGCAAGCGATCTATAAAGCTATCGCGAAACTCGGCGTCGTACGCCGTTAGCCGTCCTTTTGATCGAAGGCATTCTACGATGGGCACCAAGACAATTCTCGTCATGCGACACGCTGAGAAGTCCGGCGACCCCCTTGATCCGAACCTGACCGATAAGGGACGCGAGCGGGCAAATGCGCTCGTCGATTACATTCCCAATGCTTTCGGCAGTATACCAAAATTTCTCTTTGCCAGCGCGGTTTCGAAACACAGCCGGCGCCCGATCGAGACGCTCGAACCGCTCGCCGCCAAATTCGATTTGTCGATCGACAGTACATTCGCCGATCAGGATTACGGGGCGTTAGCGCATCATTTGAGACACTCCGGTCAATTCGACGATGTGCTGTCCGTTGTGTGCTGGCATCACGGCAATATCCCCTCGCTGATGCATGCCCTCAAAGCGGACGCGAGCGATTATCCCGACCCTTGGGAGCGCGATATCTTCAACCTGATACTTCGGGTGATTTTGCGCGAAGGCGGACAGCCGCCGATCGTTGCAGAAGTAACGGAGCCCTTTTAACTAGAGCATCAATGGGAGGGTTCGACGCGCGCCGGAAATCCGCTAAACTGGCCGGGCGATCCCGGGAGCTATGATTCTACGATCGCCATCGAATGTCGCGAAGGCAAGAGCAAAACTTGTGAGGAGGAAGAACTGCAGTCGGTCTACCCGTGACGATCATGAATTCGTCCCGAGCCTCAGCCTCAATCAGATGGTGGAGAGCGGCAAGTTGGAGCCCTACGGGTCTGTCTTCGCTCTCGCGATGCTCGAGCTTCGCCGGACGTGCTTAACTCCTACGGTATTGCATGGCCGCGCCATGCGAAGCTCGCAAGGGCGAGGCATGGTGCCCCCCGGTTCGAATCCCGCTCACAACCTTGAACCATCGTGATGCGTGGGGCAACGGCGCTACGGGTGAGAATCCGTCCTGGGGCGATGGCGGAAACACACTCGCAAAGTCCTGGATCTTTCGCTTTACCTTTCGCGGCCGCTCCCGTGAAATGGGGACTCGGCTCACT
>NZ_JAFATE010000336.1 GCF_019244115.1 Bradyrhizobium sp.
GACGGGATCGAAAGAGCCGGGATACAGGGCAATACGAGGCATGCGCCCCTCCTAGCGTGCCCGGTCCGGCCCGGCAAGCCGAACCCGGCCTGAAGAAATAACGCCGCAGTCCGTGAACCTTCAGCCTCGACCGGGCGTTTCCAGCCGGCCCGCAGCGCTTCTGTTTCCTCGGGGGCTACCTGACGAAACAGAAGCCGGCGGCAATGAAACCATTTTCCGCGTTCCGCGAAGGCGGCTGGAAACCGCGTTTGGTTACTACTTGGTTAACACAACAACGGCCGAAAAGGCCTTTTTCATTTGGGGACCGTCATGATCAAGGCGCTTTCAGCGATCGCGGTGGCTGCGTGTGTCGCCGCAGCCCTCACCATTCTGCCCGGCTTCGCCCCGCAAGTCGAAGCCAGCGTCCCGCAGGTGCTCGCCAAGGGCGACCGGCTGGACATCCATGCCATCGGGACTGGATGCTCGGAGCATGCCTGGCCAAATTTCGAGGTGTCCTGCCTGCGCCGCGCTGGCACCAAGGGGCAGAACGATGTCCGCGAAGCGCGGCTGGTGACGGCTGACCGAACGCCGTAGCGCCAGACCGCTTCCTCGTCTCCTAACGACATTGCGCCTGGCGATCTGCGGTTCCGGCCACCGCTCCGCTTTGCTCGTCGCGAAGGCGGCAGGTGGGGAAAACCGTCGCGCAAAAGCATCCGCATTTGTCCCTGAACTTTCCCCAACCCAGGCCTCCTGACCGCCTCCAGCCGGGCATCTGCGTCGCACTCGTCATTTCCGGGGCGATGATGTGCGGTTGGCGCGCGACACGGCCGGCTGACCTCGACGATCACACATCTTCCCGGAACCAATTCGTTTACCGTATTCTTACCTCCATGAGCGACGCCGAAATCCCGCTTCAAGGCGGGCGCACTACGGCTGCCGTCGTGCGCGTGGGACAGACTGTGCGACGCCCGCCACGGCTGACGGCCGAGTTCGTCCATGTGCTGCTCGAACATCTGGCCGCGGTCGGCTTCGACGGCGCGCCGCGGTTTCTCGGCACTGACGACAAGGGCAGAGATATCTTGTCCTATATCGAGGGCGAGGTTCCGGCAGATCTCGGCTGGCACAACGACGAGGTGCTCGTCGCAGCCGCGCAGCTGATCCGTAAGTTTCATGACGCCACGGTCGGGCTGCTGGGTCACCAAACTGGCACACCACGGCGACTTGAGGTCGTCTGTCACAACGATCTGTCGCCGTGCAATTTCGTCTTTCGCGCCGGACTTCCCATGGCGCTGATTGACTTCGATACAGCCGCGCCCGGAACGCGGCTGATGGACCTCGGCTACGCAGCGTGGCTTTGGCTCGATCTCGGAGATCCGGATATCGCGCCGGCGTCAGCCTCACAGGAGCAACGACGGCGACTTCAACTGTTCATCGCAGCCTATGGCGATGAAATCAGCGTCTCGTCGATCAAAGAAGCGATCGTTTATCGGCAGGAATTGGTGGCTGCGGAAGGTGAATACACGGCCCGGACCGCGATGGCGCGATGGGCCCGCCATTGCCGGAATTGGACAGTGGAGAACCTATAGCGCCTACCTCTTAACGGAGGCTTCGGGACCTCGCGAACTCATGAGTACCCGCGTTAGGCACCCTGGCCGTTGCCATTGCCATTGCCGTTGCCATTGCCGTTCTCGGTGTCCTCACCGATATGCTCGACCGCGACCACATGTTCGTCGTCGGCAGTGTCGAACACGATGACGCCCTGGGTCGAGCGGCCGGCGATGCGGATGTCGGTGACCGGGCAGCGGATCAGCTGGCCCTTGTCGGTCACCAGCATGATCTGGTCGGCCTCTTCGACCGGGAATGAGGCCACCAGCTTGCCGTTGCGATTGTTGACGCTCATCGCGACGATGCCTTTGCCGCCGCGGCCCGTAGTGCGGTACTCGTAGGACGAGG
Organism: Bradyrhizobium sp.; assembly: GCF_019244115.1. Classification (GTDB taxonomy): domain Bacteria; phylum Pseudomonadota; class Alphaproteobacteria; order Rhizobiales; family Xanthobacteraceae; genus Bradyrhizobium. The sequence continues at coordinate 1,933 of NZ_JAFATE010000336.1, forward strand.
TCCGCTTGCCAAAACCGTTCTCGGACACGGTGAGCACGACCTGCTCGGCCGCCGACATCTCGACATAGCGATCCTGCGAGAGCTCGCTGGCGCTGGAGGTCTCCTCGGCGTCCGTCTCCGCCGGCTCTTCCGCAGCCGCTTCGCCCGCGACCGCGCGGCGCATCTTGAAATAGGCCGAGCGCTCGTCCGATGACGTCTCGACGTGGCGCAGGATGGCGAGCGAGATCACCTTGTCGCTCCCGGCCAGCGCAATGCCCCGCACGCCCATCGAGGTGCGGCCGGTGAAGACGCGCACGTCGGCGACGGGGAAGCGGATGCACTGGCCCCCGGCGGCGGTCAACAGCACGTCGTCGCGCTCGGTGCAGATCTGCACGTCGACGATCGACTCTCCCTCGTCAAGCTTCATGGCGATGATGCCGGAGCGGCGCACGTCGACGAAGTCGGAGAGCTTGTTGCGGCGGACATCGCCGCCGGTCGTGGCAAACATCACGTCGAGCTGTGCCCAGGAGGATTCGTCCTCCGGCAGCGGCATGATGGTCGTGATACGCTCGCCCTGCTCCAGCGGCAGGATGTTGATCAGTGCCTTGCCGCGCGCGTTGGGAGCAGCGACCGGCAATCGCCAGACTTTCTCCTTGTAGACCTGGCCGCGCGAGGAGAAGAACAGCACCGGCGTGTGTGTTGAAGCAACAAAGAGCCGGGAGACAAAATCCTCCTCGCGCGTCTGCATGCCGGCGCGGCCCTTGCCGCCGCGGCGCTGCGCGCGATAGGCCGACAGCGGCACGCGCTTGGCGTAGCCGGCGTGCGAGACCGTGACCACCATGTCCTCGCGCTGAATCAGGTCTTCGTCCTCGACCTCGCCTTCCTGCTCGATGATGACAGTTCGCCTGGGCGTTGCGAACTCGGCCTTGATCTCGGAGAGCTCGGACTTGATGATGGCCTGGACGCGGGCGCGCGAGCGCAGGATGTCGAGGTAGTCCGCGATCTCGACAGCGAGCTTGTCGAGCTCCTCCGAAATCTCCTCGCGGCCGAGCGCGGTAAGCCGCTGCAGGCGCAGATCGAGGATCGCCTTGGCCTGCTCCATCGAGAGCCGCGCGGTGCCGTCGGGATTGATGCGATGGCGCGGATCGTCGATCAGCGTGATCATCGCGGAGACCTCCTGCGCCGGCCAGTCGCGCGACATCAACGTGTCGCGTGCGGTGGTGGGATCGGGCGAGGTGCGAATGACGCGGATGATCTCGTCGATATTGGCGACCGCGATCGCGAGGCCGACCAGGATGTGGGCGCGATCGCGCGCCTTGTTGAGGAGGAATTTGGTGCGCCGCGTCACCACCTGTTCGCGGAAGCCGACGAAGATCGTCAGCATGTCCTTCAGGTTCATGGTCTGCGGCCGGCCGCCGTCCAGCGCCAGCATGTTGGCCGGAAACGCCGTCTGCAGCGGCGTGAACTTGTAGAGCTGGTTCAGCACCACGTCCGCCATGGCGTCGCGCTTCAGCTCGACCACCACGCGATAGCCCTCGCGATCGCTCTCGTCGCGGAGGTCGGCAATCCCCTCGATCTTCTTCTCGCGCACCAGCTCGGCGATGCGCTCGACCATGCTCGCCTTGTTGACCTGGTAGGGGATCTCCGTGACGATGATCGCCTCGCGTTCCTTGCGGATGGTGTCGATCGAGACCTTGCCGCGCATCACGATCGAGCCGCGGCCGAGATGATAGGCCGAGCGGATGCCCTGGCGGCCGAGGATGATGCCGCCGGTCGGGAAATCCGGGCCTGGAATGATGTTGATGAGATCGTCGATCGTGAGCGATGGATTGTCGATCAGCGCGACACAGGCGTCGATCACCTCGCCGAGATTGTGCGGCGGGATGTTGGTCGCCATGCCCACCGCGATGCCGCCGGCGCCGTTGACCAAAAGGTTCGGATATTTCGCCGGAAGGACCGTCGGCTCCCTGTCCGAATTGTCGAAATTCGGCTGGAAGTCGACGGTGTCCTTGTCGATGTCGTCGAGCAGCGGGATCGCGGAGCGCGCAAGCCGCGCTTCGGTGTATCGGTAGGCCGCCGGCGGATCGCCATCCACCGAACCGAAATTGCCCTGACCGTCGATCAGCGGCACGCGCATGGAAAAATCCTGCGCCATGCGCACCATCGCGTCGTAGATCGACTGGTCGCCATGCGGATGATATTTACCGATGACATCGCCCACTACGCGCGCCGATTTCACGTACTTCTTGTCCGGCGTGTGGCCCTGCTCGTACATCGAATAGAGGATGCGCCGATGCACCGGTTTCAGGCCGTCGCGCGCATTCGGCAGCGCCCGCGCCACGATCACGCTCATGGCGTAATCGAGGTAGGAGCGCTTCATCTCGTCGAGGATGGATACGGGACGAATATCGGAAGGCACCGGCGGTTCGCCGGGTCTATCATCTTCGGAGTCAGACAAGGAGAGATCCGGTCAGGTTCGACTGCGGCTCCCGCGTCCCTTTGGTCGCATCGCGCAACGCCTGTCGCGCGCGATTGTCGGTAGCGAAAACAGCAGCAAATTTCGATCAGCTGGCACGAATGGGCACGTAACCTTCGTCCGCAACAGACGGGACAGCATGGACGCCAAAGTCAGACCCACCGCGACCTTGACTCATATAGCGCATCGGGGGCTTTCAGACCACCCTTAAAGCGCCGCGGGAAGAGCTTTTTAGCTTCGTTTTTCCAGAGACTTAGCAGTCTGTTTA
>NZ_JAFATE010000430.1 GCF_019244115.1 Bradyrhizobium sp.
CTGTTTGCCGAGATCCTGCTGCTGCGCGAGGCGGTATTGGGCACGCTGACCCGGCGCGCGTCGACCGATCCGATGCTGGCGGGATCGGTCGCGCAACTCGAGCACTCCACTGAGCGCTTCCTGAACGGTTTCGGCGAACTGCGCGGCCTGCAGACCACGATCAAGAAGACCTATGACGAGCAGGTGCTGGCACCGGCCAAGGACATGGCGGGGCTCTACTCGATCATCGAGGGCGCCACCGGCCACCGCGATGCGCTGATCTGGCCCTCGCTCGGCAAATCGCGCGAAGCTTTTACGGCGATGCTGGTCGCAGCCAATTCCTACTACCTGACGCTCGCCGCCGCCTCGGCCGAGGACGCCCGCCGCAACACCGAGACGATAGAGAAGACCATTCCGGTCATGCTGGACCTCGCCGACAACGACCTGCAGCGGATGGCGCTGCAGCGCCTCGAGACGCGCACGCAGGCGCTGCAGGAAGGGCTGACAAAACTGTCCGAGCAGCTGTCGAACCGCACCGATCTGCTCCGCAACACCATCGACGCCAGCCAGGCAGAGGCGATCGGCGAGATTGACGAATTGTCGATCAAGATGCGCCAGCGCGAGCAGAAGGCCCAGGAGACGTTCGACCGCACCCTCACCGACATCTCCCGACGCGTGCTGTTGATCGCCGCCATCTTCCTCGGCATCATCGTCGCCGCCGGTGTGCTGATCGCGCTCTCCATCCGCCTGCCGCTGCAGCAGATCATGACTGCGATGCGCGCGATTGCACTCGGCGACTACGGCCGCGAGGTGCAAGGCATCCAGGCGCGCGACGAAGTCGGTGCCATGGCGCGCGCCGTCGAGGTGTTCCGCGAAAACGCCATCGCCAAGCGCAAGACCGAGGACGAGCTGCGCGCCTCGAAGGAAAAGGCCGAGAGCGCGCTGTTCGAATTGAACACCGCGCAGCAGAATCTGATCGATGCGGAACGGCTGGCGGCGCTCGGCGGCCTCGTCGCCGGCGTCGCGCACGAGGTCAACAATCCGATCGGCATCAGCCTGACGGTGGCCTCGAGCTTCGCCCGCCGCAGCGAGATTTTCGAGACCGACCTCCGCTCCAACGGGGCGCTGCGCCGCTCGCAGCTCGAGGAGTTCGTGCGGACCTCGCGCGATGCCGCGCAGCAGCTCGTCGCCAACCTGCACCGCGCCGCCGAACTGATCCAGTCCTTCAAGCAGGTCGCGGTCGACCGTTCCCATGCCGAACGGCGGCAGTTCAACCTGAGCGAGGCGACCGACCAGATCATCGCGAGCCTGCGGCCGGTGCTGAAGCGCGCGCCGATCGGGCTGTCGGTCGACGTACCCGAAGGCCTCATCATCGACGGCTATCCGGGCTCCTATGGCCAGATCCTGACCAACCTGTTCCTGAATGCCGTCAACCACGCCTTTGCCGACGGGCGCTCGGGCACCATCGCGATCTCGGCGCGCGCGCGCGGCGCCGACGATGTCGAGATCAATTTCACCGACGACGGCGCCGGCATGACCCCGGACGTGCAGCGCCAGGCCTTTGACCCCTTCTTCACCACCCGCCGCAACGAAGGCGGGACCGGACTCGGGCTTCATATTGTGTATAACCTCGTCACCCAGCAGCTCGGCGGGCGCATGATGCTGGAGTCAAGGCTGGGACAAGGCACCACATTTCGCATTATCATGCCCCGGACCGCCAAGGGCGGCGACACCACAGACGAGACGTTAGGCGACGGAACCGCGCAATGGCCGAACAGGACGATGTCCTCCACCTGATCGACGACACGGAGACGGTCCCGGAGGATTCGTCGGCCCGCAAATGGAAGATCGCCGTCATCGACGATGACGCGGCCGTCCACGAAGGCACCCGTTTCGCGCTCTCCGACTATAGCCTGAACGGCCAGGGACTGGAGATCCTGTCGGCCTATTCGGCCGCCGAAGGGCGCAAGCTGATGCGCGCCCATCCCGACATCGCGGCGGTGCTGCTCGACGTCATCATGGAAACCGATGTGGCGGGCCTCGAGCTCGTCGAGTTTATCCGCAACGAGATCAAGAACGAGACGGTCCGCATCATCCTGCGCACCGGCCAGCCGGGCCAGGCGCCCGAGCGGCGCGTCATCGTCCAGTACGACATCAACGACTACAAGGCCAAGACCGAGCTCACCGCCGACAAGCTGTTCACCTCGCTCACCGCGGCGCTGCGCAGCTACCAGCAGCTCGAGCGCATGGTGCAGACCCGGCGCGGGCTCGAGATCATCATCGACGCCGCCTCCACGCTCTACGACTTCAAATCGATGCAGCGGCTCGCCGAGGGCGTCCTGACCCAGCTCGCCTCGCTGCTTAATGTCGATTGCGCCGGCATCCTGGTGCTGCGCGACGACGGCAAGACCACGAACAAGACCACGAACGATGATTTCGCCGTGCTGGCGGGAAGCGGCTGCTACAGCCGCTTCATCGGCTGCGCCAGCGCAAAGTCGCTCGATACGGATCTGCGGACCATGGTGGAGGCCGCCTTCAAACGCCGCAAGAACGAGTTCGCCGACCAGCGCACCGTTCTTTACATCCGCACCGGGAGCGGGCGCGAGGTGGTCGTGCTGCTGCAGGCCGAGCGCCCGCTGTCGGAGACCGATCGCTCGCTGGTCGAGATTTTTGGCAGCCGCCTCTCGATCGCCTTCGACAATGTGATTCTGTACCAGCAGCTGCAAGCGGCCAACACCCAGCTCGAGGACCGCGTCACCCAGCGCACCCGCGCGCTGATGCAGGCCAACCGCCGCCTGTCCGCGCAATGGCTGCGGCTGCAGCGCGCCAACGGCTTCAAGAACGAGATTTTGGGCACCGTCGCCCATGACCTGAAAAACCCGCTTGGCGTCATCATGGGCCGCACCGAGATGCTGACCGAGCTGATCTCGACCGGCGCTTCCGGCGAAAACATCACGACCCAGATCGAACATATCCGCGACGCCGCCCGGCGCCTCACCTCGATGGTCGATCATTTGATTTCGGATGCGATGGCCGACGCCTTCGACATCACGATCCGCCGCGAGGCCGTCGACATCGCCGCGCTGACCGGTGAAGTGGTGGAGGCCAACCAGCCGCTCGCAACCAACAAGCAGCAGACCATCGAGGTCGCGGCCCCGCCGCATCTTGCGACCATGTGCGACATCGACCGGATCAGAGAGGCGATCGACAATCTGGTCAGCAACGCCATCAAATACAGCCCGATCGGCGGCAAGATCGCGGTCCTTGTCACTCATGACGATGCCAGCATCATCATCCGCGTCACCGACCAGGGGGCCGGCCTTTCGCCGGAGGATCTCAGCCGGCTGTTCGGCCGCTTCCAGCGGCTATCGGCAAAACCCACGGCCGGCGAAAGCTCGACCGGCCTTGGCCTTTCGATCGTGAAGCGGATCGTCGATATGCATGGCGGCGAGGTCACCGCCGAAAGCGAGGGTCCCGGCAAGGGATCGACCTTTTCCATCACACTGCCTGCGTCAGAAACGCCATGAGCCAGAGTCAGCACATCATCATCGTCGACGACGAGGCGCCGGCCCGCGAGATGGTCGGCGACTATCTGAAAATGCACGGCTTTACGGTCACGCTGTGCGACGGCGGAAAAAGCCTGCGCGGCGCAATCGAGAACGGCCTGCCCGATCTCGTGGTGCTCGACCTCAACATGCCAGAGGAAGACGGCCTGTCGATCATCCGGGACCTTAAGAGCCGCAGCAACGTTCCGGTGATCATGCTGACCGCGACCGCGAGCCCGATCGATCGCGTTGTCGGGCTCGAGCTTGGCGCCGACGATTACGTCGCAAAACCCTGCGAGCTGCGCGAATTGATGGCCCGCATCCGCTCGGTGCTGCGCCGCGCGGCACCGGCCAAGGCCGCGGCGGCTCCCGCCGAGACCGCGGCGACGAAGGTCGCCAAGGAGCAGCTGGTGCGCTTCGGCACCAAATGGCTCGATCTCGAGGCGCAGGCGCTGCGCGACGACGAGGGCAACGAGCATCCTTTGACCGCCTCCGAGTTCAGCCTCTTGAAAGTGTTTGCCGCGAACCCGAAGCGCGTGCTGTCGCGCGAGCGGCTGCTGGAGCTCGCCAATGCGCGCGATGCCGAGGCGTTCGATCGCGCGGTCGACCTCAGGATCATGCGCATCCGCCGCAAGATCGAGCTCGATCCGACCAAGCCCGCCGTCATCCGCACCATTCGCGGCGGCGGCTACCTGTTCTCGCCGGTCGGCGACAAGGCGTAAGGCGCGACGTCTTTCGGATTCGAGTCTCAAACGGCCTCTTGCTCCACTGTCATCGCCGGGCTCGCCGCCTTCGCTAAAGCTCCGGCGCGCCCTTGAGAGCTTAGCCTCGCCAAAGCCTTTTGGCGTAGGCGGGACCGGGCGATCCAGTATTCCAGAGACGGCAGTGCTTGAGCCGATAGGCCGCGGCGTACTGGCTCACCCGACTTCGCGGGTGATGACGACGGAGACTGTGGCTCGCATCTCTCGCATCTCTCAAGACATGCTTCCGCATTCTCGCGACGGATTTCGTCCGAGTTTTGCTTTCCAAGCATCGCCCCCGAAAACAAGGGCGCAGGGAATGCCGCATAGGCGTTAAGATAGCACGGGCATCGATTGATATCGACGTTTTCGTGGAGGCTCGTAGAGATGCCTGCGGAGTGTCCGTTTGCAGTGACGCAAGCAGCGGATGGTTGGCTGTGGGATAATTGCCTGT
>NZ_JAFATE010000451.1 GCF_019244115.1 Bradyrhizobium sp.
CAGTGCTGCATAGCTATGTACGGACGGGATAACCGCTGAAAGCATCTAAGCGGGAAACCCACCTCAAAACGAGCATTCCCTTGAGAACCGTGGAAGACGACCACGTTGATAGGCCGGGTGTGGAAGTGCAGTAATGCATGCAGCTTACCGGTACTAATCGTTCGATCGGCTTGATTGCTCTCATTGTCAGTGTCCATGACACGACTGTCATTGCCGGGCTTGACCCGGCAATGCATCGAACAGAGACCTTTGCTTGGCGTTCCAAGCGTGGGTCCCCGGATCAAGTCCGGGGACTGCGCTCGAACGCTGAAGCGTTCGAGCTTGCTTCGTTTTCCTTGTCCTTCGCCGGCCTGGTGGTTCTAGCGAGGAGCCTGAACCCGATCCCATCCCGAACTCGGCCGTTAAACTCCTCAGCGCCAATGGTACTATGGCTCAAGCCCTGGGAGAGTAGGTCGCTGCCAGGCCTGCCAAGGACAAACATTCCTCTTTACGGTTTTCCTGATCGCGACACGATCAGACGAAGCGCCGCCATCCGGTTTCCGGGTGGCGGCGTTTTTCGTTTTGACTGTCCAAAAGGCTTTCTCCCGTCGACACGATCGCCGGCAACGCGAGCCAAGCACACGTCGCAACCAGCGTGCATTGATCAAGTGGAGAGGAGCGACGCTGGCCGCACGCAGCACGGCGAGGACAGCGCGAGCGATAAACTTCTAGTGAGGTTCTGCATCGGACCCGCTGCCGCGTTGAATGATTGGTTCAGCAGCCGTTCAGTTCAAAATTCGTACGCAGTTGGCCCGTAGGTTCCAAACGCCCCTTACAGTCCCCCGAGGAGACTTCCCATGCGAGCGTTCATTCGTCCCGCTCTAGTCGCGCTGATCGTCACCGGTGCTGCATCCCTGGTCATGTCTGTGCAGCCAGTCCTCGCGCAAGCCAAGGACCAGGCGGCGCAGGCCCCTGCTCAGCCGGAGTTGAAACAGATCGCGCTGACCGACAAGCAGATCGACGGCGTGCTCGCCTCACAGAAGGAGATGGATGCCATCACCGAAAAGCTGCCGGAAAACGCCCAGCCTGACGCGAAGGTCATGGGTCAGCTCGATGGCGTCGCCAAGAAGCACGGCTTTGCGTCCTATGACGAATACAACACCGTGGTCGACAACATCGGCCTGGTCATGAACGGCATCGATCCAGCCACCAAGAAGTATGTCGGCTCGGAAGCCGTCATCAAGGCGCAGATCGCCCAGGTCGAGGCCGACAAGAAGATGACGGCGCCCGAGAAGAAGCAGGCGCTCGACAATCTCAACATGGCGCTGAAGGCCAAGGATCCGGACATCCAGAACAAGGGAAACATCGATCTCGTCGTCAAGAATTACGACAAGCTCGCCGCCGCGCTCAGCGAGGACATGAACTGAGCGGGCGTAATTCTATCAAAAGGTCATGGCCGGGCTTGTCCCGGCCATCCACGTCTTGGAGCCAGCAAGCAAGGCGGTGGATGCCCGGGGACAAGTCCGGAACGGAGAAAAATGTTGCGAATAACGCCCCGGAGAAATTCTCCGGGACGTTTGATTCCCGTGCGCGCACGCGTCCGGGCCAGACACGCGCAAGTTTATCCTGTACCCTTCCGCGCGATGACCAGCGCTGAAGGAGCGTGACAGATGAGCATGCGTGAGACTCCCCATCCTGAGGGACTTCTGAGCAACCCAGGCTTCTCGCAGGTCGTCATCGCCTCGGGCCGGCGTACGATCTACACGGCCGGACAGGTCGCGATCGACGCACACGGCGCGCTCGTGGGTGGCGACGATCTCGCCGCCCAGACGGCGCAGGCGATGCGCAATGTCGGTCTGGCGCTGGCGGCAGCAGGAGCGGGCTTTGCCGATATCGTCAAGATCACCACCTATGTGGTGAACTACAAGGCTGAACACCGAACCATCATCGGCGGCGCCCGCCGCCCCTTCTTTGCGGGCGGGACACCTCCGGCAAGTACTCTCGTCGGCGTTGCGGCGCTCGCGCTGCCGGAGTGGCTCGTCGAGATCGAGGCCGTCGCCGTCGCCGACTGAGCCGTTCAGCAGAAAGGCCCGGAGGCTTGTCTCCGGGCCTTCGACTCTGGATCAAATGTGCGTCGCGGCGGACTCAGGTCCGGGTCCGCATCCGCATCATAAAACTGTCAAACGAGAGTTCGGCGACCTGCATCCAGGCCAGCGAATCCGTGCGGTATGAGGTCAGGCTCGCATACATCTTGCCGAAATGCGCGTTGCTCTTGGAAAGATCCGCATAGATCTCGTTGGCGGCGTGGTAGCAGCCCTCCAGCACTTCCTGCGGGAACGGCTTTAGGATCGCGCCGGCGATGATGAGGCGCTTGAGCGCGGGCGCGTTGACGAAATCATACTTGCCCGTCACCCAGGTGTAGGTGTCGGCGGAAGCGGTGGCGACAGCGGCCTGGTAATGTTTCGGCAGCGAATTCCACTTCTCCAGGTTGACGACGTTATGGCCCTGGCCGGTGCCTTCCCACCAGCCCGGATAGTAGTAGTATTTTGCGACCTTGACGAAGCCGAGCTTCTCGTCGTCATAGGGGCCGACCCACTCGGCGGCGTCGATCGTGCCTTTTTCCAGCGCCGGATAGATGTCGCCCGCGGCAAGCTGCTGCGGCACGCCGCCGACTTTTGCGATGATGGTGCCGGCAAAGCCGCCGACGCGGAATTTCAGGCCCTTGAGATCCTCCATCGATTTGATCTCTTTGCGATACCAGCCGCCCATCTGCGCGCCGGTCGAGCCGGTGGGAATGCCGATGCAGCCATATTCCTTGAGGAGGTCGTTGAGCAGGTCCTGCCCGCCGCCCCATTGCAGCCACGAGATGTGCTGGCGCGTATCGAGGCCGAACGGCAGCGACGTGCCAAAGGTGAAGGCGGGGTTCTTGCCCCAGTAATAATACAGCGCGGTGTTGCCCATCTCGACGGTGCCGTTGGAGACCGCGTCGAGCACCTGCAGGCCAGCTACGATTTCGCCTGAGGCGAACGGCTGGATCTGGAAATGATTGTCGGTGATCTCGGCAACGCGCTTGCAGAAATATTCGCAGCCGCCATAGAGCGTGTCGAGCGACTTTGGCCAGCTCGCGGCGAGCCGCCATTTCACATCGGGCGATGATTGCGCGATCGCGGGCGCGGCCACGCCACTACTCGCCAGCGCGACACCGCTCACTTTGAGAAAATCACGACGTTTCATGCGCTTCCCCTCCTTAAAGGCCGTCCTTAAAGGCCGTGCCGAATGCGCGACGAGGGACAACGATCTTGACTGTCGTTTTTGCTTGCTTCGTCGGCGGCCGACGTTTGCGTTGATTGTGCCTGGTTGCCCGGATCATCCGGTTGCACCGGCAGCATGACCAAACGCGACATCCAAATCAAGGACACTGCGTACTCAGGCCATCGGCCGGCCGTTACGCAGTTGCGAGAGCGTGGTGCCCTCGCCGCGTTAACCAATGGCTTGCGGCGAATTGTCTTATTGCCGCCTTAAGCAAACGCGGCCTCCATCGCCTTGCGTATCCTGATGGTCTCGTCATCGGCATCGATCTCGACGTCGCTCCAGCACACGAGGGCGCCGTGCGCGACGGCCTTGTTGAGCTTCACGCGATGCGCAAGCCCAATCGGCAGCGCGCCGACCTTCAGGCTCGCCCGCGCCGGCATCAACTTGCCCCATACCGTGTAGCCGCCTTCACCGTCGAGCACTTCACCGGCGCGCAAATCGCGCTTCGCCACGGCCGCGACGTCACCTCGAAAAGAGAGCGGCTGGCCGGTCGGCTCGCCGCGCAACACGGCAGACAGGACAGAGATATTGAGCTCGAGCCCAATCAGATGATAGGGCTTGTACATCGCCGCATAGCGTCCGCTCGCATCGGTCTTCAGGCCATATTGCCGGAAACAATCGGCGGCATATTCGTTTGGCGCTTCCAGCACGACATAGACGCCCCAGCGCAGATCGCGGAACACCGGACGGCCGTCGCGCTCCAGCGACGACACCACCTCCACCATGCCGGCCTTTTCCAGCAGGCCGCCGCGTCCGCGCGGGCGCAGCACATGCGGCAGGTCGTCGACGCCGCATGGCGGAAATGCGAGCCCGCCCGTGGGAACGTCGAGGCCGGTGGCATTGGCAATCGCCGCCATCTCGATCGCCGATTTGGTGCCGTCGAGAAACGAGTTGAACATCTGCGGATTCATGCCAGCCGACTGCGCCTCGCCGGCGGTGAGGCCATAGTGCTGCCAGACGCCGTCCGGCGTCACGTCGTGATAGGCCGGCAGATATTTTGTGCCCTTGCCGGCGGCGACCACGTGAAAGCCGGTCGCACGCGCCCAGTCCACGAGTTCCGCGGTCAGCGCCGGCTGGTCGCCATAGGCAAGCGAATAGACCACCCCTGCCTTGCGCGCTTCCTCTGATAGCAACGGTCCAGCCAGCACGTCGGCTTCGACATTGACCATCACGATGTGCTTGCCCGCTGCGATTGCCGCGCGGGCATGGCGGATGCCGGCCGCGGGACTGCCGGTCGCCTCGACCAGGGCGTCGATGTCTCCGCGCGTCGCCCTGGCGGCATCGCGGGTGAATGCCGTCGCCGCGATCCGCTCCGCATCCCAGCCGACGGTGCGGCAGGCGTCCCTGGCGCGATCGGGATCGAGATCGACGATGATCGGCACTTCAAGTCCCGGTGTGTGCGGCACCTGCGACAAGAACATCGAGCCGAATTTGCCGGCCCCGATCAGCGCGACGCGAACCGGTTTGCCGGCGGCATGGCGGGCTTGGAGGAGGTGAAAGAGGTTCATGCGAAGCGTCCGATCAAGATCGTCATTCCGGGGCGGTCCGCAGGACCGAACCCGGAATCTCGAGATTCCGGGTTCGATGCTTCGCATCGCCCCGGAATGACGGTGAAAGAAATTACTCCGCTGCCTGCCGATGGGCACGCGCGAGACGCAGCAGCGCGTCGTCGTCGACGGTCTCGATCGGCGTAAAATCGCGGTGCGCGATGTAGTCCGGCCGCGTGGGGGTGCGGATATAGTTCGAGACCGCATTCAGCGTCAGATAGACGATCTTGCGCGGGTAGGGCGTGATGTTGCCG
>NZ_JAFATE010000708.1 GCF_019244115.1 Bradyrhizobium sp.
TGACGACAAGCGGCCATCACCGTTTGAAGGATCATCTAAATTTGATCAACCTCCAGAACTGCCGTATCAGCAAGAGGCAGCGGTGATCACGTGCTTAAGCACGTTCGCTTACAGAGGGCGAAGGAGACGCTGACTTTTTTGTCAGAAACTAACTCGCCAATGGTTGAAGCTGATGTGCTGCAGTCGCTTGGCGACGCAGGGCACCGGTTCGTATTCCAGATGCCGGCACTTGTGCCGCGAACCTCGCAAATCCGACTCGTGGTATGCGGCGCATGCAGTATGCGCTGCTAATGCATATGGCGTCCGAGGTGATCAAGCAATTCTTCCCTCAGTGTTGTGGCCCAGGCCGTGTGCCCTCAGCCGACGGACGCAGTCGCGGCTGACCCGCCGGCTGTCCCACGCCGGTCCTCGTGTGCACTGAGAATCCGAAAGCCCGATTTCTCTTCCAATTCAGACCCACTTGATCCTAGAAGAAGCAATCTGCGCAAGGTGGGTCGAGCCAATCCTCAATCGGCCCAACCACATAGAGGATCGAGTGAAGCCAAACAAAATAGATAAGCAATATGAGTGACTTACGCTGGAAATTTTCCGTGGCGCCGATGATGGATTGGACCGCGACATCTTAAAAAGCGAAGCGCAATCAGCACTTAAGCGCGGTCGCTATGAGCCATGTCGTACCAAATGAAGTACCGACTCAGGATCGCCGTGCTTTGCGGGTGATGTTTGAACGTTTCTCGATCATTTCGACTGGAAGTTTGATTCAGAAACTTGGTTGGCGCCCGAAGCCCGAGGGTGCAAAGGCGAGGGCCAGCGCAGGCAAGGGCGCTGAAAACGCATTTTGCTAAGCTCGCGACCCGCCCAGCGGCAGCGCCAACTCTGCTGGCGAAATCCGTCGCTCAAACTGTCAAGCTCGACTGGTAACCTAGCTCGTCAGAGCTTTCATTTCTTTTCTGGCGGCCTCAACTCGTGCGTCGAGATATCTGGCCAGATCCAGAAGATGGACGCCTTTTGCGCATTTTTGGCTTGCTTCCATTCGGACTAGCGGGATAGCTATTTCAGGTGCGAAAAATAATCCCGACACACGTCTTCGATCGGAACGATTGCCTTACCTCCATACTGCGCCATCAAAAGAAACGCGGTGTTCATCGGACCACTTCCCGTATCCAGCCCCGGCAGCCGTGATCTGGTACGAACGTCTTTTCAGCCGCTCAGTCGCTGAACCAAACTAGAAAACACGTCGCGTAGGGAGATCTTTTCCGTAAGGGAGCGGTATTTGGCTTTCCTAGCGTAGCAAAGGGACGGTTCGGCTCATGTGGTGGCAAGGGCATCGTGAAGCGGTGTTTCTGGTCTGGTCACCTCGTCTGGGGGCCCACAACCGGACTGGTATCGCTTCCGTTGGCTGAGCAAGCCGCCGTGCATCGGTCGCGCTCCCGCTGGTGTCTCAGGGTTCCGGCAGCTGGTAGGGATTTTTGCCGATTGCCTCCTGTCGTGCTGCCCGTGCCGACGTCCGTACTGGCCTTTTGCTGGCGGATCACGCGCCACAATGCGCTCGCGGCGCTCGCCGACCTCCACCCGCAATGGCTTGTTCGCGATCTTCTTCACCTGCCGCCAAACGGCGGCATTCCTCGCGAGACAACAAGATCGCTCAGCCGCCGTCCTCCGCTGCGCTGCGGGCCAAGGCTGCGGGCCGGTCGTTGCGGCGCTCAGAGATCGCCATCAAGGCCGCGATGGTCGCGGGCTTGGAACAGAAACAGGAGATCACGATGGCTCAGATTGGCACCTTCACCCGCGCCGAAGATGGCTCGTTCACCGGCACCATCAAGACGCTCTCGCTCAACGTCAAGGCGCGCTTGCTCCCAGCCGAATCCCCGCAGAGCGAGAAGGCTCCGAACCTGCGCGTGATGGCCGGCACCGTAGAGGTAGGAGCCGCGTGGCAGCGAACCTCTAAAGACAACATCATCTATCACTCGGTCAAGCTCGACGACCCGTCCTTCCCGGGGCCGATCTACGCCAACCTCGTCGCCATCGATGACGCCTACGCGCTGCTCTGGTCGCGCTGACCACCTCGCGGCGCCTCGCACCCGCGAGGCGCCACGGCTCTTCGCTCCTGCTGGCGATGAGCGTCCTCTTGCACTCGGGCATCGGCAAAAGGTCAGCGCGAGCCCACACGCGTCGTGTCGATGCCAGCGGCAAGCAGGAGCACCACCGCCATCGGATCGAGGACGGCGACGAGCGCCAGAGTGAGCAGGCGGACCGGTCGCTCGAGGTCGGTAGGCGGCGTACCAATCAGCTCGGCGAGATATCGCACCGGGCCGACGGCCGCCTCGGCGCGCCGACGCTGGGCGTCGATCTTGGCTTTCTCGATCTGCAGACGGGCGAGTGCCTGCGCCTCGCGCTGGCGCTCCGCAACGATGTCTGCCCGATCACGGCGTTTCTGGTCGGCGATTGTCATCGCGCTGACAGGGCGGCCAAGCCGGGTCGACGCCTCGATGGCCGCGTCGATCTGAGCGATCCGCCGATCGAGGTCCGAGACGGTCTGACCTTGGATGGCGAGGCGAGCCTCCGTGTCGGCGGTTCTGTCCGCGAGCGCCAGATCTACGGATGCCATGTGATCGAGGTGGGCGCGCGTGAGAAAGCCGAACACGCCGACCGCGTTCAGGCCCATCAAGACGCTGATCATCGTGAGAAGGACCAGGCGGAGGAGCGGCGGCGCCGAGTTCCAATGCTCGGTCAGCCACGCCGCGGCGACGAGCTTCCCCGCTTCCAGTGCAGCACCCATGGTGATGACGGGCCAGAACGCGCTGGCGAAGATTGCGGTGAGGCCATCGATGGAGAAGGCGGCCGATACTGAGGCGAGCACCAGCGCCACGATGAATGCAGCGAGCTTGACCGGTGTCATGTAACGTTGCGTCGCCGTAGACTCGGCCACGGCTGTAACAGCAGCGGCCTCTGTAACAGTCGCCGTAACATCGGTAACGATCGGTGTAGCGGTGTTGGTGACGATGATCGCCTCGGTGTTACGGTGGATCAGTCCGGCCTTCTCCCACGCTTTCAACCGACGACCGGTCCGCATCCTGTTCCAGCCCCATTGGCGGCCGAGTTCAGCCGCGCTGGCGGTCACGCGACCGTCAGGCTGAGAGCGCAACCAGGCCAAAGCCTCCATGTCATCGAATGGATGGGTCGGAATGGTTTCGGACATGATGAGAAGCTCCTCCTCGCGTATCGACTGGCACGCCCGCATGGATATCCCGGCTGGCGGTCCGATAGCGAAGAGGCTGACCAAAGCAGCCGCGGAGCCGGACGCTATTGCGGCCGAGACCGCGATGGCTCGTCAGAACTGCCGGTGGCGGCCAAGCTCTGAGCGATCCTGAGCGGACCAATACGAACGAGCGACGGCAGTGACGCGCCAGGATTGGGCGGTTCGTCTGCCGCCTCTGCACGGCTCCGGGCCGCTATCGCAGTTCAACATAGGTGCCACGTGGGACGCTGCAGCTGAATGGCCAATTTGTGCGCCATCGCACGCTGCAGCCCTCCGACAGAGCACTGCGGCGAATAGTAGATGACGCGACTCCATCACGCCGGCCGCGCGATCTCCATCGTGATCGCCATCATCTCCACCAAGCGCCCACTCGAGGTCGCGCAGCGCGGCGAGCGCTCGTCCGCCGCGACGTCGGCAATGGCCGCGATTGCCAGCGGCCAGACTGAGGCTAACGCGCTACTCGAAGAGCATGCTGCTGCGCGCGACGCCGTAGCGGTAAACCTAGGCCAACGTTGCTAGCGAGTGCGCGCTTGATTAGCGGCGCTGCCTAATTGAGCTCAGTCACTCAGGGATGCCAGTCCATTTCGTTGCTGGAATCTTCCACGGCGATCGCGCCAGATGCACAGCGCATGCGATAGTCCGAGCGCTCCGGCTTACTCGGCGAGGCCCGTGAGGCCGAAGTTCATCGCTTCGATTGCATGCTCGGGAACGCCCGGAGAGCAACAGGACAGTTCTCCGTGTGCATGGCGCGGAGATCTACTTTGCCACTTGGCCTGATGGTTTCGTTTTCGCTCGATCCGGCGTATTTCTGCAGATTTGCTGCAAGTTGTGCGCTGATTAAATGCCGCGCCCACAGCATCAAGGTTGCCGTCGCAAGAGCCCTCCGCGTTTCGGAGTGCTTCGGTCTTGGGCCGAGGGATGTGCAGATGAGAACGGCCTTGCTGCCTTCGCCCAGCAACGGCGAGACGGCCTCCCGGAGCTGCTCCAGTGCAGCGGAGAAGCAGAGAACCCGGAGTGAGATAGGGAACAGAATATCGGAAAGACGCGGAGGATTTGGACGCGACCTTGGACGGCAAGATTAAAGCAAACTGGCGTTTGCCCTTAAGCCGTTGTCTGCACATTGTTTTTAGGATGGCCTATCAGCGACGCGGGGTTCTGAGCCGCCTAAGCACCTGTTTTTCTACGCTATTGTGCACGTTCCTCCGGTTGTTCCTTGAGAATAGACGGGCGTGGGCTCACCGTTCAGCCATGAGCGATGATGCTTCCAAGCTTCGCATTCGACCCGGCCGTATCCGCGATGGCGGACGCGGCGCGCGGCCACGCAGCCAGAGTTTTATCAACCAAGTCTTGCGCGCGGCAGCAAAGGCCAACGGCGGACCGCTAACGCCAGCGCAGCTGCGCGGGACAGGCCGGTGTGGTGGTGCGCCCCGCAAGGGGCGCTGCTCCCGCATTGGGCGTGGCCAGAAAGTCGCCGACGCGCTCAAGCGCCAGGCAGCTGAGGGACGGGGGCCTCGGCAGCGCAGGGTCGTGATCAAGGCTCGCATCGTCCGGCACAAGCTCGGCTCAGGCGCTGCTGGCGCGCACCTGCGCTACCTCGAGCGGGACGGCACGACCCGCGATGGAGTGAACTCTATAGCCGCGACACCGATCATGCCGATCGCGGCGTCTTCCTCGAGCGCGGCGCCGAAGACCGCCATTCGTTCCGATTCATCGTCTCCCCGGAGGACGGCGACCGCCTGACGGATTTACGCGGTTTCACCCGGGACGTGATGAGCCAGATGGAAGCCGATCTCGGCACCAAACTCGATTGGGTGGCGGTCGACCATTTCAACACCGGCCATCCGCACAGCCATGTCGTCGTCCGCGGCAAGGACGACCTCGGCAAGGACCTGATCATCGCCCAGGACTACATCACTGATGGCGTGCGGCTGCGGGCGCAGGAGCGAGCGACGCTGGAGCTCGGGCCGGAAACGGATCTGGAGCTGCGGCAGAAGCTGCAGGCCGAGATAGGCGCCGAGCGCTTCACCCGCATCGACCGGGCGATGATCGAGGAGGCCGCGGGAAGCCCGCTCGATCTGCGTCCCGAGGCCGGCCAGGTCCGCGCCGACTTCGACCGAACCCTGCGCATCGGCCGGCTCCAGACACTTGAGCGCTATGGACTTGCCCGGGAAGGGGAGGCGGGTGTGTGGACGCTCTCGGAGCGGCTGGAGCCGGCGATGCGCGAATTGGGCGAGCGCGGCGACATCATCAAGGCCATGCACCGGGCGCTTGAGCGGCGCGGGGAGGAGAGGGCGGCCGGCAGCTTCGTGATCGGCTCAGGGACGGAGGGGGAGCCCGTCGTGGGACGGCTCATCGGCAAGCGGCTGATTGACGAACTGGGCGACCGCATTGGACTCGTCATCGACGGCGTGGACGGGCGCGTCCATCGTGTCGAGATCGGGGAGATCGACATCGCCAAGGAGGCGCGCATCGGCAGCATCGTCCAGGCTGGTCGAAAGCCGGACCTGCGCCCGGCCGACCGGGCCATCGCCGAGCTGTCGCATGGTCTTGGCGAGTACCGGCCGTCCAATCATCGCAAGCTGATCGACTTCGGCCATGTGCACCTCCCACCTGCGGCGGACGCTGACGCCTTTGTGAACAGCCATGTGCGCCGCCTGGAGGCGCTCCGGCGGGCAGGGATCGTTGAGCGCCTCGGCGCGGACCGCTGGCTCATTCCCGAGGATTTCGAGCAACGCGCCCTGGCCTATGACGCGCAGCGCGGCCGCCAGTCGAACATGAAGATCCTCTCCAGCTATGACCTCGACCGGCAGGTGACGAGCGACGGTGCGACCTGGCTCGACCGCCAGCTCATCAGCCGCAACCGGATCGCGCGGGCACCGGTTGGGTTCGGCGAAGAGGTCACGAAAGCGCTTGAGGCCCGCACGGACGAGCTGATCCGCCAAGGCCATGCCAGTCGAACACCG
>NZ_JAFATE010000778.1 GCF_019244115.1 Bradyrhizobium sp.
TTGCAGCCTGGAATGCGGCGGTGTATGTGGCCCAGATCGAAGACGACCGGTTGACGGACATGGATCAAAGCGGCCGCGCTCTCGATGCCGCCAGAGAGGTTTTGCGGAAGTACAACGGGCTTTGGTTCAACGACGAGTCCTACGTCATCTCCCGCCGGCGGGACTGACATCCCAGAGTCAATTCGAAACAACCGCCGATGAGCGGCGGAACAGGGGGTTCTTTGATGCGCGCGTCTTATCTGTTCACGAGTGAGTCGGTTTCCGAGGGGCATCCTGACAAGGTCTGCGATCGGATCTCCGACGAGATCGTCGACCTGTTCTTCCGCGAGGGGCCGAAGGCCGGCATCGATCCCTGGGCCATCCGCGCCGCCTGTGAAACGCTCGCCACCACCAACAAGGTGGTGATCGCCGGCGAAACCCGCGGGCCGAAATCGGTCACCAATGACCACATCGTGAGCGTGGTGCGCGGCGCGATCAAGGACATCGGCTACGAGCAGGACGGCTTTCACTGGGACAAGGCGGACGTCGAGATCCTCCTGCATCCGCAGTCGGCCGACATCGCGCAGGGCGTCGATGCCAACCAGCCCGGCGCCGCCAAGGAAGAGGGTGCGGGCGATCAGGGCATCATGTTCGGCTATGCCTGCAACGAGACGCCCGACCTGATGCCGGCGCCGATCTTCTACGCCCACAAGATCCTGCGGCTGATCTCGGAAGCGCGCCATTCGGGGCGGGAGAAGGTGCTTGGCCCCGACTCCAAGAGCCAGGTCACCGTGCAATATGAGAACGGCAAGCCGGTCCGCGTGCGCGAGATCGTGGTCTCGCACCAGCATCTGGTCGAGGACATGACCTCGGAGCAGGTTCGCGAACGCGTCGAACCCTATGTGCGCGAGGCGCTGCCGAAAGACTGGATCGACGCCAAAACCGTCTGGCACATCAATCCGACCGGCAAATTCTACATCGGCGGCCCCGACGGCGATTCCGGCCTGACCGGGCGCAAGATCATCGTCGACACCTATGGCGGCGCGGCGCCGCATGGCGGCGGCGCATTCTCCGGCAAGGACCCGACCAAGGTCGACCGCTCCGCAGCCTATGCCGCGCGCTATCTGGCGAAGAACATCGTATCCGCGGGTCTTGCCGACCGCTGCACCCTGCAGCTCGCCTATGCGATCGGCGTGGCGCGGCCGCTGTCGATCTACATCGACACCCACGGCACCGGAAACGTGTCTGAGGACAGGCTGGAGAAGGCCGTGGCCGAAAGCATGGACCTGACGCCGCGTGGCATCCGCACCCATCTCGATCTCAACCGGCCGATCTACGCCCGCACCTCGTCCTACGGCCATTTCGGCCGTACGCCTGACAATGAGGGCGGTTTTTCCTGGGAGAAGACCGACCTGGTCGAGAGCCTGAAACGCGCCGTTTAATTTCACGCCGTCATTCCGGGGCGGTCCGAAAGGACCGAACCCGGAATCTCGAGATTCCGGGTTCGCGCTCTGCGCGCCCCGGAATGACGATTTCAACCTCAGGAACCCCACATGACCGCCGCCGCCAAGAAACCGACCTTCACCGACTACGTCGTCAAGGACATTTCGCTCGCCGAGTTCGGCCGCAAGGAGATCTCGCTCGCCGAGACCGAGATGCCCGGATTGATGGCGACGCGCGAGGAATATGGCCCCAAGCAGCCCCTGAAGGGCGCGCGCATCGCGGGCTCGCTGCACATGACGATCCAGACCGCGGTCCTGATCGAGACGCTGGCCGCGCTCGGTGCCGACATCCGCTGGGTTTCCTGCAACATCTATTCGACCCAGGACCACGCGGCGGCGGCGATCGCCGCCGCGGGCATTCCGGTGTTCGCGGTGAAGGGTGAGACGCTTACCGAATATTGGGATTACACCGCGCGCCTGTTCGACTGGCACGGCGGCGGCACGCCCAACATGATTTTGGATGACGGCGGCGATGCCACCATGTTGGTGCATGCCGGCGTCCGCGCCGAGCAGGGCGACACCGCCTTCCTCGACAAGCCCGCCTCGGAGGAAGAAGAGATCTTTTATGCGCTGATCAAGCGCCTTCTGAAGGAGAAGCCGAAGGGCTGGTTCGCGGAGATCGCCAAAAACATCAAGGGCGTCTCGGAAGAAACCACGACCGGTGTGCACCGGCTCTACGAGATGGAGAAGAAGGGCACGCTGCTGTTCCCCGCCATCAACGTCAACGACAGCGTCACCAAGTCGAAATTCGACAACCTCTATGGCTGCCGCGAGTCGCTGGTCGACGGCATCCGCCGCGGCACCGACGTGATGATGTCGGGCAAGATCGCGATGGTCGCAGGTTACGGCGACGTCGGCAAGGGTTCTGCCGCCTCGCTGCGCCAGGCCGGCTGCCGCGTCATGGTCGCCGAGGTCGATCCGATCTGCGCGCTGCAGGCGTCGATGGAGGGTTATGAGATCACCACCATGGAGGACGCGGCGCCGCGTGCGGACATCTTCGTGACTGCGACCGGCAACAAGGACATCATCACCATCGAGCACATGCGGCAGATGAAGGACCGCGCCATCGTCTGCAACATCGGCCATTTCGACAACGAGATTCAGGTTGCGAGCTTGCGCAACATGAAGTGGACCAACATCAAGCCGCAGGTCGACGAGATCGAATTTCCCGACAAGCACCGCATCATCCTGCTGTCGGAAGGCCGGCTGGTGAATCTCGGCAACGCCATGGGCCATCCGTCCTTCGTGATGTCGGCCTCCTTCACCAACCAGACGCTGGCGCAGATCGAGCTGTTCGCCAACAATTCCGGCGGCAAGTATCAGAAGAAGGTCTACGTGCTGCCGAAGTCGCTGGACGAGAAGGTGGCGCGGCTGCATCTCGCCAAGATCGGCGTCAAGCTCACCGAGCTGCGCAAGGACCAGGCCGACTATATCGGCGTCAAGCCGGAAGGCCCGTACAAGAGCGATCGCTACCGGTATTGAGGGGATCGGTTACGAGCGCAGCCTGATTCGAACGCAGCG
>NZ_JAFATE010000864.1 GCF_019244115.1 Bradyrhizobium sp.
AGAATGCCGAGCAGGATGAAGAAGCCGGGCGGCAGCACCGCAGATATGATCAGCAGCAGATAGAGTTCCGGTATCGAATTCCAGATCTCGATCACGCGCTGGAAGATCAGATCGGTCCAGCCGCCGAAATAGCCCTGCACGCCGCCGGCTGCGACGCCGATGATCGAGGAAAACAGCGTTAGCGTCAGCCCGAACAGCACGGAAATGCGGAAGCCGTAAATCAGTCGTGCCACGACATCGCGGCCCTGGTCATCGGTGCCGAGCCAGTTGTATTCGAGATCGCGGCAGCCCTTGAGGCCCTTCTTCTCCACCACCTGTTTGCACTGCGCCTCGGTCAGCATCCAGGTCGGCGCTGACGGCGCCGGCGTCGGCAGGTCGAGATTATGCGTATCGTAGTGGTAGCGGATCGGTGGCCAAACGACCGTGCCGCCCTTGTCCGCGATCAGCTTCTGAAGATAGGGATCGCGGTAATCAGCCGCGGTCTCGAAGTCGCCGCCAAAAGTCGTCTCGGAGTAGCTGACGAAAGCCGGCCAGTACCAGTGCCCATTGAAATTGATGAACAGCGGGCGATCATTGGCGATCAGCTCGGCGAACAGCGAGACGACGAACAGGATCGAGAAGATCCAGAACGACCAATAGCCGCGGCGGTTGGCCTTAAAATTCTGCCAGCGCCTGCGATTGAGGGGCGAGACATGAAAGCGCGCGGGCGCGGCCGGCGCGGGCTCGACCGGAGGCGGCAGCGGCTTCCTGGTGGTCTTGACCGGGGGAGGCGCGATGACCGTCATCAGACCTCCCGGCTTTCAAAATCGATCCGCGGATCGATCCACATATAGGTGAGATCGGAGATCAGGTTGACCACTAAACCGAGCAGCGAAAAAATGTAGAGCGTGCCGAACACGACAGGATAATCGCGGTTGAGAACGCTCTCAAAGGACAACAGACCGAGTCCGTCGAGCGAAAAGATTGTCTCGATCAGCAGCGAGCCCGAGAAGAAGGCGTGGATGAACGTGCCGGGGAAGCCCGCGATCACGATCAGCATCGCGTTGCGGAAAATATGGCCGTACAGAACCTGCCGTTCGCTGCAGCCCTTGGCACGCGCCGTCATCACATATTGCTTGCGGATCTCGTCAAGAAACGAGTTCTTGGTGAGCAGCGTCATGGTGGCGAACGCGCTCAGCGCCATCGAGATCAGGGGCAGCGTGATGTGCCAGAAATAGTCGATGATCTTCCAGTACCAGGGAAACTGCGACCAGCCGTCCGAGGTCAGCCCGCGCAGCGGGAAGATGTTGAGGAACGAGCCGCCGGCGAACAGGATGATCAGGAGGATCGCGAACAGGAAACCCGGAATCGCATAGCCGACGATGATGACAGCCGAGGTCCAGGTATCGAAGCGCGAGCCGTCCATCACCGCCTTGCGGATGCCAAGCGGGATCGAAATCAGATAGGTCAGGAGCGTCATCCAGATCCCGAGCGAGATCGAGACCGGCATCTTCTCCTTGATCAGCTGCAGCACGCTGATGTCACGGAAATAGCTTTTTCCGAAATCGAACCGCGCAAAGTTCCACAACATCAGCGCGAAGCGCTCAGGCGCCGGTTTGTCGAAGCCGAACTGTTTTTCCAGGCTCTTGATGAAGTCGGGATCGAGGCCCTGGGCGCCGCGATATCTCGAGTTGATCTCGCCGGCTCCCGCTCCCGTCGGCCCGGCGCGCGCGAGATCGCCGCCGCCGCCCGAGATGCGCGAGGTCCCTCCGGTGTCGGACCCGGAGAGCTGCGCGATGACGCGTTCGACCGGACCGCCCGGCGCGAACTGCACGACGACGAACGACACGAACAGGATCCCGAACAGCGTCGGAATCATGAAGAGAATGCGGCGGGCGATATAGGCGCTCATAATCTACTTCGCCTGATCGAGCTTGGCGGCTTTAGTCGCGTCGTACCACCACAGCGTCCGTTCGCCGAGCCCCGAGGAATAATTGTCGGTCTGATAGCGCGGCAGGGTCTTCGGATGATCGAACACATCCCAATAGGCCACCGGATGCGTGTTCCGATACCATTGCGGCACCCAGTACCGCCCGGCGCGGAACACTCGATCGAATGCATGGCATGCGGTCGTAAGATCGGCGCGGGCGGGCGCTGCGATGATCTTCTCCATCAGCACGTCGATGACCGGATCGGCGATGCCCGCCAGATTGTATGAACCCTTGGTCTTGGCCGCCTGCGACGAAAAGAACGGGCGCATGGCGTCGCCGGGCGTCGCCGACAAGCTATAGCGCTCCATCGTCATGTCGAAGTCGAAATCCTCCACCCGTGCGCGGTACTGGACGGCATCAACGAGCCTCAGGGTCGCGTCGATCCCTAGCGTGCGGAGGTTCTTGACGTAGGGCGCGTGGATCGGTTCGAACGCCTGCTCTTCGTACAGGAATTCGATGCTGAACACCTCGCCGCTCGGCGAAACCCGCTTGCCGTCCTTCATGACGAAGCCGGCCTCGCTCAGCAATTGCTGCGCCTTACGCAGCAGCGTGCGGTCCTGGCCCGATCCATCCGAGACCGGCGGCAGGAAGGGGGCGCCGAACACTTCTTCCGGTACTTGGCCGTGGAACGGTTCCAGGAGCTTCAGCTCGTCCGGCGACGGCGGCCCCTTCGCCATCAGCTCCGAATTCTGAAAGGGCGACACGGTGCGCGAATAGGCGCCGTACATGATCGACTTGTTGGTCCACTCGAAATCGAAGGCGTCGATCAACGCCTCGCGCACGCGCGGATCCTTGAACTTGTCGCGCCGCGTGTTGACGAACCAGCCCTGCGCCCCCGATGGCGTATCGTCCGGCAGGATCTCGCGCTTCACCCGCCCGTCCTTGACCGCGGGAAAGTCGTAACGCGTCGCCCAGATGCGTGACGTGAACTCCTCACGGAACAGGTAGCTCTTGGCGGTAAAACCTTCGAAGGCGACGTCGCGGTCGCGGTAGAACTCGTAGCGCACGACGTCAAAATTGAAAGTACCGCGGTTGACCGGCAGATCGGCGGCCCACCAGTCCTTGACGCGCTCGAACTCGATGAAGCGATTGACCTCGAACTTTCCGACCTTGTACGGCCCGGAGCCGAGCGGCGTGTCCAGCGTCGATTCCTCGAACGTCCGGTTCGCATAATAGGCCTGCGAGAAGATCGGCAGGCTCACGACATAAAGCGGCACGTCGCGCGCGTGCTTCTCGGCGAATTTGACGACAACGGTCGCATCGTCAGGCGCTTCCGCGCTCACCATGTCGCGCATCTGCACGACCACCAAAGGATGCCCCTTGGCCTTGAGCGTGGTCAGCGACCAGGCGACGTCATGCGCTGTCAGTTTTGAGCCGTTGTGGAAGCGTGCCTCCGGGCGCATCGTGAAGCGATAGATCAGCTTGTCCGGCGAGATCTGCACCGACTTTGCCGCGAAGCCATACACCGCATCGGGCTCGTCGCCGGCGCGGGTCATCAGCGTCGCAAAGGTCAGGTCCATGCCCTGCGCGCCCTCGCCCTTGAGGATGAAGGCGTTGAGCGAATTGAAAGTCTGGTAGGATTGATTGTTGGTGCGCACCGCCGGCAACAGCGAGATCATGCCGCCCTTCGGCGCATCGACATTCACGTACTCGAAATGGTGGAAGTCGGCCGGATATTTCAGATCGTCGAATGCCGACATCCCATGCGACTCGATCGCGCCGTCATCGGCGCGCGCAGGTCGCCACAACGGCAGGCTTGCCGCGCCGAGCGACAGACCCAGCAGATGCCGGCGTGAAAGGCGGAACGATCGAGGCGGGCCGCTCAAGAGCGTCCGCCTGTCTTGGCCGCTTTCTCAGCGTCCCACCACCACACTGTGGGGAATCCCGAAATTCCG
>NZ_JAFATE010000876.1 GCF_019244115.1 Bradyrhizobium sp.
GGAGGATGCGGTGCACTTTCCCGGCCTTGCCGGGATCAAGCGCAAGGTCGATGGCGGCGCCGACACCGTGATGTATCTGGAAGGCTCCGACCAGCACCGCGGCTGGTTCCACTCCTCGCTGCTGGAGAGCTGCGGCACGCGCGGCCGAGCGCCTTACGACATCGTGCTGACCCACGGCTTCACGCAGGACGAGCACGGCCGCAAGATGTCGAAGTCGCTCGGCAACACCATCGAGCCGCAGGCGGTGATCAAGGAGTCCGGCGCGGATATCCTGAGGCTGTGGGTCGCGGCCTGTGACTACACTGATGACCAGCGCATCGGCCCGGAAATCCTGAAGAACACGGTCGAGACCTATCGCAAGCTGCGCAACACCATCCGCTGGATGCTCGGCACGCTGCATCATTTCACTGGAGATGACGAGGTCGCGCCGGGCGACATGCCTGAGCTGGAGCGGCTGATGCTGCACCAGCTCGCCGAGCAGGATCAGGTCGTGCGCAGGGCCTATGAGGCCTTCGACTACAAGACAGTGGTCGCCACGTTGTCGGCGTTCATGAACACCGAATTGTCGGCGTTCTATTTCGACATCCGCAAGGACACGCTGTATTGCGACCCGATCTCCTCCGTCGCGCGAAAAGCGGCGCTGACCACGATCGACGTCATCTGCGATGCGATCCTGAAATGGCTCGCGCCGATCCTGAGCTTCACCTGCGACGAGGCTTTTGCGATGTACTGGCCGGGCGATTGCCCGTCGGTGCATCTGTTGACCTTCCCGGTCAATCTCGGTGAATTCTGTGACGATGCGCTCGCGGCGAAGTGGGACACGATCCGCAACGTCCGCCGTGTCGTCACCGGCGCGCTGGAGCTGGAGCGGGCGGCCAAGAACATCGGCTCGTCGCTGGAGGCCTCGCCGGTCATCTATGTCGCGGACCGAAAGCTGCTCGCGACGCTGTTCGATGTCGACGTCGCCGAAATCTGCATCACCTCGAACTACGAGGTGAGAGAGGGCGAAGCGCCAGCCGGCGCGTTCCGGCTGGACAACGTGCCTGATGTCGCCGTCGTGGTCGAGAAGGCCCAGGGCACAAAATGTGCACGCTCCTGGAAGATCCTCCCGACCGTGGGCGAGGATCCCGAATATCCCGACGTCTCGCCGCGCGACGCCCGAGCGCTGCGCGAATGGATGGCGCTGCATGAGCGCAGTGCCGCGCCCGAGCCGCGCGACGCGGTCATTGCACCGTTCGAACGCGCGCCGCCGATCGTCCCGCAAAGCCCTGCCCAGGTCGAGGAGACCACCATCGCCGCGGTCGACACCACGCCTCGCGACGACGAGCCCATCGCAGCGCCGGTCGAGCCGCCTCCGGCGCCGCGGAAGCGCGCGCCGAAATCGGCGGCTCGCCACGAAAAGCCTGCACACGCCGAGACCGTGCCATCCGACGACGCCGCAGAGGAGGTCGCGCCACAGCCCAAGCGTGCCGTGAAGTCGAAACGCGGCAACACATACGCCAGGCAGACGGCCGCGAAGAGGGGCGCAAAGAAGCCGGCCTCGAGCAAGGCCAAAACGACGGCGAAGGCCGCCAAGAAGGCGGCGAAAAAGAAGCCCGCAGAGAAGAAGGCCGCCGTGAAAAAGGCAGCCAAGAAGGCGAAGCCATCGAAGACAAAATCCGCAAAGCGTCCGGCCTCGAAAGCGAAGAAGCCGGCCGCGGCAAAAAAGGCCAAGAAGAAGAAAACGAGGTAACGACCCGGCATGGCGGCGCGCTTCAACCAACGTCTGCCGACTGGCGCGCTCGCCGCCCTTGTCACGCTCGTTCTCGACCAGGCGTCGAAATATTGGCTGCTCAACGTGCTCGACATCGCCGAGCACGCCCCGGTGCGGGTCACGCCGTTTTTCGACCTGGTATTACAATGGAACATCGGGATCAGCTTCGGCCTGCTGCAGAACGACAGCCCCGCCGCCCAGCTCACCTTGATGCTGGTCAAGGTGGTCGCGGTGATCGCGCTCGCGATCTGGATGGCCCGCTCACAGACGATCCTGGCCACCATTGCGCTCGGGCTGATCATCGGCGGCGCGATCGGCAACGCCATCGACCGCATCGCCTACGGCGCGGTGGTCGATTTCGCCCTGTTCCATATCGAGATCGCCGGAAAAACCTATACTTGGTACGTGTTTAACCTCGCGGATACGGCCATCGTTGCCGGGGTGGCGGGCCTATTGTATGATTCCTTTATTGCGATACCCGCCGCAAAAGCGCCCTGATCCCGGCAGATACGGGCCCTCTTGAGCGCGTGCATGGCTTAACTTAAGAGGGCGCTTAGACCGCAGTGTTTCGGCGATCCGTTGGTGTCTTTTGGACGGGTAAAGCGATGCGCAAGATCGAGGGCTTGATGATTCGGAAATCGTTGAAATCCGCACGTGCGGTGCGGGTTGCGGCGGCCGCGCTCGGCGTCGGCCTATTGATGGCCTCCGGTGTGGCAAGGGCCCAGGACGCCAACGAGGAAGAAGACGACAAGACCTTCGAAGAGAAGATCATCGAAGGCATCATGCACGGCATTGGTGCGACCAACATGGAGAACCGGGGCATCGATTATCGTGAGCGCTCGCCGCTCGTGGTGCCGCCGAAGCTCGACCTGCCGCCACCGGCCTCCACTGCCGAGGCCAAGGCGCCGCCGAACTGGCCGAAGGATCCCGATGAGGCCCGTCGCAAGGCTGCGGCCGAGGAGCGCAAGAAAGCGGCCAAGGACAAGAAGAGATACGACTCGTACGAGGCCGCCCGTCCGCTGTCACCGGATGAGCTGAACGCCGTGCGCACCAGACCGACGAGGAGCGCCGAGAGCACCGACTCGCTGAAGCCGGGGGACACCAATGCACGGCCTTTGAGCCCGTCGGAGCTTGGGTTCGAAGGCAGGTTCAGCGATCTGTTCGGCGGCAGCAAGCCCGAGGTCAAGCAGTTCAAGGGCGAGCCGACACGGGATTCGCTCGTTCAGCCGCCAGCAGGTTACCAGACGCCATCGCCGAATTTCGCCTACGGAACCGGGCCAAAGGAATCGCTGAACAAGCCCTACGACCCGGCGCGCGGCCAGTACGGCGAATAGCGCGCGCGTGCCAGCAAGCCACACAACAGCGGCATCGGAAGTATCTGGGGTTGCCCCGCGTGCGGCAGGTTCGTGCCGCCGCAGTTGTGTGGATTTGAGATCGACAGCGCCGGTTAGAAGCGTCGGCGGATTGTGAATGCGAGCGGGGCTGCGGCGCGCACCCGTCTCCCGACTTCGTGACAGTCAGCGTCGGCGGCACCGTGTACGATGCTGCACTGCGTCTTGCGTCATTTGCCCCCGCAACCAACCAAAGGTCGCAATGCCCATAAACCGTTTCGTGACATCCGCTCTCATTGCGTTCGCCTCGGCGTTCACTTTTTCTCCAACCGATAGCTTCGCCCAAACCAGCATCACGTCGGATCCGCCAGCGACCTTCACGCTCGGCAACGGATTGCAGGTCGTGGTCATCCAGGATCATCGCACGCCGGTGGTGACGCAGATGATCTGGTACAAGGTCGGCTCCGCGGACGAAACGCCGGGCAAGTCGGGACTGGCGCATTTTCTCGAACACCTGATGTTCAAAGGCACGGCGAAACATCCCGCCGGCGAATTTTCCGAGACGGTGCTGCGCGTCGGCGGCAGCGAGAATGCCTTCACCTCGGTCGATTACACCGGCTACTACCAGCGCGTCGCGCGCGAGCAGCTGGCCACCATGATGGATTTCGAGGCCGATCGCATGACCGGCCTCATCCTCAAGGACGAAAACGTGCTGCCCGAGCGCGATGTCGTGCTCGAGGAATACAACATGCGGGTCGCCAACAGTCCCGACGCCCGCCTCAACGAACAGATGATGGCCGCCCTCTATCTCAATCATCCCTATGGCCGCCCCATCATCGGCTGGCATCATGAGATCGAGCAGCTCAATCGCGAAGATGCGCTGGCCTTCTACAGGCGCTTCTATGCTCCGAACAACGCGACCCTGGTGATTGCGGGCGACACCGATGCCGCCGAGGTCCGGCCTCTCGCCGAGGCCACCTTCGGCAAGATCGCCGCCCAGCCGTCGATTCCCGCAAAGCGGATCCGTCCGCAGGAGCCGGAGCCGGTTGCGCCGCGCACCGTGACGCTATCCGATCGGCGTGTCGAACAGCCGAGCGTCAGGCGGTTTTATCTCGTGCCTTCAGCCACCACCGCCGTCCCGGGCGAGAGCGCGGCGCTGGAGGTGCTGGCCCAGTTGATGGGCTCAGGCAGCAACTCCTATCTCTACCGCGCCCTAGTGGTCGATCGTCCGCTCGCGGTCAATGCCGGCGCGGCCTATTCCTCGACCTCGCTCGATGCGACCCAGTTCTCGATCTCGGCTTCGCCGAAGCCGGGCGTTGCCTTCGCCGACATCGAGCGGATCGTCGACGACATGATCGCAGGGCTTGCGCAAAACCCGCCACGCGCGGAGGACCTCGAGCGGGTGAAGACCCAGCTCATCGCGGAAGCGATCTACGCC
>NZ_JAFATE010000171.1 GCF_019244115.1 Bradyrhizobium sp.
CACCGCAAGCGATCGCCAATTCGGAATTTTCTTCGCCTCCCATCAAATCGCAACCATCGACTTGACGGCAGCCAAAAGTGTCGGTGATGTCCCCGGAACGGTGTCGACCATGTCCTCGGACTAAACATTGAAGCGGGGCATGACAGCGGAGGTGATTTGCGCGGGTGCGTTGTGCACATCGCTAATGCAGATGCAGCAGATGCGGGAAATAGAGGCCGAGGGCGGTCATCACGATGCCGGCGATGGTCAGGAGGCCGGAGACCCAGGCCAGCGCCATGATGCCGGTGATGATGGTGGCCGATGCCAGCACGATACCGATCTGGAATGCCGCGGAGGCGAGCTCATAGTGATGGTATTTCGCCGTCGCTTCGTCGCGTTCCTTTTCGGCCTCCTTGGCGCGCTCGGAAAGTTGCTCGGTGCCTTCGCCGGTCTTCTCTTCCGAGCGGTAGCGCGCCGCGGTCGCCAGCCAATCGTCGACCTGCTTCTGCAGCGCAGTCTTTGCGGCGTCATCGCCGGCTGAGCCCAGGGCCAGCTTGCCCTGGTCGGCCGCGGTCTGCACCACGGTGCGGCGGATGGTCTTGGCCTGGAAGAACGCCCAGAGATTCGAGGCCTCGACATTCTTGCTGATCGATTCGGTCTGCGCGCCCTTGCCCAGGGTCTCCGACAGCGCAAGGAACAGTGCGATCACCGCGATCAACAGTGCGATCTTGCGGTTCTCGCCGGACGCATGTTCGGCGTGCTCGGCGTGCTCCATGCTTTCATGTGCGCTCAAGGTCCCCTCCTGCTCCGGGTTTGCGGCAATGACGATTGCCGAACAAACCGTTATCGTGCAAGGGGCAACAGGATATGACGGGATCTTGTTCAGCCCTTGTCAGCCGCGCGGATGCGCCTGGCGGTAGACTTCGAGCAGGCGTTCGCTGTCGATGCCGGTATAGACCTGCGTGGTCGAAAGCGAGGAATGGCCGAGCAGTTCCTGGATCGCGCGCAGATCGCCGCCGCGCGACAGCAGGTGCGTTGCAAAGGAATGCCGCAGCGCGTGCGGGGTGGCGCTGTCCGGCAGCCCCAGCGCGCCGCGCATCCGCTCCATGGTGAGCTGGATGATTCGGGGGCTGAGCGGGCCGCCGCGCGCGCCGACGAAAACCGGTCCGCTCTGCGGCAGCGCATGCGGGCAGGCCGCCACATAATCGGCAACGAGCTGCAGGACGTTCTGCAGCACCGGCACCATGCGTGTCTTGTTACCCTTGCCGGTGACGATGAGCACGTCGCCCTCGCCGGGCTTTGGGATATCCCGCCGCTTCAGGCTCAGCGCTTCGGAGATGCGCAGCCCCGAGCCGTAGAGCAGCGCCATCACGGCGGCATCGCGCACCAAAATCCATTGTTCGCGAGTCTCGTGTGCCCGCTCGTCCGCATCCGCAAGCCGCTTTGCGGGCACCATCCCGATCGGCTTCGGCAGACTCTTTGGGACCTTGGGGGCGCGGATCGCCGAGAGTGCGCCGACGCGGCCGCGGCCCTCCTGTTCGAGAAAACGCCCGAACGAGCGCAGGCCTGCCAGGGTGCGCATCAGCGAGCGTCCGGCAATCTCGTCGGCGCGCCGCATCGCCATGAACGCCCTGATGTCGATGGCCTCGAGCGCAGCAAAGCGCTTTGGCGTGACGCGCTCGCCCCAATGGCCGCACAAGAAATCGAGAAATTGCCTGAGGTCCCGCGCATAGGCCTCCAGGGTTTTCGGCGACAGCCGCCGCTCGGCGCGCAGATACGCGAGCCAGCGCGTGACCTCGCGCGCCAGCGTCTCGTCGGCAGAGGCAAGCGCGATCGGTTCGATCGCGGGAACAGGTTTTGCCATCGGCATTGGATGCCCTGATTCTCTTAATTATATCGCACCATGTTCGTTTAATGTTCGCTAACTTCGCCGGCTGGCGTTACCTTCTCCCGTCGCGCTCCGAGACCGTTTCTTTGATGGACCACACGATCCGCCAGACCACATCCG
Source organism: Bradyrhizobium sp. (assembly GCF_019244115.1). Taxonomy (GTDB): domain Bacteria; phylum Pseudomonadota; class Alphaproteobacteria; order Rhizobiales; family Xanthobacteraceae; genus Bradyrhizobium. The sequence continues at coordinate 1,988 of NZ_JAFATE010000171.1, forward strand.
CTGCGTCATCGACGGCCTTCGTCGATGTGCTGGTGCCGGTCGCGCTGGACCAGACCTATTCCTACCGCGTGCCGCGCGGCATGGCGCTTGCGCCCGGCGACGTCGTCGCCGTGCCGCTCGGTCCGCGCGAGGTGCTCGCGGTGGTGTGGGCGGACAACGCCACACCCGATCCGCGACTGCACAACCGCCTGAAGGATGTCGGCGAAAAACTCGACGTTCCGCCGCTGAAACGCGAGCTGCGCGCGCTCGTCGACTGGGTCGCGGGCTACACGCTGTCGCCGCGCGGCATGGTTTTGCGGATGTGCCTGAAGATGGGCGAGCAGCTCGGCCCGGAGCGGACCCGCATCGGCGTGCGCCTGGTCGGCGAGCCGCCGAAGCGGCTGACGCCCGCGCGTCGGCGCCTGATCGAGGTGCTCTCGGATCGCCTCTTGCACAACAAGTCCGAAGCGGCCAAGGAAGCTGGCGTCTCGACCTCCGTCGTCGACGGCCTGGTCGACGAAGGCACGCTCACCATCGAGCCAATGCCACGGCCGCCGCCGCCCCCACCGCCCGACCCGTCCCATGCGCAGCCGGAATTCTCGCGCCAGCAGCGCGCGGCGGTCGATGCCATGCGCGCGCTCGCCGCGAATGGCAGCTTCCACGTCGCGCTGCTGGACGGCGTCACCGGCTCGGGCAAGACCGAAGTCTATTTCGAGGCGGTCGCCGAGACCGTACGTCGTGGGAAACAGTCGCTGATCCTGATGCCGGAGATCGCCCTGACCGGCCAGTTTCTGGACCGTTTTACGCGCCGCTTCGGGGTGCGGCCGATCGAATGGCATTCGGAGCTGACACAGCGGACACGCGCGCGCAATTTTGCGGCGATCACGGGTGGCGAGGCGCCGGTCGTGGTCGGCGCGCGCTCGGCGCTGTTTCTGCCCTATGCCGATCTCGGCCTCATCGTCATCGATGAAGAGCACGACCAGGCCTACAAGCAGGAGGACGGCACGCATTATCACGCCCGCGACATGGCGGTGGTGCGCGCGCATATCGCAAAAATTCCGATCGTGCTGGCCTCGGCCACGCCCTCGGTCGAGACCGAGGTCAACGCCCGCAAGGGCCGCTATCAGCGCGTGCTGCTGCCCTCGCGCTTCGGCGGCCAGCACATGCCGCATATCCGGGCGATCGATTTGAAGCGCGTGCCGCCGCCGCGCGGCCGCTTCATTTCCCCAGAGCTCGCCGAGCAGGTTGGTTTCGCGATCGAGCGGCGCGAACAGGCGCTGCTGTTTCTCAATCGCCGCGGCTATGCGCCATTGACGCTGTGCCGGGCCTGCGGACACCGCTTCGCCTGCACGATCTGCGACGCCTGGCTGGTCGATCACCGGTTCCGCCAGCGCTTGGTCTGCCACCACTGCGGTTTCTCGATGGCGCGCCCGCCGGTGTGCCCGAATTGCGCGGCACAGGAATCGCTGGTCGCGGTCGGTCCCGGCGTCGAACGGCTGCAGGAGGAGGCGGCACACCTGTTTCCGCAGGCGCGCAGCATGGTGCTGTCGAGCGACCTGATCACCTCGATCGAGACCATGCGCGCAGAGCTCAACGAGATCGCGGCAGGCCGCGTCGACATCATCATCGGCACCCAGCTCGTCGCCAAGGGCCATCATTTCCCGCGGCTCAATCTGGTCGGCGTGGTGGATGCCGATCTGGGGCTGAATAATGGCGATCCGCGCGCTGCCGAGCGCACCTGGCAACTGCTCAATCAGGTGGTCGGTCGGGCCGGGCGCGACCAGGGCCGCGGCGTCGGCTTTTTGCAGACCCATCAGCCCGAGCATCCCGTGATCAAGGCGCTGGTCGCCTGCGATCGCGAGGCGTTCTATGCCAGCGAGATCGAGGCCCGCGAGCGCACGCTCTATCCGCCGTTCGGCCGCCTCGCGAGCCTGATCATCTCGGCCGGCGATCGGCCGACCGCGGAAGGCTTTGCGCGCCGTCTCGCCTCCAGCGCGCCGCGCGATGAGCATGTGCAGGTGCTGGGGCCGGCGGAGGCGCCGCTTGCGGTGATCAAGGGGCGGTACCGCTTCCGCCTGCTGCTGAAATCGGCGCGCGGTTTCGACCTGTCGGCCTATCTGCGGGACTGGCTGGCGGCCGGTCCCAAAACCAAGGGCAATCTCAAGCTCGAGGTCGACGTCGATCCGCAGAGCTTTTTGTGACTACGCCCGGCGTCGTCATTCCGTGGCGCCCGAAGGGCGAACCCGGAATGTCGAGGTTCCGGGTTCGCGCTATCGCGCGCCCCGGAACGACAGCACGTAAAAAAGCCCGCCGTCCCCAAACGGCGGGCTGTTTCTTTTTGACGCAACGAGATCTGTTGCGCCCCGTTCTGGACGCAAGACTTTCCAGGTTTGTCCGCAAGAATCGCGCTGTGCGCGCGGGGTTAGGACATCACTTCGGCGGTGACCCGGCCGACGCCGGCGCCGGTCAAGCCGATGGCCCGGGCAGCGCCCGTGGAGAGGTCGAGGACTCGGCCGCGAATGAAGGGGCCGCGATCATTGACGGTAACGACGACGCTGCGGCCGCCATGGGTGACCCGGAGCTTGGTGCCGAACGGCAGGGAGCGGTGGGCGCAGGTCATCGCGTTCTGATTGAAGCGCTCGCCCGAGGCGGTTTTGCGGCCAGATTCGTTGCCGTAGTACGACGCCACGCCGGAGAACGACCGCGCCGCGTGGAGGAAGGTCGACGCATTGGCATTCAGCCAGGAAGCAGGACCGGCGTCGGAGGCCGCCGCGACCGTTGTCGCATCGTGATGGTGGTGGCGCGTCGCGACGTGGTGCCGATGGTGATGGTGTCCCGACTTCGCTGAAGCTTCGGTCGCCGTGCCGCCGACGGCGAGAGTTGCAACGAAGGCCGCGATCGCGGTGTGGGATCTTACCTTCGATCGCACCTTACAGTTGTGTATCCTCAACATTAAATCTGTCCCTTTTGTTAGTAGAACCACGCGTGTGGTCAGTGAAGCCCCCGTTTCGTTGTGAGGAATTCGCCGTTTGCTCACCTAATGCGGCATGAATTAGGCAGTAAAGGTGCGCGCGCCTCAGACCAATCTATTGTCGCGGCAGTCCGCTATTCGATAGAAGTTCCGTAATCTTGCGAACTAAAAACAGATTAACAAACTAATACTCGGCTATACAGTATAGTTAAATCAAAATTTAGTATTGCAAGCTTTGGCCAAGTACTGCGGCGGCGAGCCGTCCTTTGCAGCCCAGCAAGGAGGGGTATGAGCTCTGAGCATGGCAAACCGCACGAGCGGCGAGCTCGCGCGGGTATCATGAGGAGGGGTGGCAAGGTCAGTCGTCAGGACGCGACGGCGGGCAATCAGTCGCGGTGCAGGTCGTCTGATTCATTGGAGTCGCAGGCTGCGTCATGTTGCACCTGCGCTTTCGCTATGATAGCAAAGCCGCGATTTTTAAGGCGCCGTCGCGACCCTGCGCCGGTTAAAAATCGAAGTCCCGCTTGAATTCCAAGGGCTTGAATCGCTAGGCGCTGCACCCGTGGCGACGGTTTTTCAACCTTGCGAGTTTGACAGCTGAAAGAGCTAAGTCTGTGGCCACAGAAGATCCGTCCGTCTCGGGAGTCTCCGGTCGTTATGCGACGGCCCTGTTCGAATTGGCCCGCGATGCACAGTCCATCGACGCGGTGCTGGCCGATCTTGCTCAGTTCGATCGGCTGCTGGCCGAGAGTGATGATCTGAAGCGGCTGGTCCGCAGCCCGGTGTTTTCGGCCGATACGCAGATGAAGGCGCTCAGCGCCGTGCTCGAGAAAGCCGAGATTTCCGGCGTTTCCGCCAATTTCTTGAAAGTCCTGACCGCCAACCGGCGGCTGTTCGCGGTCGCTGATGTGATCCGCGCGTTCCGCGCGCTGGTCGCGAAATTCAAGGGCGAGGCGACCGCCGACGTCACCGTCGCCGAAGCCCTGTCGGACACGAATCTCGACGCCCTCAAAGCCGCGCTGAAATCGGTGACCGGCAAGGACGTGACGCTCAATGTGAAGGTCGATCCCTCGATCATCGGTGGCCTGGTCGTCAAGCTCGGCAGCCGCATGGTCGATAGCTCGCTCCGCACCAAACTCAATTCGATCAAGAACGCGATGAAAGAGGCAGGCTGATGGACATCCGCGCCGCGGAGATTTCCGCGATCCTCAAGGACCAGATCAAGAATTTTGGCCAGGAGGCCGAGGTCTCCGAAGTCGGGCAGGTGCTGTCCGTCGGTGACGGTATCGCCCGCGTCTACGGTCTGGACAATGTCCAGGCCGGCGAGATGGTCGAGTTCGAGAACGGCACCCGCGGCATGGCGCTCAACCTCGAGACCGACAACGTGGGTATCGTGATCTTCGGCGCCGACCGCGAGATCAAGGAAGGCCAGACGGTGAAGCGCACCCGCGCCATCGTCGATACGCCCGTCGGCAAGGGCCTGCTCGGCCGCGTCGTGGACGCCCTCGGTAACCCGATCGATGGCAAGGGCCCGATCCGGGCGACCGAGCGCCGCCGCGTCGACGTCAAGGCGCCCGGCATTATTCCGCGCAAATCGGTGCACGAGCCGATGGCGACCGGCCTCAAGGCAATCGATGCGCTGATCCCGATCGGCCGCGGCCAGCGCGAACTGATCATCGGCGACCGCCAGACCGGCAAGACCGCGATCGCGCTCGACGCCATCCTCAATCAGAAGCCGCTGAACGCGACCGGTGACGAGAAGATCAAGCTCTACTGCGTCTATGTCGCGATCGGCCAGAAGCGCTCCACCGTCGCCCAGTTCGTCAAGGTGCTCGAGGAGCAGGGCGCGCTGGAATATTCGATCATCGTCGCGGCGACCGCCTCCGACCCGGCGCCGATGCAGTACATCGCCCCGTTCACCGGCTGCACCATGGGCGAATATTTCCGCGACAACGGCATGCACGCGGTCATCATCTATGACGACTTGTCGAAGCAGGCGGTGGCCTATCGCCAGATGTCGCTGCTGCTGCGCCGTCCGCCGGGCCGCGAAGCCTATCCGGGCGACGTGTTCTACCTGCATTCGCGCCTGCTGGAGCGCGCCGCCAAGCTCAATGACGACAATGGCAACGGCTCGCTCACCGCGCTGCCGGTGATCGAAACCCAGGCCAACGACGTGTCGGCCTACATTCCGACCAACGTCATCTCGATCACCGACGGCCAGATCTTTTTGGAAACGGATCTGTTCTTCCAGGGCATCCGGCCCGCCGTGAACGTCGGTCTGTCGGTGTCGCGCGTCGGCTCCTCGGCGCAGACCAAGGCGACCAAGAAGGTCGCCGGCAAGATCAAGGGCGAGCTCGCGCAGTACCGCGAAATGGCGGCTTTTGCGCAGTTCGGCAGCGACCTCGACGCCGCCACGCAGCGCCTGCTGAGCCGCGGCGCGCGTCTGACCGAGCTCTTGAAGCAGCCGCAGTTCTCGCCGCTGAAGATGGAAGAGCAGGTCTGCGTGATCTGGGCCGGCACCAACGGCTATCTTGATCCGATTCCGGTCGCCAAGGTCTCGGCCTTCGAGGAGGGCCTGCTGTCGTTGCTGCGCAGCAAGCATACCGACCTGCTCAACACCATCCGCGACACCCGCGACCTCTCAGACGACTCGGCCGCCAAGCTGAAGGCGACGGTCGAGGGCTACGCGAAGTCGTTTTCTTAATCTCGGTGCCGTCACGGCGGGGCTTGTCCCGGCCATCCACGTCTTTGACGTGAAGGAGAGCCAAGACGTGGATGCCCTGCACAAGGCCGGGCATGACGAAAAGTGAGGTTTAGCGGTCAGATCCTAAGGTCGATCGCCGGGGTGAGCTTAAGAAATGCCGTCACTGAAAGACATGCGGGTCCGCATCGCCTCCACCAAGGCGACGCAGAAGATCACCAAAGCCATGCAGATGGTGGCGGCCTCGAAACTGCGCCGCGCGCAGACCGCGGCCGAAGCCGCGCGCCCCTATGCGGACAAGATGGCCGCGGTGATTTCCAACATCGCCTCCGCTGCCGCGAGTTCTCCGGGCGCACCTGCGCTGCTCGCGGGCACCGGCAAGGACCAGGTGCATCTGCTGCTGGTCTGCACCGGCGAGCGCGGCCTCTCGGGAGCCTTTAATTCCTCGATCGTGCGGCTGGCGCGGGAGCGTGCGATCGCCCTGATGAACGAGGGCAAGGAGGTCAAGTTCTTCTGCGTCGGCCGCAAGGGTTATGAGCAGTTGCGCCGTCAGTTCGAGAAGCAGATCATCGCGCATGTCGATCTGCGCGGCGTGCGCCAGCTCGCCTTCAAGAACGCCGAGGACATCGCCAAAAAGGTGATCGCCCGCTTCGAGGCCGGCGAGTTCGACGTCTGCACCCTGTTCTTCTCGCGCTTCAGATCGGTCATCGCCCAGGTCCCGACCGCACAGCAGATCATCCCGCTCGTCATGGAAGAGACGGCGGCCAACGGCAACGCGACCTCCTACGAATACGAGCCCGAGGAAGATGAGATCCTGACGCGCCTGTTGCCGCGCAACCTGGCGGTGCAGGTGTTCCGCGCGCTGCTTGAGAACAACGCTTCGTTCTATGGCGCGCAGATGACGGCGATGGACAACGCCACCCGCAACGCCGGCGAGATGATCCGCAAGCAGACGCTGATCTACAATCGCACCCGCCAGGCGATGATCACCAAGGAGCTGATCGAAATCATCTCCGGTGCCGAGGCGGTCTAGCAAGGTTCAGAG
>NZ_JAFATE010000176.1 GCF_019244115.1 Bradyrhizobium sp.
AAAGAGATCAAGACCGAAAAGACAGCCCCTCCGAAGAAGTCCGCCACCAAGAAAGGCGCAAAGAAGCACTGACGACCTCACTCGATCACGCATATGTCCGCATCCGTCGACCCCATCACGCGTTCCGTCGTTCAGCATCGGCTGAGCTCGATCGTGGCCGAGATGGGCGAGGCCATGCTGCGGACCTCGTATTCGCAGATTCTCAATTCCAGCCGCGATTTCTCGCTGGCGATCTGCGACGTGCAGTCGCGGCTGATCGCGCAGGCCGATCACATCCCGGTCCATGTCGGCGCGCTACCCTGGGCGGCGAAGGCCGTCGAGGCGCGTTTTTCGGAGGTTTTGTCCGGCGACGTCATCCTGATGAACGATCCCTATCATGGCGGCAGCCATCTGCCCGACATCACCGTGTTCGTGCCGGTCTTCGCCGGCGAACGGCGGCTGTTCTGGACCATCGTGCGCGCGCATCAGAGCGACATCGGCGGGGCCACCCATGGCGCCTACAATCCCGACGCCACCGAGATCTGGCAGGAGGGTTTGCGCATTCCCCCGATCAAGCTTTTCGAGGCCGGCCGGCTGCGCGACGACATTCTGGATATGCTCGCGCTCAATACTCGCAACGCTCACGATTTCCGCGGCGATCTCTTCGCCATGATCGGAGCGGCGCATCTCGGCGAGCGTCGCATGCAAAAACTGTTTGCGGAGCTCTCGGCGCCGGTCGTGGAGGCCGCGATCGATGCCGCTGAAGCCCAGGCGCGCCAGGTGGTCGCGACCTGGCAGGACGGCACTTTTTTTGGCGAAGCGTTTCTCGATGATGACGGGCGCGGCCACCAGGACATCCGGATCGCGGCAAAAGTAACCAAGCGCGGCAGCGATATCGAGGTCGACCTCACGGCTTCCGATCCGCAGGTGGACAGTTTTGTCAATTCCTCGCACGCCAACATGCATGCCGCGGTCGCGATGGCGTTCTTCTACCTGATCGATCCGGACACCCCGAAAAACTCCGGCGCGTTGCGGCCGCTGAAAGTGGAGGCGAAGCAGGGCACCATCGTCTGGGCCGATCCCGGCAAGCCGGTGACTTTGTGTACCAGCCATCCGTCGAACGAGATCGTGGAGGCCGTGATCAAGGCGCTGGCGGCCTCGTGTCCGGATCGGGTGATGGCCGGCTGGGGCCGCAGGTTTCGGATCGCGATCCAGGGCGAGGATCCGCGCACCGGCAAGACTTTCATCTGGCATTTGTTTCATGCCCGGCCCGGCGGCGGCGCCTCGGCGCGCGGCGATGGCTGGTCGTCGATCGGCGAGTGGCATTCGGTCGGCGGCCTGAAATTCGGCAGTATCGAGGTGGCCGAGGCGCGTTTTCCGCTGCATTTTCGCCATCACGAATTTTTGCCCGACTCCGGTGGTGACGGTCAGTATCGCGGCGGGCTCGGCGTTGCGCTCGACCTTCTGTTCGAGACCGAAAAGACCGCGCGTGGCAACACCGCGGGCGAGGGGACGCGTCACGGCTCCTGCGGCATGCTGGGCGGGGAGGATGGCGAGCCGCATCACTACCAGTTGCTGTCCGCGGACAGGCCGCCGCGCGATATCCGCACCAAGGAGACCGGCATCGAGATTCGTTCGGGCGATTGCCTCAGAATCCGCTCCGCCGGTGGCGGCGGATATGGGCCGCCCCACAAGCGCGCGGTGGAAGCGCGCGAGCGCGATCGGCGGCAAGGCCTCGTCACCGACGATGCTTCCAAGGCGCGGACGCTCTGACCATGCTGGCCATTGGAATTGACGTCGGCGGCACATTTACCGATCTCGTCGCCATCGATGCGGCGGGCCGCACGGTGTTTGCGAAATCGCCATCGACGCCGTCGGACCAGTCCATCGGGGTGATGGCCGGGCTTGACGAACTGGCGCGGCGGCTTGGCCTCTCGACAGCCGAGATGCTGGCGCGCACCGAGCGGCTGGTTCACGGCACCACGGTTGCGACCAACGCGCTGCTCGAGCGCAAGGGGGCGCGTGTCGCGCTTCTGACCACGGCCGGCCATCGCGACATCCTGGAAATGCGCGAGGGCTTGAAGCCCGACCGCTATAATCTTCGTACACCGCCGCCCGCACCGCTGGTGCCGCGCGAGCTGCGCCTTGGCGTGCGAGAGCGGCTGAAATCCAATGGCGAGGTGCTGGTCCCGCTCGATGCGGACTCGCTCCGCGATGCCATCGCCGCGATCAAAGCACAGGCCGTGACATCGGTCGCGA
>NZ_JAFATE010000192.1 GCF_019244115.1 Bradyrhizobium sp.
CGCATGGCGCCGGAGCGTTTCGCGAGCGAGTTCATCCGGGCGATCGACACCGACCGCTCGCTCAAGATGGCGTATGGCCGCATGTCGGTGTCGCGGAAGAATTTTTTCGACGACGCGCTGATGGTGACGTACCACCCAGTGGCGAACGCGCCCATCACACTGCCGGCGGTGGCCAGCGCCGGGAAGCTGTCTGGGCTGCAGAACGACATCTATCGCGCGCAGACCGGCTGGGAGATCGCCAAGGGGCTGCGCTGGTTCATGGAATCGCGGCTCGGCCCGGCCATCACGGGCGGCGCCGCGACGCGCAATTCGCTGATGGCCGAGCCGGTCGTCAATCTCGCGCAGAAGGACCTGCGGCGGACCGACATTCTGCACGAATATTTCGTGGCGCCCGAGCGTTTTGCCGAGTTCGTCAGCGCCTGCCGCGACATCATTCCGCAAGCGAAGGCCGAATTTCTCAACGTCACCTTGCGTTACGTCGCCGAGGACAAGACGCCGTCGCTGACCATCGCGCCGGTGCGCCGGATCGCGGCCGTGATGTCCTTCTCCCAGGAGGCCACGCCGGAAGGCGAGATCGACATGATGCAGACCACCGAAGCCTTGATCGACCGCGTGACCGCGATCGGCGGCGCGTTCTATTTGCCCTATCGCCTCCACGCCCGCCGCGACCAGGTCGAAAAAGCTTACTCCAACGTTTCGGCCTTTGTCGCCGCTAAACGCCGTTACGACCCGCAGCTCAGATTCCGCAATGCCATGTGGGACACATATTTTGCATGAGAGACTTGGTATGAACCGCTACAGCATCGCCGCGATCGCGCTCGGATGTGCCCTGCTGTTTGCCGCCTTGACCGACTACATCCCCGCCTTCGTGGATTCGGAAGGCCGCGTGTTCGGCCTGTTCCGCCTCGATATCTACAAGGACGCCCTGCATGTCGCCTCGGGCCTGTGGGCGCTTGCTTCCGCCTTCTCGCGCCGGAGCGCGATGTTTTTCCTGAGAGTGTTTGGCACGCTGTATTTTCTCGATGGTGTCATGGGTGCCTTCACCGGCTCGGGATATCTTGATCTCAGCATCTTCACCGACGGCATCCGCGACGTGTCGCCCACGATCAAGTTGCTCTCAAGCCTGCCTCATCTGGGCCTCGGCGCGTTCGGGATTGTCGTCGGCTGGTCGCCCTGGCGCACGGATCGCGTGACGGCATGAGCCTCTTGCGTAAGACCCTCTGGACCGCCGGCGTGGTGCTGGCGGCCGCCGCGATCGGCATCACGGCAACGGTCATTGGCGTGGAGCGATCCTGCGTCTCGCCGCTTCCCCCGCCCAACGTTCGCTCGGACTTTTCGATCCACCCCCAGGGCTATGCGCGCGCCCAGGGCGACAGCTTTCTGACCTTTCCCGAATGGTACATCGTTCATGCCTATACGGATCTCGCCGGCGTGACCGCGCGCGGCTCCGAATCCGATTTCGACTACCTCGCGAGCATCACCGGGTTCTGGAGCAGTCTTTGCGGCGCAACGCGGCAGGCGTCGCTGTCAGGACCCGGCAGTTCCGATCAGAAGCTGACGAACTACATCATCGGCTTCAGCTTCACGCTCGAAATGGGGCTGCAGGGCGTCTATGAGCGGACGATCGGCGCGCTGACCGCGTGGTCGGCCGACGGCCGCAAGACGGCGGAGGACGAGTTCAACCTGGCGCTCCTGAAGGACTACGCGGCGTTTCTCTATCAGACACCGTGGTACCGTTTTCCATTCTGGAACAAGCTGACGGCGTTCTGGCAGGAGACACCTTTCGTGCCATCGATCCGCGCCGTCGAGCGGCGGATCTCGCTGACCCTGCAATACGCCGGAAAGTCGGGCTATGCCGCGATCATCCGCTTTCTCGCAGGTTACGACCCCGCCGATCTGACGATCAGGAGCGTGGTTGCTGGAATGACGCCGTCGGATCTCGCAGGCGTGCCCGGAGTCAAGGTGCTCTCGCAAGTCTCGAGCGCGAACGGAACGAAGGGCGTGCTGGTGGAGACGGCGCGCTACGCCGAGTTCGATGCCTTTGTCCGGCAACTGAGCCGGCATCCGGGCGCGTCCCTGCTCGAGATCGCCGGCAATCATCGCATCCTCGTCACGATCGTGCTTCCCGACGCGGACACGGCAGTGGCGGTTTTCGACGGCGAGCCTATATTCAGGTTGCCGATCCAATCGTCCCCCGGCTCGAGCCGTCTCGGCATCGACACGCCGGTGCGTTCGCTGGTCGGCGATGTCAAACGCGTCGAGGACGCCGGATACCGGTTCGAGCATGCCTATGACTATTGAGAGCACGCCTGCTTCTCGCAAGCTGCCGCTGGCGGGATTGTTCGCCGTGGTCTCGATCTGGTTTTCAGGCATGGCGATCGCCGCGACGGCGGTGCGGCCCGATGCCGTGGTCGCTTTCGGCTCGCCGGCGCGGTTGATCGAGGCGGTCACCCGGTCGGACGGGTCCCTGCTCGATGCGGGGCGGTTTTTTGTGGCAGCGCGCACCGGACCTTCGACCGTTCGAACGCTTTATGCAGGCGGAGCGTGGTTCGTGTGGCCTGCCCTCGCAAGGGAATGCGGCCGTCCCTGAACGGATACGGGCTTTTGGGCACTCGTTGCAGGCCGATGCGCGCGACAACTGGAGCCGCCCGTTGCACAAACAGTTCCGCTTCCGGCGGGACTGGTGCGCTGCCAGCCTGTTGATGATAGATTGGCATGCGGGAGCGTTGTTTCGGATGACAGTAGCGTGCGGCGTCCCCGATCTCGCGCCCGTCGAACAGGAGAGCCACGATGGCCTCTTTGACTGAATGGAAAGTTCCGCTCGCCTACCAGCCGCATCCCGGCGACTACACCTTCGACATCGATCAAGTGCTGAGTTCCGTCGTCGCCCTGCACTCGATCATTCCCCACGACGCCTTCACCGCGGAAACGCTGGGCACCGAACGCGCAGGCCACGGCGTGGTGATCGATGACGGGCTAGTGCTGACGATCGGCTATCTGATCACCGAAGCAGAGTCGGTCTGGCTGCATCTGGCCGACGGCCGCGTCGTGGAAGGCCATGCGCTCGGGTTCGATCCGGTGACCGGCTTCGGCCTCGTGCAGGCACTCGGCCGCCTCGACCTCGAACCGCTGCCGATCGGCTCGTCGACCGCGGCACAGGTCGGCGATCGCGTCGTGGTGGGCGGCGCCGGCGGCCGCAGTCGATCCGTCGCAAGCCAGATCATCGCCAAGCAGGAATTCGCCGGCTATTGGGAATACCTGCTGGACGAGGCGATCTTCACCTATCCCGCGCATCCGAATTGGGGCGGCACCGGGCTCATCTCCAACAGCGGAGAACTGATCGGCATCGGCTCGCTGCAGCTCGAGCGCGAACGCGAACGGCGCGCCGAGCATGTCAACATGATCGTTCCGATCGACCTCTTGAACCCGGTGCTCGAGGACTTGCGCAAGTTCGGCCGGGTCAACAAGCCGGCGCGGCCGTGGCTCGGCATGTATTCGACCGAGATCGACGACAAGGTGGTGGTGATCGGGATCGCCGGCAACGGCCCCGCGGCGCGCGCCGAGCTGAAGACCGGCGACGTCATCCTGGCGGTGAAGGGCGAGACCATTTCGAGCCAGGCCGAGTTTTATCGAAAACTCTGGTCGCTGGGGGCGGCGGGCGTCGACGTGCCGCTGACCGTCCATCATGAGGGCGTCACCTTCGACGTCGTGCTCGCCTCCACCGATCGCGCCAAGCTGCTGAAGGCACCGCGGCTGCATTGAGGCGATTTTGGCTTCGTGATGATGCAATCAGCTTCGATCGAAGCGGCACCGGAGAGTGCGCGCCCTCTCCCCGCTTGCGGGAAGAGGTGGACCGCCCGCGGAGGGATTGATTTAACAAGCTTGCGGGGAGAGCGTTGGGGTGAGGGGGAGTCTCAAGGAACCGACCCCGTGGACAGTCCCCCTCACCCGACGCGCAAAGAGCGCGGCGACCTCTCCCGCAAGCGGGGAGAGGTGAACAGCCGAGCCGGTAAACCGTTTCGAGCAAACTTCATCATGCTTTAAGCGATGAGATGCCAGGATGTGGCGACGATGGTCTGCAGATGCGCATCC
>NZ_JAFATE010000339.1 GCF_019244115.1 Bradyrhizobium sp.
GATTGCGCGCTGTCACCTCCGCGATGCCTCCTGGTTCCAGTGGCCGCTATTGGAGACTGCGATCGAGCAGAACATCGTGGCCGACTTTCCGCTCTGCAACAAGTCGTTCAACTGCTCCTATTCGGGCGTCGATCTCTAGGAGAAGAGCCGCGATGCGCAGGACAATGATCGAGAGCCTCACCCGCGGTCCGCTGACCGAGCCGCCGCCTGCGTTGGATGAGGCGGCGCTCGCCGAACTCGCTGGCCGTGTGCGCGATGCCGCCGAGGCGCGGCTCGGCCGCTCGCTCTCCATCCGCCAGGTCGACGCCGGCTCGTGCAACGCCTGCGAGCTCGAGATCCATGCGCTTTCCAATGCGTTCTACGATCTCGAGCGGTTCGGCCTGCGCTTCGTAGCCTCGCCGCGTCACGCGGACGTGCTTCTGGTGACGGGTCCGGTGACAAAAAACATGCGCCAGGCGCTGGAGCGCACCTATGACGCAACGCCCGATCCGAAATGGGTTGTCGCGGTCGGCGGCTGCGCCGCTGACGGTGGCCTCTTCCGCGGCAGCTATGCCTGTGTTGGCGGCGTTAAGGACGTCGTCGCGGTCGATCTCCACATTCCGGGCTGCCCGCCATCGCCGACCGCGCTGCTGCAAGGCCTGCTCGCGCTGCTGCAGCATGCAAGCGGCGAGACGAGACGGTCGTAATTCATCATCACGTCCCGAAATGCGCAGGGTGGGCAAAGCGAAGCGTGCCCACCATTCCGGAGTTCGCTCGCGGAAAGACAGTGGGCACGGCGCGGAAACGCGCCTTTGCCCACCCTACGGCGCATCCACCAAAATCACCCTGATATCGTTCACGTTGGTGAGTGTCGGGCCGGTCTGCAGCAGATCGCCGGTGGCGGCGAAGAACGCGGTGGCGTCGTTGTTGGCGAGATAGGCCTGCGGGTCGAGGCCGAGTGCGGTCATCCTTGCAAACGTCGCGGCGTCGACGATTGCGCCGGCCGGATCGGATGCAGAGCCTGCGCCGCCGTCGGCGCCATCGGTATCGCCTGAGAGCACCGAGATGTCGGCCGTGCCCTTCAGCAGCGCCGCCAGCGCCAGCGCATATTCCTGGTTGGGGCCGCCGCGGCCATCGCCGCGCACGGTGACCGTGAGCTCGCCGCCGGACAGGATCGCGACGCGCCGGCCCTCGGCGCGCGCGGCGAGGGCGAGCCGCGCATGTGCGGCGGCGACCTCGCGCGCCTCGCCTTCAAGATCGGCGCCGAGATCGACGATCTCATAGCCCGCCGCGCGGGCGAGCTTCGCCGCGGCCTCGAGCGATTGCCTGGGCCGCGCGATCAGCTCGAAATGCGCCCGCGCAAAAGCCTTGTCGCCCGGCTTGCAGCTTTCGTTTGCGGGATCGATGAGCGCGGCGCGGATCCCGTCATCGACCTCCAGCCTGTATTTGGCGACGATGGCGTGCGCATCCGAAAGCGTGGTCGGATCCGGCACGGTGGGGCCCGAGGCAATCGCGGATGGCTCATCATGCGGCACGTCGGAGATCGCGAGCGTGACGATCTCGGCGGCGTGCTGCCCGGCGCGTGCCAGCCGCCCGCCCTTGATCCGTGACAGATGCTTGCGCACGGTGTTGACCTCGCCGATTGGCGCGCCGGAGCGCAACAGCGCGCGGGTCAGTTGCTGCTTCTGCAGGAAGGTGATGCCGGGGACGGGCGCGATCCAGTTCGCCGAGCCGCCGCCAGACAGCAGGACCAGCAAGAGATCATCGGCCTCCGCCGCTTCCGCCATCCGCAGTGCCTCTTCGGCGCCCTTCAGGCCCGCTTCATCCGGCATCGGGTGGCCGGCCTCGACGACCTTGATGCGCCGCGTCGGCACGCCGTGGCCATGGCGGGTGGTGGCGATGCCGATCAGGCGCTCGGGCGCGAGCTTCAACTCGTCGAGATAGTGGGCCTCCGCGGCCGCGGCCATTGCGGCCGCACCCTTGCCTGCGGCGAGGCAGATGACGCGGCCGGCGGGCGGCGGCCGCAGATGCTGCGCCAGCACGATATCGGGATGCGCGGCGGCAACGGCCGCATCGAAGATCGAACGGAGCAGCGGGCGGCGGTCGGTCATCGCTCTCCAGGAAGATGAGAAATCAACTGGCTGGCAGTTATCCATCGTCCTGGCGAAAAAGAAAACCCCGCAACGCACGCGCGTTGCGGGGAAGATCGCGCTACGGGCAAGGGCGGTAGTCAGCCGCCGACGTCGCCGGAGATGACGTCGCCGAACAGCTCCCAGCGCTCGCCCTTGAAGCGCATCAGCTGCAGCTGGCTGATCGGGGCGAAGTCGTCCGGTCCGGTGTTGATGTAAATGCCCGGCAGCAGCACCTCGGTGCGGAAGTTCTTCAGGTTCGCCGCCTGCTTCATGATGTTCTCGCGGGTCAGGTCGTTGCCGCATTGCTTCAGCACCTGAACCAGCGTCTGCGCGACGCCGTAGCCCGTGATGGTTCCGTTGTCGAGCTTGTCGCCTTCCGGAAAATCCTTGTTCATGAAGTCCAGATATTGCTTCATGCCGGGATCATTGTTCCATTGCGGGTCGGTCGTGTCCTTCAGATAATGCGCCGAAATGACGCCCTGCGCATTTTCGTAACCGGCCGGCTTGATCACGCTGCCCACGGAGGCCGAGACGTTATTGAGGAGGTGCAGCGCCTTCCAGTCGATCTCAGCGGCCTTCTTGATTGCCTGCGCCGCGAATTTCGGCGTGGTGACGTCGAAGAACACGTCGGCGCCGGTCGATTTCAGCTTGACGATGTGGTTGTCGATGGTGGGCTCGGTGGTCTCATAGCTTTCCTCGGCGACGATCATCGACGCGGCCTTGGCCCCGAGCCCATCCTTGAGGCCCTTGAGATAGTCCTTGCCGTAGTCGTCGTTCTGATAGAGCACCGCGATCTTGGCGCCAGGCTTCTCCTTCAACAGATACTTTGCATAGATCCGCCCCTCGCTCTGATAGTTCGGCTGCCAGCCCATGGTCCACGGAAAATCCTTGGGATCGTTCCACTTGGTGGCGCCGGTCGCGACGAACAGCTGCGGCACTTTCTTCGAGTTCATGTATTTGTGGATCGCCGAGTTCGGCGGCGTGCCCAGCGAGTTGAAGATGAACAGCACCTCGTCGCTCTCGACCAGCTTGCGGGCCTGCTCCACCGTCTTGGGCGGCGAGTAGGCGTCGTCATAGGAGATGAAGTTGATCTTGCGGCCGTTGATGCCGCCCTCGGCGTTGATCTTCTTGAAGTAGGCGGCCTCGGTCTTGCCGATGATGCCGTACGCTGACGCCGGCCCCGAATAGGGCATGATGTTGCCGACCTTGATCTCGGTGTCGGACGCGCCGGTGTCGTATTTCTTTTCGGCGGCCAGCGCGCCGCTGGCCGCTGCGGTGAACAATGCGAACGCGGCCGCAGCCGTTGCCAGGGGATTGGCAATCATGAGCATTACGTTTCTCCCTCGTTTCTACCTGAGATTGTGCTCTGGCTTCCTTGGTTGAAAGCTCTCTCGATGATGTCGGTATCTTACCAGAATTGAAGCAAAAAGCGCCTACGACAGGGCGACCGCGCCTGCATCTTTAGTCGTCTGGTAAAGGGCCGCCGGCGGCCCACTTGGCGTTAACAAAAAAGCCCCAGCGACGGGAGCTTTCCGGCGCGTGGAAAAAGCAGGCAGCGCGCCTGCTCCCGGCGGACCGTCAATGAGTGAGATTGCCGTTCATGATGTCGCCGAACAGGTCCCATTTCTCGCCCCTGAACCGCATCATCTGCAGCTCCTTGATCGGTGCGTAATCGGTCGCCGAGGTGTTGATCTTGATGCCCGGCAGCAGGGTATCAGGCTGGAAAT
>NZ_JAFATE010000350.1 GCF_019244115.1 Bradyrhizobium sp.
ACCGTGATCAACGTGCAGCAGCCGGCCCCAGCAGCCGGTTCAGTCCAGGCGCTGACGAAGGCTGCCGCGTCCGGGCAGCCTGTCGGAGCCGGCCCGCAGGTGCCGGTCGTGATCCAGCACCAGGCCAAGCTCATCCAGAACAATCAGGCGCCACTCACTGCCAGCCAGAGCAACTTCGTCGCCAACCCGACAGCACCACCGGGCAGAGCACCGCTGATCAAGGCCAATGCGACCGCGACGGCGCCGCAGGGAACGGCAACGCCTGGTCAGAACACGCCGCCCCCGGGAAGCCAGCTTCACTCTCTGCCCACGGGCAACCAGCTTCCGCCAACGAGCAGTGGAGGCCCTGCGAGCGCGACGGCGCCGACTGGAGCGGCGACGCCCAACACGGACAAGCTCGCGCCGGGGATCTCGCCGCCATCAGGGACCACTCCGCCAGGCAACGGTCCCAATGCGAATTCCAAGCCGATAGCGACGGCGCCGACCAATCCCAACCAGGGCGCGGCCGGCGTCCAGGCGAAACCCGGCAGCGCCCCGTTGGAAGAGAAGAAGTTCGAGGAGAAAAGGCCGGGATCGCCGCCGCCAGCAGCGACGGCAGGCAAGCCTGGGACTCCGCCGCCGCCAGCCGCAGCCTTGGAAGAGAAGAAATTGCAGGAGAAGCGGCCCGGATCGACGTCTCCGCCGCCCGCAGCTGCGCGGCCTGCGATCAGCGCGGTGAGGCCGACCGCACCACCACCTCCGCCTCCGCCAGCTCCGCCGCGGCCCCAGATCCAGCACGCGGCCCCGCCGCCGCCCTCGCATCCGCAGATGGCACGGCCGGCTCCGCCGCCGCCGCAGGTGCATGCTGCCCCGCCACCGCCGCCGCCTCACATTGCGGCGCCGCCACCCCCGCCGCGCGTTGCGGTGGCACCACCGCGTCCAGCGCCGCCGCCACCGCCAAGGCCCGCGGCCCCGCCGCCCAAAAAGTGTCCGCCGAACCAGCCGAAGTGCTAGGTCCTGTTGACATTCAACGGAGCCAGATCATGGCGCCGACGAGGAATAGCATGGATGCAAACGAGAGCGCAGTCTTCTCGTAGCGGGTCGAGATGCGGCGAAAATGCTTGATCTTGTTAAAGAACCTCTCGACCAAGTTGCGATCCCCGTAGATGTGCTTGTCGTAGGGGATGGCCTGCGATCGCGAGCGGGTGGACGGGATCACGGCCTCGGCACCCGCTGCTGCAATGCGAGCGCGAAAGCGGTCGGAGTCATAGCCTTTGTCGGCGAGCAACTTGTCGAACGACAGGCCGCTGATCAGGTCCTCGGCCTGGACGATATCATTCACGTTGCCTGCGGTCAGAATGAAGCGAACGGGATTGCCGAGCGCGTCCACGCCGGCGCTGATCTTGGTGCTCAGTCCGCCGCGCGAACGTCCAAGCGCCTCATCTTCGCTCCCCCTTTTGCGCCGGCCGCATGCTGGTGCGCTCGCACGATGGTGGAGTCGATGATGAGGTATTCAAAGTCTGGATTTTCCAGCAAGGCGTTGAAAATCCGCTCCCAAACGCCCCTTTTGGCCCATCGACGAAAGCGCTGGAACACGCTATTCCAATTGCCGAACTGCGGCGGCAGATCGCGCCATGGTGCGCCAGCGCGCGCAATCCAGAGCACCGCGTCGACGAACAGGCGATTGTCTGCGCCGTGCCGTCCCTTGTCTCCCTCTCTGCCTGAGACCAGCGCTTCAATGCGCCGCCAATCGAAGTCCGTGAGCTCTCGCCGAATCAAGATCGCCCTCCCCAGTTGCGATCTTGAATCACGTTCGCGAGTCAGAGGGAATCCCGCAATTGTCAACAGGACCTAGCAGCCGCGCGCAGGATTATCGCGCGGCGGGCGGCGCACCGGCATCCTGGACCGAGTTTGCAAAGCTCGTCAGACTCCGCTTCGAGTTCTGGATGGCCGCAGACGAGGTCGTCGCCAATCGGTTCCGCTCGTATTTGCGCGAGCATGCCGGCAAGGAGGACGGACCGCCGCCGGCACTCGAGGTTCGCGCCTGGCTCAATCCGGACGGAACCGTCGAGCGGGTGATCTTTCCGGCGCTGAAGAACGCGCAGGCCGATGACGATCTGCACGCCATCCTCAAGCGCGGCAACGTCGGCGCGGCGCCGCCGCCGGAGATGCTGCAGCCGCTCAATCTGCGCTTTTCGCTCAATATCAAATAAGCGGTTGATAATTCCAAGCGGCGGAAGGCTTGCAAAGCGCGCCCCGGCCGGCCTTCGATGGT
>NZ_JAFATE010000439.1 GCF_019244115.1 Bradyrhizobium sp.
GGCATGGCCGCAATCTAAGAACTTTTGCGGCAAAAGACAGCCTCGAAGGCGCGATTTTTGGGGCTTGCTGTCGCGCTATCCACGCTGTCATCGGCTGTCAGCGGGTCGGGCGCGCAATGCTTAGGACCATACGGCAATATCGAAGACTGTCATCGCCCGCGGAAGCGGGCGAATCCAGTATTCCAGAAACAGCAGTGCTTGAACCGATAGGCCGCGGCGTACTGGGTCGCCCCGTCACGCCGGGCGATGACAGCTAGACGCTACTCGGCCGCCTGCAGCACGGCGCTGCGCCTCCTCGGCGCGATCCAGAATGCAGCGGGTCGCTCGAACAGGAAGTTGGCCTTGAGCGCGAGCGCCGCGCGCCAGATCGCGAGCGCGCCGAGCACGCCGGCCACGGTGACGATCAGCGACATGGCACCGATGTCGCCGATCACGTTGCTCTTCAGGAGCAGCGTTCGGGTCACGGCCATCGGCAGGAAGAAGGCGAGATAGATCACGATCGAACGCTCGCCGCAGAAGCGCAGGCGGCCCAGCAGCTGCGCCCGTGCGAGCAGCGTGCCGATCGTGATGATGGCGCAGGCGCCGGCGAGGCCCAGCGCGAGCGAGATGACCGGCCATTCGCTGACGCCGCCGTAGACCAGGCCGCCGTCGAGCGCGGCCCAGGCCACCAGCGCGACCAGCGCAAGCGCTGGGTGCGCGCGCGCCCGGTCCGATAGAGCGAACACGGATTTGGCGAACAGATAACCGCTGTAGATGTAGACGAAGCGCGCGCAGAACTCGTCGATCGCGGTCCAGGTGGTCGCGATATGCGCTGACTCCAACGCGGCGGCGATGATCCAGACCAGCAGCGCCGGCAATCCGCGGGACAACTTGATCACGACGAAGAACACCGGCAGCAGGTAGATGAACCACAGCGTGCCGAACGGCTCGACGAAGGACTCCAGGTACAAGTAGCCGGCATGGCTCCAGCTCGTCTCCGCGGCGAAGGGCGGCGCCTTGAAGCCGAACTGGATGGTGACCCAGAGCACATAGAAATAGGCGAAATGCACCACTTTGCGGTCGAGGTAAGTGCGCCAGTCCCGGTCGATGACGAGCGGAAGGAACAGCCCGGAAATGAGGAAGAAGTCCGGCATCCGGAAGGGTTTTGCGAAGGCCACCAGCACGTGCATGAAGCCGGTCTGGCCCGCCGCAGCCTCGACGCCCAGCACCGAATGCATCATAACGACCATGACGATGCAGATGCCCTTGGCATAGTCCACCCAGTCGATCCGTCCGGGTACCGATCGATCCGGGACAAGGGATGAGCCTTCGGCCGTCATGGTGTCTCGATTTGATGCGTTGAGGTGGTAATATCGGGCGTAAACAGTTTCATTCCCCTTTATTCATCCAAACGTCATGCCGGCTCTTATTAAGGATTTTGCGCGGTTCCCCCTGAGCCGGAAATGCTTTATGACGCCCCTAAAATCAGGGTTCGTTAACCAACAGGAGTGGACAGGTTCATGCGGATTGCCATGATCGGCACGGGCTATGTGGGGCTGGTGTCCGGCGCCTGCTTTGCGGATTTCGGTCACCAGGTGACCTGCGTCGACAAGGACACCGACAAGATCAGGGCGCTGCAGCGCGGCGAAATCCCGATTTTCGAACCTGGGCTCGACGAGTTGGTGGCCGGCAACGTCAAGGCCAGACGGCTCGACTTCACGACCGATCTCACAGCTCCCGTGGCCGAAGCCGATGCGGTGTTCATCGCGGTCGGCACGCCCTCGCGCCGCGGCGATGGCCATGCCGACCTGACCTATGTCTACGCCGCCGCCAAGGAGATCGCGCGCGCGCTGTCGGGCTTTACCGTCGTCGTCACCAAGTCGACCGTGCCGGTCGGCACCGGCGACGAGGTCGAGCGCCTGATCCGCGAGACCAATCCGTCAGCCGATGTCGTGGTCGCCTCCAATCCGGAATTCCTGCGCGAGGGAGCCGCGATCCGCGATTTCAAATGGCCAGACCGTATCGTGGTCGGCACCTCGGATGAGCGCGGCCGGAAACTGCTCGGCGACATCTATCGCCCGCTGTCGCTGAACCAAGCGCCCGTGATGTACACGGCGCGGCGCACCGCCGAACTGATCAAATATGCCGCCAACGCGTTCCTCGCCACTAAGATTACCTTCATCAACGAGATCGCGGATCTGGCCGAAAAGGTCGGCGCCGACGTGCAGGAGGTCGCGCGCGGCATTGGTCTCGACAACCGCATCGGCTCGAAATTTTTGCATGCCGGACCCGGCTTCGGCGGCTCGTGCTTTCCGAAGGACACCCGCGCCTTGGTCAAGATCGCGCAGGACCACGACGCGCAG
>NZ_JAFATE010000449.1 GCF_019244115.1 Bradyrhizobium sp.
TGAAGTCGGCCACCCGCGCAGGGGTGGCAAGCGCTCGACCGCTGGGCGGTGTTCGGGGCTCTGCTTGTCGTGGGAACGACAAGCGGGGGGACCGATGCCAGCCAAGAGAGTGTCGATGCGTCGTGTACGAGAGATCCTGCGCCTCAAGCACGAGGCTGGGGCAACCGACCGGGTGATCGCCCGCTCGCTGGGGATTGCCCGCAGCACGGTCGGGCTGACCCTGGAGCGGGTTGCCGCCGCGGGTCTACGCTGGCCGCTGCCGGCGACGCTGACCGACCGCGTGCTCGAGGCGATGCTGTATTCGAGCCGTGGCAGCCGGCCCGCTGCGCGGCGCAAGGCCGAGCCCGATTGGCCCTACATCCATCACGAGCTGCGCCGGCCTGGCGTCACCTTGATGCTGTTGTGGGAAGAATATCGGCAGCGTGAGCCTGGCGGCTACGGATACAGCCGCTGGTGCGATCTCTACCGCGCCTGGGAAAGCCGACTGTCGCCGACGATGCGGCAGAGCCATCCCGCCGGCGAGCGCATGTTTGTCGATTACGCCGGCCAGACCGTCGACGTGATTGATGGGGCGACCGGAGAGACGCGGGCCGCGCAGGTCTTTGTCGCCACAATGGGCGCCTCCAACTACACCTACGCCGAGGCGACCTGGACACAGTCGCTGCCCGACTGGATCGGCGCGCATGTGCGCGCGCTCGCCTTTATGGGCGGCGTGCCGGCGCAGCTCGTCCCCGACAATCCGAAGGTCGGGGTCGATCGCGCCAACTGGTACGAGCCGGGGCTCAATCGCACTTATCTCGATCTGGCAACCCATTACGGCACGGCGATCCTGCCGACGCGCAGCAGAAAGCCGCGCGACAAGGCCAAGGTCGAAGTGGCCGTGCTGGTGGTCGAGCGCTGGATCTTGGCGCGGCTGCGCAATTGCCGCTTCTTTTCGCTGGCCGCGTTGAACCGGGCGATCGCCGAGCTGGTCGCCGATCTCAATGCGCGGCCGATGCGCCGGCTTGGCGTCAGCCGCCGCGATCTCTTCCGCGAGCTCGATTACCCGGCGCTGAAGAGCTTGCCGGCCGAGCTTTACGAATACGCCGAATGGCAGCCACGCCGGGTCGGGCGCGACTACCATGTCGATATCGACGGGCACTACTACTCGGTGCCGTACCGGCTGATCCGCGAGCGGCTCGACGCCCGCATCACCGAGCGCACGATCGAGCTGTTCTGCAAGGGCGAGCGCATCGCGGTCCATCTGCGCGGCGGCGGCCGCGGCCGGCACACGACAATCCCCGAGCATATGCCGAGTGCGCACCGGCGTTATGCCGACTGGACGATCGAGCGCATCCGCGCCGACGCGGCGGCGATCGGCCCCAACACGGCCAAATTGACAGGGCTGATCCTGGAGAGCCGGCCGCACCCCGAACAGGGCTACCGAGCATGTATCGGCATCCTGCGGCTGGCCCGGCATTACGGCGCCGACCGCCTGGAGGCGGCCTGCGACCGCGGTCTCGACATTGGCGCGCGCTCCTACGGCTCGATCCAATCGATCCTCAAGCACGGCCTCGACCGGCGCCCGCCGCCCGGACCGGCCGCCCAGGGCGAGCTGCTTCCCGACCATCCCAATATCCGCGGCCCCCGCTACTACCATTAACCGTGAGGAGATTGACATTGCTGACCCATCCGACAATCGACCAGCTCCACCAGTTGGGGCTTAAGGGCATGGCGCGGGCTTTCGCCGAACTCGAAGCAAACCCGACCAGCGCCGAGCTGTCGCATGCCGAATGGCTCGCGCTGCTGCTCGATCGCGAAGCCATCGAACGCTACGAACGGCGTTTGCGAGCCAGGCTGCGCTTTGCCCGGCTGCGCCACCAGGCGGTTGTCGAGGATGTCGATTACCGCGCTGCCCGCGGCCTCGACCGCGCCCTCTTCCAGGCACTGGTTGCCGGCCGTTGGATCGAGGAGGCGCAGAACCTGATCATCGAAGGGCCCGCCGGCGTCGGCAAAAGCTGGCTTGCCTGCGCCCTCGGTCAAAAGGCCTGCCGCGACAACCGCTCGGTGCTGTACCAGCGCATTCCGCGGATGTTCAGCGATCTCGCGCTCGCTCGCGGCGACGGCCGTTATCCCCGCCTGATGCGTGCGCTCGGCGGCGTCAAGCTATTGATCCTCGACGATTGGGGCCTCGAACCGCTCGGCCCCGAACAGCGCCACGACATGCTTGAAATCGTCGAAGACCGCTATGGTCGCGGCGCCACACTGATCACCAGCCAGATCCCGGTCGACAAATGGCATCAGCTGATCGGCCAACCGACCCTCGCTGACGCCATCCTCGATCGTCTCATCCACAACGCCCATCGCCTGCAACTCAGCGGCGACAGCTTGCGTAAGCAGCGCGCCGCCAAAACTGTCGCCGCTTGACCGCATGCAACCAGTTATGGAGAGATCAATCTCGTCCAGCGGGCGCTCCGCCACCCCGGCCGACATCAATCGGAATAGCCGGCCGACTTCAATTGGAATGGGTGGCCGACATCAATCGGAATGCCCGGCCGACATCATCGGAATATGCACCTTCACCGACTGGAAACACCGTTGGGATATGTTTCAGGTCTTTTGCTTGCTGGAATTATATTCTTATGGTTTTACGGATTTTCGCAAGTGGAGGTGATCCGCAGCATGGGTCGCTGGAATGCGGTATTGGACGTCAGTGTAGTGACAATTGACGTGCTGCTGGCTTACGCGGGCGGTGTCGCAATCTGGATAATCGCGGTCACCGCGTGGGAGTTTCATTATCTCGGGCGCACTGGAGAGCTGCAGATAAGGCCTTTTCATCCGGATAAGTGCGCGGGTTTGGCACCAATCGGACAGCTATTTTTCTCCTTCTCATTAATACTCGTTGTTATTGCACTGTTTTCGGCCGGGTGGCTCGTCT
>NZ_JAFATE010000537.1 GCF_019244115.1 Bradyrhizobium sp.
CGCTCGTGACCAACGGCTCCGCCGCGATCCAGCGCGCCAAGATCGAGCGCTTTGCGCTGGCGCATCGCTTCGACCACATCCAGATCGAGGGCGAGCACGGCTTTGGCAAGCCGGAGGAGCGCGCCTATCGGCACGCCATGGAGCGGCTCGGCGTCGCGGCGGCCGACACCTGGATGATCGGCGACAATCTGGAGTGGGAGGTCGAGGTGCCGCAGCGGCTGGGCATCTACGCGATCTGGATGGACAGTCATGGCGACGGCCTGCCCGAAGGATCGAGTATCCGTCCCGACCGCATCATCCGCTCGCTGACCGAGCTATTGCCGGGCGAGGAGTAGTTGATCGCCGCGCGCCATATCGCCGCATCGCCGCGGGGGGCGCCGTCGCGCCTAATACGGTTGGGCACCGTGCACGCGGCGTGCTAGGGATCTCCGCTCAGGCAGCATGGAGGAGTTGGAATGAGTATCGTGAACCGACGAGGCACTGTTGCCGTCGCCGCGGTGCTGGCAATTGGGTTGATGACGCCCATCGGTGCGCAGGCGCAGGATGGCCGGATTGCGGCAGGCGTGACGGTCGGCGCGTTTCATTGGGGTCCCTCTCCTCCTTTCTACCCTTATTACCACTACGGCTATTACGGCGTTCCCGTCGGGTGGTCCGGTCCATTTTGGGGGCCTGCTCCGGTCGCGGGACCTTACGAGGACGGCTGTCACCTCGAGTCCGTTCGCACCGGCCACCATTGGCGCCGTGTGCGCGTCTGCGACTGAACGCAGGCGTCAGGTTAGCCCGCCCTCACACTCCTGATTGTTGCTTGCGCATGATCTCCGCGCACACGCGATGCGTTTGCGCAGCGCTGGATGATCGCGATGCGTTTTGCCACCGCGAGCCTCCGGACAGGTGCTTGTTGTCGTGGCCTTGACCCGACCATCGCCGTGATCGACGGCAAGGCCGCTCGCGCCGAAGTCTGTGAACCGCACCACAGACAACAATCCTCGATTGTGCTACGCTGGTCGTGATCTGGAAACTCCTTAAGTTTCGCCATGGCAGACATCAGCGCCCCGCTTCAAGTGCCCGACCAGAAGGTCCAGAGCCGCGCCGCGGCTCCGTCAGGCGGCACCGAGTGGACCAGAGCCGGCGCCTTCTTCGACCGCCTCAACCGCATCCTGTCCTACGCTAGGGGATTGCCGGTCATCACGCTGATCGGCAGCCTGCTGGTCGGTTATTTCCAGTACCTGTCCGCCTATCAGGAAAAGGTCAGCGCCCAGGCCAAGGAGGACATGAGCGCGGCGACCAGCACCTTCTCGAGCATCGCCGACGCTTTTTCCGAGGCGCAGATGCTGCAGCAGATCCTCTACTTCGACTACACCGCGGCGCTCGCCATCGATGCCGACGGCGATGCACAGGCGATCCAGACCAAGAACGCGCAGGCGAGCTACGCACCTTACGAGCACGCCCGCATCGTGCTGCGGCAGAACGGCGACCTGTTCGCACGCAAGGCGGAAATCTACATCGACTGGGCCAGCGATTTTGGGCGCGACCCGGCGGACACCAAAACCCCGACCACCGATCCGCTCAACGAATCGCTGCTCGGTGTCTACAATTTCGATTGCGACGACACCGCCAACATTCCGCATTTCAACATGCTGGACGACAACGGCCACAGGCTGCCGCTGGCGCCCGATCCGCCGCCCTGCCGCTACGACAGGTCCGAGGTGATCTCCGACCCGCCGGGCAGCTATGTCAGGCTATGCGCGAGGGAGAACGGCAAGATCCTCGCCGACAAGCCCGCCCTCACGTTGCACTGGTACAGTGCCAAGCACCAGCTGCTGGCCATGCACTACTGCTTCGAGCGGCTGCACGGCCAGCTTCTGCCGGCGCGCCAGTGGGCCTCGCAAAGCTCGATGAGCCCCGAGCAGAAAGCCAAATTCATCGCCAAGGAGGCGGATACTTATAACGGCCTCACCAGCCAGGCCGTCCGGCTGGATGCCTTCATGAGCCTTGCGATGTTCCAGATGGAAAACATCCACGTCAAATACCGACCTGTGGGCTTCGTCTGTCACATTCCGTTCGTGACGCCGTTCGTCGACCTGTTCTCGAACTATTGCACGCCGGTCCGCACCGCGCCGGTGCGCCGAGCGGACGGGACGACCGAACTGCGGCAAAGCTCATGAAGCGATGCGGCGAAGCGACACTGCACCGCAGATCGGCGGGGTGATCTACATTGCAAGGCAGCAAACCGGCCGCCGATTTCATTGACTCGAACCGGTCCAGTTAAGACAGAAATCGATCCAACGGCGAACTTGTCACGATGGGAAGGCCTTCAGTGCCGGACCCACGATGCGATTCCGCTTCTGCGCGCCACACCCGTCTCGCCTGGTTCAAACTCGCAGGCTCTCGCAGCGCATTGAAAGCTGCGGGGACTGGCGGCCGGCCACCTCAACGCGGACGCAATCCCGTGCAAGGATGGAACTTTCCCGTTCGTTTCCGACTTCATTCTAGGCGATCCTCGTAGTCTTACGCATGTTGCGGGCGGGCTACATTCGCCGAAAATCAGGGCGTCGGGGCTCCGATTCGCCCAGAAAGCGGGCAGTTGCCTGTTCGTAATTCGTCCGATGCCTAGGTCGTGCATTGCGCCGATGAATGGGTCGAGTGTCCAATCAGGGTTAATGCGCTCACCCCGATTCGGAAGACTCGGCTGCGCCGCAGTTCCGGCGATCTTGTGGTGAGGCCGAACACATGCGCGGAGAGAGACATGTACAACGACTCCCTGTTTAATGCCTTCGCCCGATCCTTCGAGGCTCGGAGCCAAACCGACATGTCGATGGCGGAATATCTGGACTCGTGTCGAAACGATCCGATGAAATACGCCAATGCCGCGGAGCGACTATTGGCCGCGATCGGTGAGCCTCAGATGATCGATACGGCCAAGGACCCCCGCCTTGGCCGTATTTTTTCCAACCGCACGATCCGCACCTATCCGGCCTTCGCCGGCTTCCACGGCATGGAAGACACGATCGAGCGGATCGTCGGGTACTTCCGTCACGCCGCACAGGGGCTCGAGGAGCGCAAGCAGATCCTCTATCTGCTAGGACCGGTCGGCGGCGGCAAGTCGTCACTCGCCGAACGGCTCAAATCCTTGATGGAAGTCCATCCCATCTACGTGCTGAAGGCCGGCGACGAGATCAGCCCGGTGTTCGAAAGCCCGCTCAGCCTGTTCGATCCGGACACGCTCGGCCCGATGCTCGAGGAAAAATACGGCATCCCGCGACGTCGCCTGAGCGGGCTCATGAGCCCCTGGTGCTACAAGCGGCTCGAAGCCTTCGGCGGCGACATCTCGCAATTCCGCGTCGCCAGGATCCAGCCTTCGCGGTTGCGGCAGATCGCAATTGCGAAAACCGAACCCGGTGACGAGAACAACCAGGACATTTCCTCGCTGGTCGGCAAGGTCGACATCCGAAAGCTGGAGACATTCGCCCAGAACGATCCCGACGCCTACAGCTATTCGGGCGGCCTCAATCGCGCCAATCAGGGCATTCTCGAATTCGTCGAAATGTTCAAGGCGCCGATCAAGATGCTGCATCCGCTTTTGACCGCGACCCAGGAAGGAAATTACATCGGCACCGAAAACATCGGCGCAATTCCCTTCGGCGGCATCATTCTGGCGCATTCGAACGAGTCGGAATGGCGGAGTTTCAAGGCCAACAAGAACAACGAGGCGTTCATCGACCGCATTTGCGTCATCAAGGTTCCGTATTCGCTGCGGGTGACTGAGGAGCGGAAGATCTACGAGAAGCTGATCCAGGCCTCCGAACTCGCCTCCGCGCCCTGTGCGCCGGCGACGCTGGACACGCTGGCCCGCTTTTCGGTCATGTCGCGCCTGCGCAAGCACGAAAACTCGACGCTGTTTGCGAAAATGCGGGTCTATGACGGCGAAAGCCTGAAGGAGTCGGATCCCAAGGCCCGCAGCGTTCAGGAATACAGGGACGCGGCCGGCGTGGACGAGGGCATGGACGGCATTTCGACGCGCTTTGCCTTCAAGGTTCTTGCAGCCGCCTACAATCACGATACCGCCGAGGTCGCCGCCGACCCCGTTCACCTGATGTATGTCCTCGAGCAGGCGATCCGTCGCGAGCAGCTTCCCGACGAGGTCGAGAAGCGGTACCTCGAATTCATCAAGGCGGAACTCGCGCCGCGCTATGCGGAATTCATCGGCAACGAGATCCAGAAGTCCTATCTCGAATCGTACACCGATTACGGCCAGAACATGTTCGACCGCTATGTCGACTATGCCGACGCCTGGATCGAAGACCAGGATTTCAAGGATCCCGACACCGGTCAGCTGCTCGATCGCGAACTGCTCAATCAGGAGCTGACCAA
>NZ_JAFATE010000571.1 GCF_019244115.1 Bradyrhizobium sp.
GATCGGTTCGAACATTTTTTTGCGACCACGCATGAGCGCGGCCAGATACACGACGCCGAGATCGCGCTCGACCGCGAGGGACGCATTCTCGGCGTCAAAGACGTGTTCTTTCACGACACCGGCGCCTACAACCCTTATGGGCTCACGGTGCCGCTCAACAGCCAGTGCACGCTGCTCGGGCCTTACGTCATTCCGGCCTATGACTCGACCTTCACGGCCGTGTTCACCAACCTGCCGATCGTGACGCCCTATCGCGGCGCCGGCCGCCAGCACGGCGTGTTCGTGATCGAGCGGCTGCTTGATCTTGCCGCGCATGCGCTTGGCATCGATCCCATCGAGATCAGGCGCCGCAATTTGATTCCGCCAGACGCGTTCCCATACAAGAACGAAATCATCTACCAGGACTTTCAGCCGCTCGAGTATGACAGCGGCAATTATGCACCCGTGCTCGACAAGGCGCTCGCCGCGATCGGCTATGAGGCGTTCGTCAGGCACGAACAGCCGAGCATGCGCGCGCAAGGCCGCTGCGTCGGCATCGGCGTCGCCTGCTATGTCGAGGGCACCGGCATCGGGCCCTATGAGGGGGCCAAGGTGCAGGTGCAGACCAACGGCAAGGTCAGCGTCGCCACCGGAGTCGGCACGCAGGGGCAGGGGCATTTCACGAGCTTTGCCCAAATCGTCGCCGATGAGCTCGGCGTCGATGTCCGCGATATCGATATCGTGACCGGCGACACCGACCAGTTCTATTGGGGCGCCGGCACCTTTGCGAGCCGCGGCGCCGTCGTCGCCGGCAATGCCGTCAGCGCCGCGTCGCAGGCGGTGCGCAAGAAGGCGCTGAAGCTTGCGGCTGAGGCGTTCGAATGTTCGGAAGCGGACCTCGTCGTCGCAGACGGAAAAGTGTCGATCACCGGCATCCCGGAAAAATTCATCCGCCTCGGCGAACTCGCCCAGCGGGCCAATCCGATGCGTGGCGCGGTCACGCCCGGGACCGAGCCGGGACTGGAATCGACGCAATATTTCGGGCCCGCCAAGGGTGCTACCTCCAACGGCGTGCATGCTGCCATCATCGAGGTCGATCCGGATACTTTTGAGCTGAAAATCCTGAAATATGTCGTCGTGCATGATTGCGGCACCGTTATCAATCCGCTGATCCTGGAAGGCCAGATCCATGGCGGCGTGGCGCAGGGCATCGGCAATGCCTTCTTTGAAAAGCTGTCGTTCGACGAGCAGGGGCAGCTCCAGAATGCCTCGCTTGCCGACTATCTGCTGCCAACCGCGCTCGACGTGCCGCGCATGGAGCTCGATCATACCGTGACGCCGTCGCCGCTCAATCCGCTTGGGGTAAAGGGCGCGGGCGAGGCCGGTGCGATTCCGGTCGGCGCGGTATTCGTGCAGGCGATCGAGGACGCGCTCGGACTGAAGGACAAGAAGGTCGAGCTCAACGAAGTTCCACTCAGTCCGAGCCGGCTGTTCGAACTGATCGGCGGACGAGGCACATGAAAACGGCGCGCGTTCTCAGGCTGTCGATGGCCCATCCCGGAGATCTGTCCGAGCTGGCGCGGCTGATCGAAAGCGGCACCGTCATTGCCTCGGAGGTGGTCGCCATCATCGGCAAAACCGAGGGCAATGGCGGTGTCAACGATTTTACCCGCGGCTATTTCACCCAGACCCTGATGGGGCTGTTGTCAAAGCATGTTGGAAAGCCGCCGGAGCAACTGGTCCGTGAGATTCCTTGCGTGCTCTCGGGCGGCACCGAGGGCGTGATGAGCCCGCACTACCACGTGTTCTGCATCAGCGATGCTGATGCTTCGGCAACGCGCCATCGGTCAGCGCTGGCGATCGGCACCGCCTTCAGCACGCCCGTGGCCGCCGAGGACGTCGGCCGGCGCGCGCATGTCGAGCGCGTTGCGGCCGCAGTGCGCGAGGCGATCAAGAATGCTGGCATCGAACGTGCAGACGAGGTGCATTTCGTGCAGGTCAAGTGCCCCTGCGTGACGGTGGCGCGCGCCTCCGCCGCGATCGCGGCCGGCAAGACCCCGCTCACGTCAGATCCCAACAAGTCGATGGCATTCGCGCGCGCCGCCGGAGCTTTTGGCGTGGCGCTCGCGCTTGACGAAATCAAGTCAGGCGATTTCGATGACGCTTCGCTGCTCTCGGATTTTTCCATCCAGTCGCCGCGCGCCAGCATTTCCTCCGGCGTCGAAGTCGAATGCAACGAGGTGGTCGTGCTCGGCAACAGCGCGTCCTGGGGCGGCGATTTGCGCATCGCGCACCGGCCGATGAGCGATGCGCTCGACATCGGCGGCATCGTCCGTGTGCTCGCCGACCTCGATATCCCCGCCTCCCCACAGGTCTCCGCGGGCGACGCAGCTCGGATCGCCTGCGTGCTGGTGAAATGCGAGCCGGACCGGCGCGGCAAAATCCGTGGCAATCGCCACACCATGCTCGACGACACCGACATCAACGCACAGCGGCACATCCGCGGCGCGGTTGCGGGCCTGGTCGCGGGCGTGGTCGGCGATGGCCGCATTTTCGTATCAGGCGGCGCTGAGCATCAGGGGCCGGATGGCGGCGGTCTCATTGCCGTGATCGCTTCACAGCAGCAAGGCTGATGCCGGATGCGGATCGTCATTGTCGGCGCCGGGGTTGCGGGATGCGTGATGGCGCGCCGTCTGTCGCGGCTCGGTGGCGCCGAGGTCATTTGTCTCGAGCGCGTCGCGCGCGGCGATCATTCGGAAGCTGGGACCGGCCTCAATATCGGCCCCAACGCGGTCAAGGCGCTCAACGCCATCGATCCCGAGCTCGCCGACGGCATCACGGAAAACAGCTTCATCTGGCGCAATTGGCGGATCTCGCTCACGGACGGCACTGTCCTGTTCGATCTGCCGCTCGCCGAGGTCGCCGACGGGCCGGGCTGGCGCATCCGCTGGTCGGAACTCTATCGCGTGCTGCGCGAGGCCGCCGTGCCTCATGTCCAATATGGCTGCGAGATCACGGATATCGGCCGCGATGCCGTCGATCCCCGCAAGACGCGCGTGACCTGGTCGCAAGACGGCAAGATCGCGCATCTCGACAGCATCGATCTGTTGATCGCAGCCGACGGACGCTACTCGCGGACCAGGCGCCTCGTGTCCGGAGAGCCCGGGACCCGGCTGGCCGGCGTTGCCGTCTTTCGCCTGCTGGTGGGCAATACCTCGGGCGGATTGATCGACGATTACGAGCAATGGTTCAACGGTCCCAACCGCCTGCTCGCCTTCCGCGTGCCGCCCGATCATGTCTACATTGCCGGCACCTTTCCTATTCCGCCCGAGGCCGACATTGCCGAAGATCTGAAAGCGCCGGAAGCCTTGCGGAAGGCGTACACGCCGTCCGCCGCGTCGCCGAGTGCGCAGGCGCGCTGGCTGATCGACACGGTGTGCGAGAACTCGGCCGAGACGCATTGGGCGCGGATGCAGGAGCATGACCTGCTTTATCGCGCCAACGATTGCAACGTGCTCTATCTCGGCGACGCCGCCCACGGCATGGTGCCGACGCTGGGGCAGGGCGCGACGCAGGCGATCGAGGATGCCGCGAACGCGGCCACCCTCATCACGCGACACTATCAACACGGAATGCTCGATGTCGGCCGCTGGCTCGCCGACATCGAAGCCTTGCGCAAGGATCGCATGCGCTTCGTCATGGAGTTCTCGCTCGCAGCCACCGATACCATGCTGGCGGGTGCCGATCCTGTCGAAGGCACCAGGCGCAAGAACGAAGCACCGTTCCGAAACCGGCTGAAGGCGCTCTATCGCGATGTCGGACTGCCGTGATGGAACCGAGGACGCCATATGCGCGCGGTTGCTCCATACCGGCGGCTCCCATCCCGGTTGAGCGCTCCCGGCGGGCTGATTCGCGTGCATTGCAACAAATTCTTGAATGCCACCATAAATTTAGGCGGGCTTAAGCTGCGTTGTTCTGCTATAGACAATTCAGCCGGAACCGCGGGGTGACCCGCCACTGCCGGCAAAAGCACGATCAGGCCCGTCGGAGAGGCGGGCCGTTGGCTTTTTGGGCACCAGCTTCGCAGATCAACATGAGCCGCTCCAACCGCACCGACCATATCCGCCTCACCTCCCATCCGGAGCCCGGGGCCAAGCATGCGTTTCCGATCCACTGGGGCGCGGCCGATGTGCGCGCGCGTGGTCCGATCATCGGGACGGTGTCGCGGCCGCAGGATCGCAATGTGATCGGCAGCCATGGCGGTTCCTATGCGGTCTACCGGGCGCTGGCGGTCTCGGCCGGCGCGCTCGATCCGATCCGGCGTCCCGACCTGACCAACACCCATCCCGCCGCGACCGTTGGGCCGTTTCCGCAATGGTGCGATCCCAAGCGCATCGTCGCACTCGACCCCTGGGGACATCTGATCGCGGAAAACTTCCGCACCGAGATTGCCGAAGGCGCCGACATCCGTCCGTCCATCGCGATCACGCGCGCGCGGCTCGACCTGCCGGAAATCCAGGCGGCGCTCGCCGCCAGGCGGCTGAAGAGCGACGGCACCGTCGTTCACGCCAATGGCAGCGTTTCGGTGGTGAAGATCGCGATCGATCCCGTCTGGTATCTGCCCGGCGTCGCCGAACGTTTTGGTGTCAGCGAGACCAGCCTGCGGCGCACGCTGTTTGAGCAGACCGCGGGCATGTTTCCGGAGCTCGTCACGCGCCCGGATATGCAGGTGTTTTTGCCGCCGATCGGCGGCACAACCGTCTACATGTTCGGCGATGTGTCGAAACTTCCCGATCACCGCACCCGCATCACCTGCCGCGTGCACGACGAATGCAACGGCTCCGACGTGTTCGGCTCCGACATCTGCACCTGCCGGCCCTATCTCATTCACGGCATCGAGGAATGCGCGCGCGACGCCCAGGCCGGCGGACTCGGCCTCATCGTCTACAATCGCAAGGAGGGCCGCGCGCTCGGCGAGGTCACCAAATTCCTGGTCTACAATGCGCGCAAGCGCCAGGAAGACGGCGACGCGGCCGCCGCCTATTTCGAGCGCACCGAATGTGTCGCCGGCGTGCAGGACGCGCGCTTCCAGCAGCTGATGCCGGACGTCATCCACTGGCTTGGCCTGTCGCGCATCGATCGCTTCCTGTCGATGAGCGACATGAAATATGATGCGCTGACCGGTCAGGGGATCGACATCGTCGAGCGCGTGCCGATCCCGGACGAGCTCATTCCGGCGGACGCGCATGTCGAGATCGCGGCCAAAAAGGCGGCCGGCTATTTCTCG
>NZ_JAFATE010000580.1 GCF_019244115.1 Bradyrhizobium sp.
CAGAAGCGCACGAACCGCGCCGCCTTGCGCGAGGCGTCACTATCGAGCACGCCCGCCAGCACCATCGGCTGGTTGGCGACGAAGCCGACCGTGCGGCCGGCAATGCGGCCAAAACCGGTGACGATGTTTTTCGCAAAGGCCTCCGAAATCTCGAAGAAGTCGCCCTCGTCCACGACCTTCAGGATCAATTCCTTCATGTCGTAGGGCTTGTTCGGATTGTCGGGGATCAGCGTATCGAGCGACATATCGAGCCGCTCGATCGAATCAAAACTCGGCCATTCCGGCACGCCGTCGGTGTTGTTGGCCGGCAGGAAATCGATCAGCCGCCGCATCTGCAGCAGCGCCTCGACATCGTTCTCGAAGGCGCCGTCGGCGATCGAGGAGCGCGTCGCATGCACGGAGGCGCCGCCGAGCTCTTCGGCGGTCACCACCTCGTTAGTCACGGTCTTCACCACGTCGGGACCGGTGACGAACATGTAGCTCGTATTCTTCACCATGAAGATAAAGTCGGTCATGGCCGGCGAATAGACGTCGCCACCGGCGCAGGGGCCCATGATGACGGAGATCTGCGGGATCACGCCCGAAGCAATGACGTTGCGGCGGAACACGTAGGAATAGCCGGCGAGCGCCGCCACGCCCTCCTGGATGCGCGCGCCGCCGGCATCATAGAGCCCGATGATCGGCGCCCGCGCCTTCATCGCCATGTCCTGAAGTTTCGTGATTTTCAGCGCGTGGGTCTCGGACAGCGAGCCGCCGAACACGGTAAAGTCCTTGGCGAACACAAAGGTCTTGCGACCGTTGACGGTGCCCCAGCCGGTGACGACGCCGTCGCCGGGCACCTTGCTCTTCTCCATGCCGAACTCGGTCGAGCGGTGTTCGACGAACATGTCGAATTCCTCAAAGCTGCCCTTGTCCAGCAGCAGCTCCATGCGCTCCCGCGCGGTCAGCTTGCCGCGGGCGTGCTGCGCCTCGATCCGCCGCTCGCCGCCGCCGAGCCTTGCGCTGGCGCGGCGCTCTTCCAGGGAATCGAGGATGTGCTTCATGGCAGCCGGCCCGTCCTTGTTCCTGACCATTTTGTTCGGGTTCTACACGGGCTTTTGTGGCCCGGAAAGGGCCTCCTGGCGGGGCTCTGCGGTACTACATGGGCGAAGGCTTTGATCAAATGGAGGAGCAGGTGATGGCAGACGCAGGCATGGTCGGTGCGGACGGGGCTGTCACAGGCGGGGCACGCGCCCTGCTCCGGCTCGAGGGATTGGTGCTGCTTGCGGCCATGGTGCTGCTCTATTCCTATCGCGGCGGCCCGTGGTGGCTGTTCGCCGTGCTGCTGCTCGCGCCGGATCTGAGCTTTGCGGCGTATCTGGCGGGCGCGCGGATCGGCGCGATCGTCTACAACGCGGTGCATATTACGGCCGTGCCGATCGTGCTCCTGATCGCCGGCTTCGCGTTGGACCAGCCGCTCGCGGCCTCGATCGCGATCATCTGGCTCGCCCATATCGGCATGGACCGCGCGGCCGGTTACGGATTGAAATATCCCGACGCATTCAATCACACCCATCTCGGGCGCATCGGCAAGGCGTGAGCTGACAGGAGACTCTGCCGGCGGCGAATGCCCCGCCCCTCCCCGCAAGCCGCCGCAAGCCGGGAGAGGTGAAGAACTACATCGCGCCGATGTCGGCGAGGCAGGCCTGCGCCAGCGTCATGCGGGCGTCGACGTGGCGCGGCTCGCGGCAGTCCATGTTGAGCGCGAACACGGTTGAGGCGGCCCCCTTCTCCACCCAGCCCACCATCCAGCCGAGCGAACCATGATCGGGCGCGGTCAGGCCCGACTTGGCGCGGATGATGGCGTCGCCCACCCTGGTGACGGGCAGGATGTCGCGCACCAAATCCTGGCTGCGCTTTGAGATCGGCAGGCTGCCGCGCCGCAGGCGATCGAGAAAATCCACCTGCTGCACCGGATCGATGCGCAAATCGCCGCTGACCCAGAACTGATCGATGCCGCCGCCGATGTCGCGATTGCCGTATTCGAAGAGATCGACGTAGCGCTGCATGCGCCCCTCGCCGATCCGCCGCGCGATCTCCTGATAGACCGGAAAGGCGGACACCGCGATCGCCGAGCGCAGCGTGTGGTCCCGGTTCCAGGCCTCGTTGGCGTGCTTCACGCCGTTCCATTTGAAGACGTCCTTGTCGGGGTCCTCGACCACGCCGGTCTCGAGCGCAATCAGCGAATTGGGAATCTTGAAGGTCGACGCCGGCAATTGTCCTTCGCCGGAGCGAACCGCGTCACTCGCGATCACGAGGTAATCATCGACCTTGTAGCCGACGAAGGTTCCCTCGGTCCCGGCATCGGCAAAATGTTTGGCGAGCTCTTCGCGAATCTCGCTCTTCGGATAGACGACATCGGCAGAACTCCGCGACGGCAGGAGACTCGCGGCGATCAGGCCGAGCGCGTGGCGGCGATGGATCACGGGTTCTGTCCGCGGCTGATGACGATAGCACTGTTCCGGCATGCGTTTGGCACCGCGCCGGAGCAATCACAATCGAAAAGTTCAGCGAAGCTCCTTCGACAGCCTGAGCACAAACACCAGCACTTCGGCGACGGCCTTGTAGAGCTCCGCCGGGATCTCATCGCCGAGCTCGACATTGGAGAGCGCGCCGGCCAAGACCTCGTTCTCCTCGATCGGGATGTCGTGGGCGCGCGCCACCTCGATGATCTTCTTTCCGATCGCGCCCTTGCCCTTGGCCACCACGCGCGGCGCGCCTGACCGGTCATAGTGCAGCGCCACCGCGAGCGGCTTTTTGATCTCGGTGTTCATAGCGCGCGATCCAGAAAATGGCCGGCTTTGGCCGGCGCCACCTGCGGCGGCGCGCCCTCGCGGATGATGATGTCGCCGGGGACGAGCTCTGCTCTGCTCAGCGCCTGACTGAGCTCGCCGCTGCCTGCCTTGAGCTGCGCCGCAGTCGCGGGCCGCTCCGCCCACATCCGCACTGAAGTGCGTTCGCCCGACAGCGAGATCAGCGCATGAACTGGGCCAGCCGGCTCGACATTCAATGAGAAGCGCGCCCGCCACACCCGGCCCGACGCCTCGGCCTCGCTGCCGCCGCCGTCACGCGAAATCTCGAACTGCGCCATCGCCGTGCCCTGCGGCGTCGCGAAGGGGATCTCGAAATTCCAGTGCGACGCCGCCTGGTCGGTGCGCTGCCCCGCCGTGTCGACGCGCTCGGGCAACGAGGCGACCTGCAGCAGGGTTTGTCGCGCAATTGCGGCATCGGTGCTTTCGAGCAGGCGGTGGGCGAGCGCCGGCAGCGGGGTGTTCGGTGTGATCGAGGCCTGTGCGACCGGTTGCGGCGATGGCAGGCCGCCGCGGAACGGCGGTGGGGGCGTGGGAGTGCGGACCGCGACCTCAGTCGCGACGGCGTTTTGCGGCGCGACCTTCGCAGTGGCCAGATTGCCCGCACGCGGAACCTGCTGCAGCGCCTCCTGCAACAGCGTCAGCACAGCGCCCTGCGCTGTCCCGCGTGGCGCATCGGCGAGCGCTGCGGTGAGGACGATGCGGCCGGGATTGGCCGCAACCGCGGCGGCCTCGCCGAGTGCCGCGCCAGGCTCCGGTTGCAGTCCGCCCACAGGCGCTAGCGACGCCGTCGAGACCGGAGCGGCCGATCCGGGCCGCGGCGGCCCCGCAACCGGCGCTTGTGCGGACGTTGCGGCTTGCGCTGCGGTCGGTAAGGCCGCCGCGCTTTCGGTGGCGATGGCCGGCTCCGCAACTGACAGCGCCGACGTCAGCGTCTGGCGCAGCACGACCAGCGCAGCCTTCAGGTCGGGAACGGCTCCCGTCTGGCCCGATCGCGCGGCGAGCGACGCCTCCAGAAACAGCCCAGACCCCTGGAACGCGACCTGGATGTCATCGCTGCTCAGATTCTCCGCGAGCGGGGTCTGCTGCGCCAGCACGTCGCGCACGGCATTTTGCAAAGCCGGCGGCAGATTGGTCGATGTCGCGGCCGCGCCGAGATCGGCAAACAGCGGCGCCAGGCTCTCCTGCCGCGTCGCCGCGGCCTCAGTCGCAACCGAGACCGCGATCCGCTCAAGCGGCGTCAGCGGATCGTTGCCCGGCGCCGCGCTGCCAGCGGGACCGGCGAGCGGTGCATTCGGCGAAAGCGAGACCGCGTCGGCAGTGGTCGCTCCGCCCTGCCCGATCACCGCAAGGCGGATATTGCCCGCGCTCTGCGACACTGCGAGCTGCAAGGTCTGACCGGCCTGCAGCGGCACCTCCGTGAGCACGTCCAGCGAGAGGTTGGCGATCGCGATCCGCACCAAATTGTCGGCGAGCAGGTTTTGCACCTGCGCGGTGACCACCGTCCCCGGTTGCAGGACGAGGTCGGTCGCGCTCCCGCCCTGGGATACAGCGGAAACGGCGGCTACCGGAAGGCTCGGGTTGACGGTCAGGGCCATGCCCCGAACGCTACGCGCGCGGCGTAAACCTCTCGTTAACCGGAGGGCGATCCGCACCGCATGATGGCGCTAAGCCGCCGCAGAAACAGCCTCAGCTCTTCGGCCCAGCACCTTTCCCCGCGACGGCCTTCAGGATCTGCACGGCGGCGCGGAAATCGACCAGGCGCGCCTCGCGGACCCGTACCGCCTCCTCGTCCGTCCCCCATTGTTCAGCGTTCCAGTCCTCATCGACATGGGCTGCGGCCCAGACCTGGTCGGCATCGAGGATGCCATGCGCCAGCGCCAGCGCCAGCAGCGCCGAGCCGGTCAGCGTCGTCACCACATGCAGGGCCGCGACCGACCAGGGATCGGAGGGCAAGGCCGCCCGCGCCGCGGCCACGGCCGTCTCAGGCTGCCGGGCATGCACCACGCCCTGGCTCAGGATGAAATGCGCACCGAGCGCATCGGCCGCCCAGAACAGGACGGGATCCCAATGCTCCGCCTCGCGCTGGACCAGGGCCTGCGGGTGGGCGGCCCGATAGCACAGCAGGTCGGACTGCAGGTATTTGGCCATGTCATCGGCCACGAGGTCGGCGCGGCCGACCACCGCCTCGACCACGCTGTTGGCAAAGCGCGTCAGCGGCATCGTTAGCGGGTCGATCGTCTCGCCCTGCGCCTGCCATTCCCGGGCAATCGCCTGCGCGATTTCGTCGTTCGGCACGGTCACCGTGCGGCCCGAGGGGGTGCGGATCGGCCTGCCGTCCAGCGTGATGGAAAAGCCGCCGTCGGCCGCGGCGGCGATGCCGGCTTCCTTGTAGAACCGCCTGCGCTGCGGCGCGCGGGCCGACCGCCGTGCCGACTCCTGCGGATCGAGCGGCGAGTGGCCGATCACCTCCTCGAACAATTCACGCATGCGATGCTTTCTCTCTCCCGGCGAAAACTGCCTGCCCTTATGATAAGCCCTGTCCGGGGTAAAGCGACCCCATGGCGAGCCGGATAACGCGGGGCCCGGTATAAGGCCGAGCTGGAATAAAATGTCGTGAGCGGAATTCTGCCGTGAAAGGGATGCGTTCGGGCCGGGCGCCGGTGCTTCACCGGCCAGGTGCGTCATGAGGCCGAGTGGCCCGGGTCCGGGCGGATGTGATGGAAAACCAGCAGGTCTGCATGTGAAAGCGATGCCTGCCATGCGCGGTTTTGTCGGAGCCGTTCTGGCGCTGTCGTGCGCGCCCGGGCCGGCCGATGCTGGATTTCGATCGCCGGAATCGCTGATCCGGAATGTCTACGCCTATTACGGCAACGGCTCGCCAGAGCTGTCAGATGGGCTGCCGCGTAATGCCGATACCGCGCGGCAGTTCTTCGATCCAAGCCTGCGCACCGCCTGGACATCGGCCAAGACCGAACCCTACGATTTTCTGGTGCAGAGCCCGACCTGGCGGGTCGGCCCGGTCTCGATCTCGATCCTGCGCAAGCAGTATGACAAGACCTATGTTTCGGTCGCCTTCGACAATATGGGGCGCTCGGTCCGGTTGAACTACATTCTGATCAAGGGACCCGAGGGCTGGCTGATCACCGATGTCGAGAGCCCCTACGACTCGCTGCGGATGTTCCTCGACCAGTTCAAGAACTAAGCTTTGAGGAAGTCAGGTGTCCCCTGGACTAGTCGCGGAGGGCGCAACCGCGCGAAAATTCGGCACGCGCGTTTGGTCCAAGCCCGGCCGCAGCGCCGGCGTCAAGGCAGCGGCTGACGCGCTCGCCAAACGACGGCCGTGGCGATCTGGGAACATAGTTCCGGTTCGGCAGCTCATCCATTTTGGGTACGACAGGGATCGTGATCTTCAACTCGGGCGGCTTCGGTATCGGAGGAGCAAACCGCGAGGCACCCGGCGCCGGCGGATAGAATTGCTGGGCGCCGGCCACCTCAACGGCAGCCAGCAGCAGAATCGGCACGACCAGCGGCATCATCCATCGCTTCATGCGAGAACATCTCGTCGCCGCTTGACAGCTTAACAAGAGCCGTCCCGCAAGCGTGAACCCACCCGCCGCCCACGCGTTGCAACGCCCGCGAGAGAAGCTCAGCGCCGCAAAATGCTCTCCGCGGCGGGACGCCGCTGTTCCCAGCCGGCGCGCTCGAGTTCCGGGCAATCATCCTCGGTCTCTGGGTAGCCGATGCAGAAATAGCCGATGAAGCGCCAGTGGGCGGGTACATCGAGCGCCGCCGCAATGGCCGCTGGATCGAGGATCGAGACCCAGCCGACGCCAAGCCCCTCGGCGCGGGCCGCAAGCCACAATGAAAAGATCGCGGCAACGGCGGAATACTCCGCGGTCTCCGGCATGGTCCGGCGGCCGAGCGCATGACCTAAGGGCGTGCCGCGGTCGGCGAAGACCGCCAGATGACAGGGCGCCTCGCGCAGTCCGGCCAGCTTCAGCGTCGCATAGTGCTGCGCCCGCTCGCCGCCATAGGCGCCGAGCGCCTCGGCATTCGCGGCCTCGAAATTGGCCAGCACGGTCTGTCGGCGCGCCCTGTCTTCGACAACGACGAAACGCCAGGGCTGGCTCAGGCCTACCGACGGCGCCGTGCAGGCGATCTCGATCAGGCGCTCAAGCATGCCCTCTGGGAGCGCATCCTGCCGGAAGCGCCGGACGTCGCGCCGCCAGCAGAACAACTCGTGCAGGCGGGCGCGAAAGGCGGCATCAAACTCGGGTGGAGACGGCAGATCCCGGGACATGGCCGCCTATAGCTGCGACCGCACGACTCCACAAGGAATGCCCCGCCTATTCCTCGGGCGCGTTCTCGATCGGATCGTAGCGGTCGGCTTCGAGCCCCAATAGGTTCCAGGACTGCAGCATGTGCGGCGGCAGGGGGGCGGTGGCGTCGATCAGCCCGCCGCGCGGATGCGGGATCACGATGCGGCGCGCCAGAAGGTGCAGCCGGTTCTGAAGGCCTCCCGGCAACTCCCAGTTTTCCCTGGAAAAATATTTGGGGTCGCCGATGATCGGGTGGTCGATATGCGCCATATGCGCGCGCAATTGATGGGTGCGCCCGGTCACCGGTTTCAGCGAGACCCAGGCAAGTTTTTGCGCCGATGTCTCGACCACGGCGTAATAGGTCACGGCGTGACTGGCGCCTTCATCGCCATGTGCGGCGATGCGCATGATGGTATCGTCCTCGCCCTCCTCCTTTGCGAGGTAGGTGGAGATGCGGCCCTGCTTCGGCTTCGGCACGCCGGCGACCAGCGCCCAGTAGATCTTTCGGGCAGATCGGTGGCGGAAGGCGCCGGTCAGGTGGGTGGCGGCGAAACGGGTTTTTGCGACCAAGAGGCAGCCCGCCGTCTCCTTGTCGATCCGGTGCACGAGGCGCGGTTTTTGCCCCTTGGCGTCGCGCATCACCTCCAGCATCTGGTCGATGTGACGCGTGGTGCCGGAGCCGCCCTGCACTGCGAGCCCGGCCGGCTTGTTCAACACCAGCACGTCGTCGTCCTCGAACAGAATCATCGCCTTCAGCATTTCGAGCGTCTTCTGCGCTGCCTCCGACAGCGTGCCGGGCGTCTTCGGAGCGTCGAGCCGCAGCGGCGGAATGCGGATGCTCTGCCCGGCCTGCAGGCGGTCCTTGCTGTCGGCGCGCTTGCCGTCCACGCGCAGCTCGCCTTTGCGGACGATGCGCTGGATGTGGGAGAACGACAGCCCGGGAAAGCGCGCCTCGAGAAAGCGGTCGACGCGCATGTTGTCTTCGTCCGAAGTGACGACCACGGTCTGGACCTTGGTCGGCAACGCCAGCGCTTCAGGGCTCGACTTTGCAGGCTCCGCCGCGATGGAGCCGCGTTTGCCAGGGCGTTGCTCCGAACGCTCGTCCTGACGCTGCTCCGGCCGGCGCTCGGAGAACCGCGCCGGCTTTCCGCCGGGTCGATGGCCTTTCGGCCGTTCCGACGGCACGCGCTCGCGCGGCCGCTCCGGATGCTTATCGCGCCCGCGCACGGGACGGTCATCCCGGCGATCCGATCTTGGCTGCGTTCTCTTGATGCGGCGGCTCATCGCCGTTGCCTAGCCTAAAAGACGCGAATCGTCACGGCGAATCGACCGCTACTTGCCCGTCTTCTCCCGCCTGAGCTTGGCCCAGTAGTCCAGCCGCTTCCTGATCTCGCGCTCAAAGCCGCGTTCGGGCGGATCGTAAAAGCTTTGCCGGCCGAGCGCTTCCGGAAAATAGTCCTGGCCGGAAAAGGCGTCGGGCGTGTCGTGGTCGTATTCGTAGCCCGCGCCGTAGCCCTCGTCCTTCATCAGCCGGGTCGGCGAATTGAGGATGTGCTTTGGCGGCAACAAGGAGCCTGCCTCCTTCGCGACCCGCTTGGCCGCGCCGAACGCGGTGTAGGCGGCGTTCGATTTCGGCGCGGTCGCGACATAGATCACCGCCTGCGCGATCGCGAGTTCGCCTTCCGGCGAGCCGAGAAAGTCGTAGGCATCCTTGGCTGCGTTGGCCATGACCAGGGCCTGCGGATCGGCGAGCCCGATGTCTTCGACGGCCATGCGCACGACGCGGCGGGCCAGGAATAGCGGGTCCTCGCCGGCATCCAGCATGCGCGCAAGATAATACAGCGCGGCATCCGGATCGGAGCCGCGCACCGACTTATGCAGCGCCGAGATCAGGTTGTAGTGGCCGTCGGCCGATTTGTCGTAGATCGGGGCGCGTCGCTGCAAAATGTCCTGCAGCTGCGCGGCATCAAAGATCTCGCCGTCGCGCGCCGACCGCCAGACCTCTTCGGCAAGTGTCAGCGCGGCCCGCCCATCGCCATCGGCCATGCGCACCAGCACCGCGCGCGCCTCCTCGTCGAGCGGCAACCTCTTGCCTTCGATCCTCTCCGCATTGGCAAACAGCTTTTCGATCGCGGCGTGATCGAGCGAATGAAACACCAGCACGCGCGCCCGCGACAGTAGCGCGGCGTTGAGCTCGAAGGACGGATTTTCGGTGGTGGCGCCGACCAGCACCACCGTCCCGTCTTCCATCACGGGCAGAAACGAATCCTGCTGGGCGCGGTTGAAGCGGTGCACCTCGTCGACGAACAGCAGCGTGCCCTTGCCCATCTCGCGGCGCGCGCGCGCCGCATCGAACGCCTTCTTCAGGTCAGCGACACCGGAAAACACCGCCGAGATCTGCTCGAAATGCAGCTCGGTGGCATCCGCCAGCAGCCGCGCCACCGTGGTCTTGCCGGTGCCCGGCGGCCCCCAGAACACCAGCGAGCCCAGGGTACGCGTCTCCAGCATACGGGTCAGCGCGCCGTCGGGGCCGAGGATGTGATCCTGACCGACGACGTCGGCGAGCTTGCGCGGACGTAAGCGATCCGGCAGCGGATGCGGCGCGTCCTGCTCCAGCCCTGCGGCTGCGAACAGGGTTGCACCACTCTCGCGTGGTTTCTTCGCGCTCATCCGCCCAGCGTGACGTTGATCTGCTGGCCGCCGCGCACCAGCGTGATGCGCCAGTAGCGCGCCGCCTGGCCGGTCACTTTCTCGAGGTCGGCTGTCTTGCCGACCTTCTGGTTGTTTACGGCCACGATGATGTCGCCCTTCTGGAAGCCGACATTGGCCGCGGTGGAATCGTCCGGGATCGCGGTCACGACGACGCCTTCGAAGTCGGAATCGAGATGCAACTCTTCGGCGACCGCCGGCGAAATGTTGGCAACCGTTGCGCCCTGGAACGGCGAGCGCGATTTGAGTACGATTTCATTACGTCCGGTATCCGGCGCGGTCTCGAGCG
Organism: Bradyrhizobium sp.; assembly: GCF_019244115.1. GTDB lineage: Bacteria > Pseudomonadota > Alphaproteobacteria > Rhizobiales > Xanthobacteraceae > Bradyrhizobium. The sequence continues at coordinate 10,170 of NZ_JAFATE010000580.1, forward strand.
GCACCGCCAGCTTCACCTGCCTGCCGGCGCGGATCACGTCGACCTGTGCGCTGCCGCCGAGCGGACGGGTGGCGAAACGATAGTCGAAGGCATTGGGGTCATCGACGCCCTGCCCGTCGATCGAAGAGATCAGGTCGGAGGCCTTCAGGCCCGCGCGCGCCGCCGGACCACCAGGAACGACGCTTGCAACCAGCGCGCCGGTCGGCGAGCGCAGGCCGAGCGTCTCGGCGATCTCCGGTGTCACCGCCTGCAACCGCGCACCGAGCCAGGGGCGCCTCACCGCCTTGCCGCCGCTCTTGGCGGACGCCACCACCACGCGCACCATGTTCGCCGGGATCGCAAAGCCGATGCCCTGCGATCCGCCGGAGCGCGAATAGATCGCGGTGTTGATGCCGACCAGCCGCCCGCTCATGTCGATCAGCGCGCCGCCCGAATTGCCGGGATTGATCGGCGCATCGGTCTGGATGAAGAACTGGTAGTCGGTGACGCCGACCTGGGTGCGCGCGAGCGCCGAGATGATGCCGTGGGTGACGGTCTGGCCGACGCCAAAAGGGTTGCCGATCGCGAGCACGACGTCGCCGACCATCAGCTCGTCGGAATTGGCGAAGTCGAGCGTCGGAAAGCGCTCGTTGGAATCCTTCAGCCGCAACACGGCGAGATCGGAGTGGCTGTCCTTCAGAATGATCTCGGCCTCGAACTCGCGCTTGTCGGCGAGCGACACCTTGACCTGGTCGGCGCCTTCGATGACGTGGACATTGGTCACCACCAGTCCTGAAGCGTCGACGATGACGCCCGACCCCAGCGAGCGCTGCATCTGCTCGCCCTGTTGGCCCTGCGAACCGAAGAACTGGCGGAAGATCGGGTCATTGAGTAACGGATTGTTGTTTTGCACGATCTTCGCGGCATAGACATTGACGACTGCGGGCTGCACGCGCTGCACGATCGGCGCATAGGATAGCCGCAACTCCGCCGGCGAAGACGGCACGCGCCGTTCCTGGGCAAGCGCCGGATTGAAGAAAAGGACGACCAGTGCGGCGCTCGCGGCGGCGCGGATGAAACGAAGCATTCCGACCTCACAGGGAAAAACGCAGCAAATATAGGCGTTTCCACCCGATAATCAAAGAACACTTTGGCTACGATTCGGTTGCCACGGCGGCAACCAGCCCGGCGCTCTGCGCGCGCGGGCATGGGAGCCATGCGCGCGATATGATGACCATCATTCATTGTTGCCGGCGCGCCACAAACAGAAATTCTTACCACTCCGTCGCCTTGCATGTTTGGCGAATGTCATGAGCAGTTCCTAAAATAAGCCCCGAAGGGGACACTGATTTGCTTGAAGGGGTAAACTCATGACTAGAAAAAGCCTGATGACCACCGCAGCCGCGGTGGGCTTGATCGGAACGATGGCCACGCCACACGCCTACGCTCAGGCCGCCGGCAGCAATGACGCGGAGATCGCTGCGCTGAAGCAGCAGCTCCGCCTGATGGAGCAGAAGATCGAAAAACTGCAGAAGCAGAGCACGGTAAACGCCCAGGCAGCCGCCAGGGCCAATGAGAAGGCCGACACTGTTGCGAACGCCAACGCGGCCATCCCGGTCAAGGCGGCCGCGCCGGCCTCGGGCGTCATCGTTTCGATGCCCAACAACCGGCCGACGATCTGCACCGCGGACAATGCGAACTGCGTTGCGATCACGAGCCGCGTGCATTGGGACGTCGGCGGTTACGATTATCGGCCCAACACGGCGGCAACCTCGCCGCAGCGGCTCGACAGCGGCGAGAACGTTCGCCGCGCCCGGATCGGCATCATCGGCAAGTTCTTCAGCGACTGGAATTACGCGCTGATTTACGATTTCGGTGGCTCCTCGGACGGCTTTGGCGGCGCGGCGCCGGGCTCTCTGCCCGGCGGCGGCGTGTCCGGCATCGAAAACGCCTATCTGAGCTACACCGGCATCAAGCCGTTCGGCGGCAAGCTCGCCATCGAGGGCGGCATCATGGACATCCCCTATACGCTGGACGAGGCCACGAGCTCCAATGACATCCTGTTCATGGAGCGCGCCTCGTCGGGCATCATCGCCCAAAACATCGCCGCCGGTGACTTCCGCTCTACCATCGGCACGCGCTGGTGGAATGACGTGTTCTGGGCCGGCGCTTATGTCACCGGGGACACCACCGGCCAAATTCACTCCGCCTCCAGCACGGCCCCGGTCGCTATGAATGAACAGTATGGGGTGGTGGCGCGTGCCGCCGGCCAGATCGTGAGCGGCAAGGACTACTCGTTCCACCTCGGTGGCGATTTCGAGGATCTGATCCAGCCCTCGCACACGATCGTCAACGGGATCAACGGGGCGCAGACGCTGACCCTGAACGACCGTCCGGAACTGCGCATCGACCCGACCTCTCTGATCTCGACGGGAGCGATTGCAAATGTGTCCTCGGCCCAGGTCTATAGCGTTGAGGCGGCCGGAACCTACGGCCCGCTCTACGTGCAAGGCGAGTATTTCTGGTTCAACGTCCAGCGCGGCGCGAACACCGGCCTGCCCCCGGTCGGGGCTCCCGACCTGAAATTCCAGGGCGGCTATGGCCAGGTCGGGTATGCGCTGACCGGCGAGACCCGCCCCTACAATGCCGCCAGTGCCTCCTACGGCGGTATTAAGCCAGCTCGTCCGTTCTCCCTCGACGGTAGCGGATGGGGCGCCTGGGAAATCGCCGCGCGCTACTCGACAATGGATCTCAACAACCTGATCGGCACCACCACCGGCATCGCCGGCGGGCGGCAGAATGTCGTCACGGTCGGGCTGAACTGGTACGCCAACAGCAACGTGCGACTGATGTTCGACTATCTGCATGGCGACATCTCCAAGCAGGTCAGCGCGACCAACTTTGGCGATGCCGGCTCCAAGTTCGACGCGTTTGCGATGCGCACCCAGGTGGCGTTCTGACCCGCAGGCGGGCTAAATGCGATCGGAGCGGCCACGGCCGCTCCCGATGTCCAAACACAAGCGGGAGGACTGAGCATGAAAGCCGTCGGCTATACACAATCGCTGCCAATCGAGGCGGCGGAGGCGCTGATCGATTTCGAGGCTGCGACGAGCGAGCCATCGGGCCACGACATCCGCGTCGCGGTGAAGGCGATCTCCGCCAATCCGGTCGACTACAAGGTTCGCAAGCGTGCCGCCCCGCCGGCTGGCGAAACCAAGATTCTGGGCTTTGACGCCGCCGGCATCGTCGACGCGGTCGGTCCGGAGGTTACCCTCTTCAAGCCGGGCGACGAGGTGTTTTATGCCGGATCGATCCTGCGCCAGGGCACCAATTCCGAGTTCCACCTGGTCGACGAGCGCATTGTCGGACGCAAGCCGAAGAGCGTGTCGTTCGCGCAAGCCGCCGCCCTGCCCCTAACCACGATCACGGCGTGGGAGCTGTTGTTCGATCGGCTCGGCGCGGTGCCCGGCAAAAGCCTCGACGCGCGGACGCTGCTGATCACCGGCGGCGCGGGCGGCGTCGGCTCGATCCTGATCCAGCTCGCGCGCCGCCTCACCGGGCTGACGGTGGTTGCGACCGCAACGCGCCCGGAGTCGCAGAGCTGGTGCCGCCAACTCGGGGCGCATGCGGTGATCGATCATGGCCAGCCGATG
>NZ_JAFATE010000589.1 GCF_019244115.1 Bradyrhizobium sp.
AATTGGTGTAGGCGACGGAGATGTTGCCCGACGGCCGCGGAAACGGATGCAGGCCAAGCCCGGTCGTGGCCTTCGTGAACAGCTCCTGCGCATAGCCCTGCGTCATCGGAGGTGTCGGGTAATCCCGCGACCGTGCCCCTTCGAACGGATTGCCGCCGCTCTGGATCTCGCCCTTGATATTGCCGGCCTTGCCCGAAATGCCGGCGACATATTCGAACTTGTCGTAATAGGGCTCGAGTTCCTCATAGGAGACCGGCCAATCCTGGATGTGATTGCCCTCGGGCAGGATACCCGCGCCGTAGCGCTCGACCATGTGGCTGTGGATGCGAAAATCATCCGGCAGGAAGCGCCAGGTCTGGCCATTCCAGTGCAGGCCCGCGCCGCCCACACCATTGCCGGGCAGGAAACTGCCCCACTTGCGGATCGGCAGCGCGGTCTGCGAGGGGTTGTTGCGCATGGTCATCGTTTCCTGCTTCGGGCGCAGGAAGAGGTCGTGACGCACGGCGTAGCGGAGCTCGTCCGCGGCGGTGCCGATGTTGAAATCGGTCGCAGTGTCGCGCCACGGACCCCGCTCGATCGCGACGACGTCGAGACCGCTGCGGGCGAGTTCGAGGCTGACGATCGATCCGGTCCAGCCGAGCCCGATGACGACGACGTCCTTGCGCGGGAGACGGCGGGCCATCAGCGTTCTCCCCAGGCCGGCCGCCCCTGCATGCTGACCGGCGGCAGCGTGTAGGCCTCGTTCGGCTTCTCGATCACGTCGCGGAAATCGTAGCGGACGCCGGGAAAGCCGACCAGCTTCCAGCCCGCCATGTCGCGATTGCCGCCATAGATCGGATCGGCGAAGTAGCCCTCCATCGTGTTGGCGTAGATGGCGCTGAACAGCGTACGGCTGGAAAAGTTCGGAAAGCTGACCTCGCCCTTCTCCATTGCCGCAAGCAGCTTGTCCTGCTCCTCCGGATTGAGTGCGATGAAACCACGACCGCCATAGGTCGCCGTGCAATAGCCATGCAGCGCGGCGAGACCCAGCCGATATTGCTGGCGCGGCGTCAGCGGCGATTGTAGGCCTTGTGTCGGCAGCGGCTTTTCGGAGAACGGTCCCTGCATGTACAGCCAGTCGTTCCCGCCATAGGGGCCGGTGAGCTGGCGGTCGATGAAGGTGGTGACGCCGGCATCCTTGGCGCCTGGCCCCAGCTCGTCGGTCGGGATCAGGCGATCAACGATCGCGTCGACGGCGGCCGCTTCGCCCGCGGTGAAGAACAGGTAGCCGCCGGGAACGACCGGCTTCACCGGATAGGCCTCGTTCGGCCGCCACGGCAGCACTTTTGTGACGATACGCGCATGGACGCCTGCCGTCGTGATCAGCAGCGCGGCGCTCGCGAGCAAGCCGCGTCGAGTCATGGCGGAACGACTGGACTGCCGAAACATCACGTCACCTTCCGCCACATCGGTGGCCGCGCCTTGACGGGATCGAGCAGCGACCAGTCGCCCTGCTCGAGTGTGTAGCCTAAGGGAAATGGCGCGCGCAGTTCGAGATTGAGCGAGCGCAGCACGCGATCGTCGCGATAATAGCATTGCAGCACGACGCGGCTGAGCGTCGCCGCGGCCGCCCCGCCCGTGGCGCGAAACTCTTTGGCCACCGCATCGCGCGCCGCGTCATCCAGATCGGCCAGAGGCTTTCCGGCGAGGCGCGCCAGATGATCGAGCGCGGCGGCGACGGCCCCCGTGTCACGGCCGAGGGTCGCGAGAATGTCGGCCTGGATGTCCGGATCGTCGGCGCCGGGCACATCATGGTCGGCGCTTGCCGGGATCATCATGGCGGCGACGACGCGGAGGTCGTCGCGCTGTGCCGGCGTGAGGATCATTTCGACTGACATCGACACCTCAATCGAACAGATTGGCCAGGCGCTGCTTCATCTGGTCTGCAATGTAGAGCGCGATGGCCTGAATGGTGGAGGTCGGGTTGACGCCGCCCGAGGTGACAAAGACGCTGCCGTCGACGATGAACAGGTTTTTCACATCGTGCGTGCGGCCCCATTCATTGACCACCGAGCGCGCCGGATCGGTGCCCATGCGCGCAGTGCCGAGCAGATGCCAGCCGCCATAGAGGATCGGACTGTTGATGCAGATGTTGGTCGCGCCGGCCGCCGCGAGCAGTTCCCTGCCCCGCGCAAGCCCGTGCTCGATCATCTTTGCCGAGTTCTCGCCGATCGTGTAGTCGACCCGTGGCGCTGGAATGCCGTGACTGTCCTTCAGCTCCGGATCGAGCGTGACGCGGTTGTGTTCTTCGGGCAGGTCCTCGCAGATCGCCGAGAGGCCGAGCCGATGGCCGTTGAGCCGGCGGAACACAGCGTGGTGTTCGGCGCCCCAGGGCAAAATCCCCTTGGCCTCGCTGGTGACGGCCTCGAAGATCGGACCGCAGCCGCGCACGAACTGCAGCGCATAACCGCGGACGAAGTCGCGCGACGGATCGGTTTCGTAAAACTCCTTGCTCCAGAGACAGGTCGGCGGCGCACGGTTGCCGTCGGTCGGCTCGTCGACATAGCCGTAGAGCTGGGCGTAGGGGTGAAACATCAGATTCTTGCCGACGAGCCCGCTCGAATTGGCGAGACCATTCCGAAAACGTCCCGAGGCGGAGTTCAAAAGCAGCCGCGGCGTGCCGACGCCGTTACAGGCGATCACCACCACCTCGGCACCTTGGAACTGTTCGACGCCATCCTTGTCGTAGTAGACGGCGCCCGTGGCCATGCCGTGCTCATTGGTCGTGATCTCGCGGACCCGGCAGTGCGTGCGCAGCTCGACGCCGGCGCGCAGCGCCAGCGGCCAATAGGTGATGTCGGTCGAGGCCTTTGCGCCCTGCGCGCAAGCCGGCGTGCAATGGCCGAGATTGATGCAGCGGGCGCGGCCTTCGTAATCGGCGGTCGCAACCGTGGTGTCCGACGGCCACCAGTGCCAGCCGAGCTCGTTCATCGCTCTCGCGAAGATCGTGCCGGAGCGGCCGAGCGGCAAGGGCGGCATCGGCGGCGCCTCCTTCGGCGGAAACGCGGGATCGCCTGACAGGCCCGAGACGCCCATGATGCGGTCGTTTTCGGCAAAGAACGGCGCCAGCGTGTCGTAGTCGATCGGCCAGTCATCGGCGACGCCATCCAGGGTTCTCACGCGAAAATCCGATGGATGCAGCCGCGGAAAATGCGCGGTGTACATCACGGTCGAGCCGCCGACGCCGTTGAAATTGACAACCTTGATCGGCGAGTTGTCCTCGTTGATCGGGTAATCCTCCGGCCGCGCCCGAATATTCGGGCTCGGCGAATAGTCGCCGTAGAAACGCGCTTCCCAGTCGCGCCCATTGCTCGGATAGTCTGACGGTTTCATCCAGCCGCCCTGCTCCAGGCAGAGGATGTGCATCCTGGTGTCGGCCAGGCTCCAGGCCACCGCGGCACCGGAGGCCCCGGCGCCGATGATCAGAACATCGACCGGATCATTCATCCCTGAGCATTTAACTCCCCGCCCGCGCGCTTTGACGATGATCGCGCTTGCTTCCTGCAACGATATGATCAGAGCGGGTGGCGAGTAAAGGCACCGGAAAAGAGGGCGTCCATGCCGGGAAAGCGTGGATGGCATTGGTGTCGCGACACGCGGATATGCTAAGAGACATCCGACGAGCCCCCCTTGCACGCGCGCGAGAGAAGCATGCGATTGCGACGATACCTGTTTCCGATCTGGTCGTTTTTCGTTCTCGTCATGCTGCTTTCCTCGCCCGCACCCGGCCTTGCGGCGACAGCCATTGTCCGCGATGGCGCCACGATCCAGCTTGGCGACACCACGTTCCACCTCGACGGCGTCGATGCGCCGGAAATCGACCAGACCTGCATCGACGACCACGCCGATCCGTGGACCTGCGGCATCGAGGCGCGCGATGAACTCACCAGGCTGATTGCCGGCCGCAATGTTCATTGCGACGATCTCGGCGCCGACAAGACTTTTAGGAGGCGGCGCGGCGGCCTCTGCACGGTCGAGGGCGACAGCCTGAGCCTGAACCAGCAGTTGGTCAGCCAGGGCCTCGCCTTGAGCGTCGAGGCCCTCGGCAAGACGCAATTCAGCGACGATGCGAAGGCGGCGCGCGAGGCCAAGCGCGGCCTCTGGAAGGGGTGCTTTGTCGCCCCGCAGGATTTTCGCGGCGGAAGGAAAGACAGCGCGCTCTTGGGCGCCGCCTGCCGCGCCGATCGCGACGCCGAAATTCGCGCCGTGCTGTTTCCCGACGATCCCGCCATGCCTGGAAGCTGCAACATCAAGGCCAAGCTCGCCGCGCGCGCCCGTTTCACCGGCAATGTCGGCATCTATCATCTGCAGGGCTGCCTGAGCTACGCCGGCACGACGAGGCCGGACCGCTGGTTCTGCTCCGAGGATGATGCCCAGGCCGCCGGATTTCGCCGCGCCTTCAACTGCCGCCCCAGCGCGGCCGGCAAGCCGCGCAGATGATTTCGCACGCTGGTTCTGCGGCAGCAGCAAGGGAGGATCAACATGCGTCTGAAAGACCGCGTCGCCATCGTCGTCGGCGCCGGCCAGAGCCCGGGCGAGGGCATCGGCAACGGCCGCGCCACCGCGCTCACCTTTGCGCGTGAAGGCGCCAAAGTGCTGTGCGTCGACCATCACCTTGCCTCCGCGCAGGAGACCGTCGACCTGATCGCGGCCAAGGGCGGCACCGCGCTCGCCTTCAAGGCCGATGTGACCAAAAACGCCGAGATCGCGGCAATGGTCGCCGAGACCATCGACCGCTGGGGCAAGATCGACATCCTGCACAACAATGTCGGCGTCAGCCTCGGCGGCGGCGATGCCGAACTGCTTGCGCTCACCGAGGAGGCGTTCGACCGCGTCGTCGCGATCAACCTGAAGAGCTGCATCCTCGCCGCAAAACATGTCATTCCGATCATGCGCCGACAACAAAGCGGCGCCATCATCAACATCTCCTCGATGGCCGCGATCACCACCTATCCTTACGTCGCCTACAAGGCCACCAAATCGGCGATGATCGCCTTCACCGAGCAGCTCGCCTATCAGAACGCCGAGTTCGGCATCCGCGCCAACGTCATCCTGCCGGGGTTGATGGATACGCCGATGGCGGTCGAGACCCGCGCCCGGGAGTTTGGCAAGAGCCGCGCCGAGGTCGCCGCCGAGCGCGACAGCAAGGTGCCGCTGCGCAAGAAGATGGGCACTGCCTGGGACGTCGCCAATGCGGCGCTGTTCCTTGCCTCGGACGAAGCCTCCTTCGTCACCGGCGTGACGCTGCCGGTCGATGGCGGGGCCAGTGTGCGAAGGGGGTAGAGACTCGGCCAAGGTGTCTTCAGTTCGTCCGCGACGGCGGATGAGCTCTCGGATTCAAGATGTCAAACAACCACTCGTCTGTCGTCGCCCGGCTTGGCCGGGCGATCCAGCAATCCAGACACAGTCGTGCTTCACTGAGAAGCCGCGGCGTACTAGATTGCCCGCTTCCGCGGGCAATGACATTGAGAAATGATACGGATCACTCGCGCCAAGCACCAGCATTCCCGCGGCGCTGCTGCGCCCGAGTCATGGAAGCGAACGACCCTCTAAATCGAAGAGGGCGCAGGGAATGCCGGGTGCTGGCCGCAACCCATGGCCCGCCAGCAAATAGAAAAGCTGGCGGCAGTTGCCACAGGTTCAGCCAAATCATCCGGCATTCCCTGATGGTTTTAACGCTGTCCTTCGTGCTCTCCCCAGGGACCGGGCTTTCTTGCCCCTGTCGCGAGCAGATCGTTCTGCTCGCTTGACACCAGCGTCGGGGTGTCAGGACCACACGACTTCTGCGTCCGCCAAAAAACGCGTTCGTCTCACGCGCTGTCGCGTCCATCGCATCCCCGCCTCACGTGTCGTGACGATAGCGCATACGCCCCTCTTGCCGAGGCGGGATGCCGCGGATCATGCCTCTGATTTGGGGTCGGCGTCAAGTCAATTTCCGAAAATCAGCACTTGCATCCTGCGACAGATTGGCACGACAGGCAGTTTGCGCATGCCGCTCATGCGTCAACTGCCCGTCGTGCAATCAGAATTTGGAGTCGTCATCACCCGCGCAAGAGCCTGTGAGGGAATCTGGTGTTTAAACCCTTGCGATCCCGCTGCGACGTTCGGAGCGGGTGGTTGCTCCAGGTGGGGCCAGCCTAGGGAGGCTCGCCGGTGGTCATACAACCTCCCGCCTCAGTCGTTGTGCAGCCATCAGAT
>NZ_JAFATE010000616.1 GCF_019244115.1 Bradyrhizobium sp.
GTGATTAGGAAATATTCGCATTCAACGCCCGTCTTCAGTTCGTAGCCGAGTTTAGCCGCCTTTCCGATTACGCGCTTGAGGACCTGACGCGGATTCTGCTCGACGGGTTTACCGGCCATCATGAGGTCGCCGGTCACCCACGCAACCTCCGTTTTCCAGGGTAGCTGGACCAGCGTGTCTTGCTCTGGCATCACCAACACGTCTGGATCTGCCGGCGTGATATCAAACCAGGTGGCGAAGCCTGCAAATCCTGCGCCCGATTTGGCTACGCTATCCATGGCGCTTGCCGGCACGATCTTGGCGCGCATTGCGCCAAACAGGTCAACGAATGCGACGAGAAAGTATTTGATACTCTTCCTCTCAGCGATCTTGCTCCAATCCGGCATGGTGTGTGCTCCCTCGCTCGACATTCGCGCCAGCCACGCGCGTCAAATTCCGGTTATCCCGGTATCCAGCTGGTACCCGCGAGTGGGACCCTCGCCATTGCGGCGGCCTCCACAGTAAGCGCAACGAGATCCTCAGGCTCGAGATTGTGGACGTGGCTCTTGCCGCAGGCGCGTGCGATCGTTTGTGCTTCGAGCGTCAATACCGCAAGGTAGTTCGCGAGCCGCCGCCCTCCCAGGATGGGATCGAGCCGTTTCGTGAGCTCCGGATCTTGGGTCGTGATCCCGGCCGGATCACGTCCCTCATGCCAGTCGTCGTACGCGCCCGTTGTGGTGCCGAGCTTACGGTACTCGTCCTCGTAGCGCGGATCGTTGTCTCCGAGCGCAATCAGGGCCGCGGTTCCAATCGAAACCGCGTCAGCGCCAAGCGCGAGCGCTTTGGCCACGTCGGCGCCGGTGCGAATACCACCCGACACGATCAGTTGTACCTTGCGATGCATGTCGAGCTCGATCAGCGCCTGCACGGCCGGGCGGATTGCCGCGAGCGTCGGAATACCTACGTGCTCGATGAACACTTCCTGCGTGGCGCCGGTGCCGCCCTGCATGCCATCGAGCACCACCACATCGGCGCCGGATTTCACCGCAAGCGCGGTATCGTAATAAGGACGCGCGGCGCCGACCTTCACGTAGATCGGCTTCTCCCAGTCGGTGATCTCGCGGAGCTCGCGGATCTTGATCTCCAGATCGTCGGGCCCGGTCCAGTCGGGATGGCGGCAGGGCGAGCGCTGATCGATACCCGCCGGCAGGGTGCGCATCCCAGCGACTCGCTCGGAGATCTTGTGACCGAGTAGCATACCACCGCCGCCGGGCTTGGCCCCTTGCCCGACGACGACCTCAATCGCATCCGCCTTGCGCAGCTGATCCGGGTCCATCCCATAGCGCGACGGGACCAGCTGATAAACCAGCGTCTTCGAATGCGAGCGCTCCTCGTCTGTCATGCCGCCGTCGCCGGTCGTGGTTGTGGTGCCGGCGACCGCGGCGCCGCGGCCAAGCGCTTCCTTTGCGTTGGCCGAGAGCGACCCGAAACTCATGCCCGCGATCGTGATCGGGATTTTGAGCGTAATTGGCTTCTTGGCATGGCGTCTGCCGAGAGTCACGTCAGTGCCGCAACGCTCGCGATAGCCTTCGAGTGGGTACCGGCTGATTGACGCACCTAGAAACAGGAGATCATCGAAATGCGGCAGCTTGCGTTTTGCGCCGAAGCCGCGGATGTCGTAGATGCCAGTCGCGGCGGCGCGGTGGATTTCGGCGATCGTATGCAGGTCGAAGGTTGCCGAGTAGCGCGGCAAGGTCATAGGGCGCGGTTCGTTCGCGTTCATCAGTACTGTCCCGCATTATCGACGTGAAAGTGATAGAGCTTGCGCGCCGACCCATAGCGCCTGAATTTCGCGACATCGATGTTTCGCACGCCAGCGGCATCGAGCAGCGTTCGTAGGGCGGCCCGATGCTCGTCGCGGAGCTCTTTCTCGATGCAGTCCGTCCCCAGGCTCTTGACGGCGCCGCGCACGAACAGCTGCGCCTCGTAGAGCGAATCCCCGAGCCCATCGCCGGCGTCGCCGAGTACAACCAGCCGGCCTGCCTGCGCCATGAAAGCGGACATGTGGCCGACCGAGCCCTTCACCACGATATCAAGTCCGCGCAGCGCGATACCGCAACGTGCCGACGCATTACCGTCAATCACCAAAAGGCCACCGCAGCCCGTCGCGCCAGCCGATTGGGAGGCGTCACCCCTCACGTGAACGATGCCTGACATCATGTTTTCGGCGACGCCCGTGCCGGCATTGCCGATCACCGTCACGTGCGCCCGTTTGTTCATGCCAGCACAATAGTAGCCGACATGCCCTTCGATGGTGACCTTGAGATTGCCGTCGAGGCCGCAGACAATCGCATGCGCGCCGCGCGGATTGCGGATCAGGAAATCGCCGTCGCGCGTATCGTGCAGCAGCTGATTGACTGAACGCAGCGACATCTCGACGAGATCGAGCACCGAATTGCGGGAGGTGCGCGGGATGGACGAAACCTTTGTCACGCGGCGTGGCTCCAGGCATACGCGGTCGCAGGCGCGGGTTCCCAGATTTTGGCGTGCTCAACCCCCGGCAGCGGTGCGATCGCACGGTATTCGGTCGCCATTGCAACCCAGTCGTCAGTCTCGGCGATGACCGCAGGCTTGCAGGCGATCGGATCGCGGATCACCGCAAATCCTTCGCGGGTGCCGACCAGGAACGTATAGAAACCGTCGAGGTCTCTGAGCCCGTTCTCTAGTGCCCGCTGAAGCGTGTCGCCCCCTCGCATGCGAGAGGCGAGGTAAGCGGCCGCAACCTCGCTGTCGTTCTCGGTCTGGAACCGTTCGCCTTTGCGCAGAAGCTGCTCGCGGAGACGATTATGGTTGGAAAGGGAGCCATTGTGCACGAGACATGTGTCGTCGCCGGTCGAGAACGGGTGCGAGCCCGCTACCGTCACCGCGGATTCGGTCGCCATTCGCGTATGGCCGATCGAATGGGTCCCGGCGCGCGTCTCGAGGGCGAGGCGCTCGATGATCGCGGCCGGATTCCCGACGCCCTTAAAGGTCTCGATCGCCGTGCCTTGGCTCAACACGTAGGCCGAGGGTATGTTGTCGATTAGCCACTTGCGAGCTATCTCGCCGGAGCCCGTGGTGCGCAAAATTGCGTGATCCTCGATCTCCTCGACGGCGACATCCGCGCCAATGGTTGACGCAAGTCGATCCGCGACTTCGGACCAGTCGACCGCGTCATCGCGGTTCACCATGCAGATCTTCGTGATGCCCTTGCGCTCGTCTCCATAAATCGCAAAGCCAGCGCTGTCTGGCCCCCGATCGCACAGCTCGCGGAGCATTAGCCCGGTAAGGCGACCAAGATTGCGTTGCAATACCTCGTTCTTCAAGAAAAGCCCCACGATGCCGCACATGCGCGTCTCTTTTCGTTGTGGATGCCGAACTTTGTTGATCCGCTGGGCCGGTGCGATTGTCAAACCAAGATCAGGTTTACTTCCTGTTACGAAACGTAGTCACCATGAGAACAAGTCCTACGTCCGCCAAAGTTATTTGCAAAGCAGGCGGTCGGTTATCGTCCCGAACACCGACCTCCGTACCGGATCGTCGGCGCCGCAAGAGCTCAGTCCAGCGAGGTTGCAAGTTAGCCCGAGCTGCGGGGAATGCAAAAGTCGCTTGTTATCAGCGTGGCAAAGTTTGCCGCGGCGGCATGTACCGGAACTTGCTCTCAGAAATTGAGAACGGTGGTATTTACCGCTCGCTATCGACCGTCGAGGCCTCGCGAAGGCGCCGGATGTTACGGTGAGCGACCATTCGCCCCAAAGGTAGGAGGACTTGCGCGGCCAAAATGCGCTGTTCCTCCAGTTTGGTCGTAATTCCGGCGCAGGAGGTAAGAGCGCGGCCAAAACTGACGCGCAGCTCGGTCGTCTGCGCCTGTCGGAAGGATTCGGACGTGGGCGGTCCGCCGCACTGTTCGACGCATCCTGCGAGTGTCTCATACTCAGCGCAGCTACTGCCGGCTAGTGCTTTCGGGACAGGCTCGACTGGGTAGCAGGTCTAGGCGGCTATTGGTTGTGGCGCAGATATCCGGCGCTCACGATTGATGAAACCCCGGTGGCGAGCCAAGCGAGGTCGCGCGCACGATCAGCAAAGCGCGACGGGTCATAAAGGCCGGCTTCGAAGCGGGGCGGAGCGCCGGTGACGAGGTCGGCAACCAAGCGGCCCGTCATCGCGGACAGTGTGACACCGGACGAGTTCATTGCCGTCGCGACGATCAGGCCATCAATGTCCGCCACTCGGCCGATCAGCGGAAACCCGTCGGGCGTGAAGCTTTCCGGCCCATTAATGAAGTTCCGGATCGGCGCAGTCTCAAGCGGTGGAAACAGTCGTGTTGCGGCCGCAAAATAGGGCGCGATCTTTTCCCAGTCGGGTGGCAGCAGGGTGAATGAGAACGGGTTCGGTAGACTGGCTGGGTCTAGCGTCTTGGCGTTCTCGTCGAAGAATCCCACCAGGAACCTCCCGACCTCCTCACGCCCGTAGACTAGCTCGTGCGGCGCGACGAAGGACGGGGTGTCGCGGGGCAGGCGCGGCGCGACCTCGGCGATGACATAGAAATGCTCGCACGGCCATTGCGCCAGGGCGATGCCGAGCGGCTGCAGCATGGAGCGCGACCAGAGTCCCGCTGCGAGGACGACGCAGTCGGCGGGAATGAAACCGAGGCTCGTCGCAACGCCTGTGATCCGGCCGCCGACTATCGCCAGGCTCTCAGCCGTGACGTTCTCACGGATGACCGCGCCTTTCCGGCGGGCAGCTGTCGCATAGGCGGCCGTCAGATCAGCCGGGTTGACGCGACCAGAGAGCGGGTTGAGCCAGATGCCCTCAAGCCCGCCGGGGTCGAGCAGTGGGTTGAGGCGACGCGCTTCGTCGCCGGAGAGCCAACGCGCGGGCACGCCGCGGTCCTGTGCCGCCTTATCGAAGCCCTCGAAGCCATGACGCACCTCGCCGCTGCCGGCGAGGAACAGGCGCCCGGTCTGAAGCCAGCCGGTGCTCAGCCCGAGATCACGTTCGAGGCGTGTGATCGTCTCGAACGCGTACATGACCGAGGCGTCGTGATCCGCCAGGGGCTTCCAGGTGATGTTGCCGGCGGAATGCCAGGTCGTGCCTGAACCGAGACGGTCGCGCTCTAGTAGCGTGACCTGGCCGATTCCTTCCTCTGCTAAATGCCAGGCGATACTCGTTCCGATGACGCCGCCACCGATCACCACGAACTTCATTGGTCCATCCCCTCCCTTGCTTAAGTGAATAGGCGGTCGACTTCGTCACGCAGACGATACCAGCAGCCGACCAGCGGCAAGAACCATGGATTGCCCCTGTAAAGCGGATGATCCGGGAATTCCGGTGAGTCGAAAGCGCAGACGGAATTCGCCTTACCGACGATCTTGCGGGCGGTCTGGTGGCCAAGATAGGTCATCATCGCGACGCCGCTACCGTTGCAACCAAGAGCGTAATGCATGCCGTCGTCGCGCCCCATATGGGGTAGCGCATCGAGAGTGAATGCGACGTTGCCGGTCCAGGCATGGGTGACACGGACGCCCTTTAACTGCGGGAAGCGATCGAGCATGAAGCGATGAAGGATTGGCGCGCTGGTCTGCGGCGTAACCGGCGTGAACCGAGCACGGCCGCCGAAGATGACGCGTTTGCCGTCCGGCGACATGCGGTAGTAGCAGAGCACGCGCCGGGTGTCGGAGAGCGTTCGCCCCTTAGGAATCAGCGAGGCGGCGACTTCGGACGACAGCTCTTCCGTCGCGATGATGTGACTCGCGATCGGAATAACGCGGCGTTTCAAGCGGGGCGTCGCATCGCCTGTATAGCCATTGGTGGCAATCACCACCTCGTTCGCCTCGACCGTGCCGCGCGCCGTCTCAAGTCGCCATGCACCGCCGATGCGCGCAATTTTTACAACGGGCGCCTTGGAGCAGATGGTGATCTTGCGCCCCCGCGCTGCGTCGAGCAGGCCTTTGTAATAGAGCGCCGGGTGAAGCTTTGCGGTGCGCTCGACGACCATGCCACCATGGTAGTAGTCGCTGGCGATCTCCTCGCGTTGCCGCTCGCGCGGCACCATTCCACAGCCCGAATGAGCGGCGCGGTTCAGGATCTCGACCTTGCGCGCCATCGCCTTATAGTGCTTCGGCGCCCAGGCTCCGACGAAGCGCCCCCGTTTCTCCCAAAAACATTGAATCTTCTCGCGCTCGATGATGTGCTCGATGCAAGAGAAGGCCTCGGCGGCGTCCGAAAGAAGCTGGGCCGCGCGCTCGGAATCGGGATCGATGCTTTTGCCGCTGAAACTCTTGCCGATATTGACGCCGCCCGAGACGGCGCCGCCGTTCCGTGTAGAGGCGCCGAAGCCGGGCTCGTTGGCCTCGATGACGACGGCGGCAACGCCATTTGCGGCGAGCTCAATCGCCGCCGAGAGGCCGGCATAGCCGGCGCCGACGATGGCCACGTCAGCACGTGCCGGCAGCGAGGCCTCAGCCCCCTCAGCGGTCGGGCGCCAGGCTTCCCACCAATAGGGCATCGCCTTGAACTCGGGATGGAAAACGCTGTCGGCCATAATTTGCTCCTCAGGCATTCGCCTCGGCGGCGGGTATTGCGCGAGGACTGCTTATAGCGCCGAGCGCCGCGAGTTCGGGGTTCGCTGAAGTCACACACGCGTCCGCCGCCCTCGAACGCGCGCGTGGGAGCCGCAATGCTTTGATCGCGATGCGCCGCGAGCAGCCGTCGCGCGACCACCTCGCGCGGGTGTTTGAGATAATCACCGGGACGCCGTGGCAGCAGGAACTCTGTGCTTTGGTAATCGGCGACAACGCCAGGCCCGCTGTTGTCGCGGGGTGCCGATGCCCCTCGTGCAGTCGGGGAAGACAAGCATCAGCATTGCCGCTGCGACAAGGACCGCCGCGGTGGGGCCAAGCCGGAAATGCGGGCTCGCGTTGGGCAGCGTTTGTGCCGTCGCGTCCGTGGTCACGATTTCGGGGTCTCGCGCGGGCGGACCCCAATCATGATG
>NZ_JAFATE010000853.1 GCF_019244115.1 Bradyrhizobium sp.
TCGTGCACATTGCCCTTGCGATGCAGCCACGCCGCGGCGATGCGCCCGTTCGGGCCGTCCTCCTCGGCATACTCGGTCAGGCGGAAGCCCAGCCGGGCATAAAAATCCATGGTGTCCTGCACCTCGGCGGCGAACACGTTGAAATGATCGAGCCGCTGCGGATGGCAACCCTTGTAGAGATCGTAGCGGCGCAACAGATGCGGGCGCTTTTCCATCGACGCGTAAAGTTCGATCTGGAAGCCGAAGGGGTCGGTGAACTGCAGCGTGCGGCCCTGGAACGGCTGGTCGGCGAAGGCGTAGGTGATGCCGTTCTCCGAAAAAAAGCTGGCGGCCTTGTCGAGGTCGGCTTCGTTGCCGACCTTGAAGCCGAGCCGATTGCAGGCCGGAACATCGGCCCGGCGCAGCACCAGCGAATGATGCTGATGCTCCTCGCTGCCGCGCAGATAGACGGCGGTGTCATCGGCATCCTCGACATGCAGCCCCACGGCAGTCTCGTAAAACTCGCGGCTGAGCCTGAGGTCGGTCACATCAAGCACCGCATGGCTGCAGCGAATGATGTTGAATGGCGGATCGAAGACGTGCTTTGGAATGGGCATGGGGTTTCCTCCGGTCATTCCGGGGCGATGCGCAGCATCTAATCCGGAATCTCGAGGTTCCGGGTTCGCGCTTTGCGCGCCCCGGAACGACGTGATCATCAAATTCCCAGTCGCTGAATCCTGTGCGTGCCCCGCGCCAGCGAGACGTGCTTGGTTTCCATGTAGACGTCGAACGAATAATCGCCGCCGTCGCGGCCGATCCCGGAGGCCTTCATGCCGCCGAACGGGGTCGGCAGATGGCGGACGTTTTCCGAGTTGAGCCAGATCATGCCCGCCTCCAGCGCATCCGCGACGCGCAAGGCGCGGCCCATGTCGCCCGTCCAGACATAGCCGGTCAGGCCGTATTTCACGTCGTTGGCGATCGCGATCGCGTCGCTCTCGTCGCGGAAGGCAATCACGGTCAAAAACGGGCCGAACACCTCCTCCTGCGCGATCCGCATCTTGCCATTAGCGCCGGTCACCAGCGTCGGCTGCACGTAATGGCCGCCGCCCGGCCCGTCATGCACGCTGCCGCCCACGGCAATGGTAGCGCCGTCCTGGCGCGCGACGTCGAAATAGGTGCATACCTTTTCCAGATGCCGCACATGGATGAGGGGGCCGATCTCGGTTGCGGGATCCAGGGGATGGCCGACCTTCAGCGCCTTCACCCGCGCCGCAAGCTTCTCGATGAAGCGGTCGGCAATGCTCTGCTGAATCAGTAGCCGCGACGACGAGGTGCAGCGCTCGCCATTCAGCGAGTAGATCATGAACACGACGGCGTCGAGCGCGCGCTCGATATCGGCATCGTCGAACACGATGACCGGGTTCTTGCCGCCGAGCTCGAAATGCACGCGCTTCAGGTTCGGCGCGCCCTGTGCCATGATCGCCGAACCGGTCGCGCTCTCGCCGACAAAGCCGATCGCCTTGATTGCGGGGTGCTCGGTCAGCGCCTTGCCGGCCTCTTCACCGAATCCGTGAACGGTGTTGAGCACGCCATCGGGAATGCCAGCCTGCTTCACGAGCTTGGCAAGGAGATCGGCGGTGACCGGCGACCATTCCGCGGGCTTGTGCACGACAGTGCAGCCGGCCGCCAGCGCCGGCGCAATCTTCCAGGTCGACAGCATGAACGGCGTATTCCACGGCGTGATCACGCCGACCGGCCCGATCGGCACGCGGGTGGAGACGTTCCAGTGCTCCTCGCTCGGCGTGTTCAGGCCGTCGCGGGCCTCCGTGCACTTGTCGGCGAAGAAGCGGAAGTTTTCCGCAGCCCGGATCGCGGCCTTGGCCATGAAGCGATGGGCCTGCCCGGTGTCGACGCATTCGAGCACCGCGATGTCGTCGGCGCGGTCCTCGATCGCGTCCGCTACCCGATGCAGGAGTTTTCGGCGCATCGATGCCGGCATGTCCCGCCAGGGTTTGAAGGCGAGCGCGGCCGCGGTCGCCGCGCGGTCCACATCCTCAGCGTTGCCGCGCGCCACCGATGCGAGAACCGCGCCGTCGATCGGCGAAGTGGTCTCAAACGTCTCACCCGAGATCGAGGCCACCACCCTGCCGCCAATCATGTGGCCGATGCCGTCCGCGCGCAGCGCCTTGAGCAGTGGCGCGACACGATCGAGATTGGCCTGGTAAAGATCGGTTTTCGGCGTGACCTTATCCATGCACCGCCTCCGCTTTCAAAGCCTCATGAATGTTGTTGCGCTTGAAGCTGGTTTCCTTGTCGTTGATCTGCATGTCGAACGACAGCGCGAACTTGCTGCTGGCAAACACAGGATCCAGATAGGCGGACAGCGCGCGAAAAATATGTTCGCCCGCCTTCTTGCGTGCGGCGAGGTCGCGGCCTTCGCCGAGCCGCAGCAGCATCGCGAGGAACGCATGGTCGTTGCGGCCGTCGGCGATCGCGTAATGCTTGCAGGCGATCGCGCGCACGCGAATGCCGCCGACGGGAAAGATACCGGTTTCCACCGCCGCTCGGCGTACGGTCTCGCAGACCTCGCTCATGGCTACCGTCTCTTCGAGGTTGGCGGAATATTCGATTGTGAAATGGGGCATGGCCGGATTTCTCCCGTCGATCAAAGCTCAAGCGAAGTGACAGCTCATCGAGCCGTAAGGGCCGTAATCGGCCTGGATCGTGGCGAAAAGAGATGCGAGAAATGATTAACATGTTAAATTATGGTGATCAAACGCATTGTGCGTTATTGCATTGCAAAATGTTCGACGGTGACGGACGAGTGACGATGTCGCGCAAGACGGATGCTTCACTTTCGCAGGGCGCCGAGCGGCGCGTGCCGATGCGGGATTTCTCCCGCTCCTTGCCGATGTCGCTGCTCCGCGCACGCGAGGCGGTGATGCGGCAGTTTCGGCCATCATTGCGTAATCACGGCCTGACCGAACAGCAATGGCGCATCCTGCGCGCGCTGGCGGCGATCGAGGCCGTCGAAGTGTCGGAGCTTGCGCGCATGGCTTTTCTGCTCGGCCCCAGTCTCTCGCGCATCCTCAGGGATCTTGAGGCGCGCCAGCTGATCGAACGGCGGACCGATCCGGCGGACCAGCGCCGCGGTGTGGTGTCGATTTCCGCCAAGGGTCTCAAGCTGATGGCCGCGGTGGCGCCGACGTCGGAGGCGATCTATGCGGCGATCACAAAGCGCTACGGCGCCCGCAAGCTCGCCGAACTGCAGGAGATGCTGGCAGCGTTGGAGCAGAGCCTTTCCGGGATGGAACAGGGCGCCGTTGCGGACGAGGAAGACGCCTGAGTGAGTGCATTTTTGCATGATGCTCATCCAGGGGTCTGCGATGGACAGGCATGTCTTTTTCCGCTCAAAGTGCCGGCCCGGCCGATGACGAAAATCGGCGATAGGAAGGAAAACCGGGCTGCTCCCATCGGCGCGAGCCCAAGGGAATAAAGACCCGATATGGTCATCATCAAGGTCGAAAACCTCATCGATTTCGTTGCCGATGTTTTTGCCCACGCGGAGTCTGCGCCGGAGGAGGCGCGGCGCATTGCGAGCTATCTTGCGACCGCCAACCTGACCGGCCATGACAGCCACGGTGTGATCCGCGTGCCGGTCTACATCCGCTGGAAGAAGATGGGCTCGGTGGTGCCGAACCAGACCGCGGAGGTCGTGGTCGATACGCCCTCGCTCGCGGTGGTCGACGGCAAGTTCGGCTATGGCCAGACGGTGGCGCCGGTCGCGGTGAAGATCGGCATTGAGAAATGCAAGAAAGCCGGGCTTGCGGCCGTCGCGCTGCGCAATGCCGGCCATATCGGCCGGGTCGGCGACTGGGCCGAGATGGCGGCGGCCGAGGGCCTGGTGTCGGTGCATTTCGTCAATGCGGCGGGCTCGCTGCTGGTCGCCCCGTTCGGCGGCGTCGAAAAGCGTCTGTCGACGGCGCCCTACTGCGTCGGCATTCCGCGCCAAGGCGAA
>NZ_JAFATE010000030.1 GCF_019244115.1 Bradyrhizobium sp.
CGGCGCGGTCGAAGGTGTGCTCGGCGTTCCGCATCGGACCTATCGGCATCATTATCGCTGCCGCGGCTATTACGACAGCTACGGCTATTACCACTGCTTCAACTAGAACGCTGTCATTCCGGGGCGCCTCGAAGAGGCGAACCCGGAGTCTCGAGATTCTCAGGTGCGCAATTGCGCACCAGAGTTCGATGCTGCGCATCGCCCCGGGGAAGACGCTTCGCGTCAGTTCTTCAGCCGGTAGCCGGTCTTAAAAATCCATCCCACGATGACGAGGCAGATGGCAAGGAATGCGATGGTCATGCCGAGGCTCAGGACGACGCTAACGTCGGCGATCTCGTAAAAACTCCAGCGGAAACCGGAGATCAGATAGACCACGGGATTGAGCAGCGTGATGGTGTGCCAGGGCGAGGGCAGCATGTTCACCGAATAGAAGCTGCCGCCGAGGAAGGTGAGCGGCGTCACCACCAGCATCGGGATCATCTGCAGCTTCTCAAAACCATCGGCCCAGATGCCGATGATGAAGCCGAACAGGCTGAAGGTGACGGCGGTGAGCACCAGAAAGGTCAGCATCCAAACGGGGTGATGGATGTGCAGCGGCACGAACAGGCTGGCGGTGGCCAGAATGATCAGGCCGAGAATGATCGACTTGGTCGCCGCCGCGCCGACATAGCCCAGCACGATCTCGAGATAGGAGATCGGCGCCGACAGGATCTCGTAGATGGTGCCGACGAATTTCGGGAAGTAGATGCCGAACGAGGCGTTCGCGATGCTCTGGGTCAGGACCGAGAGCATCACGAGGCCCGGCACGATGAAGGTGCCGTAGCTGACGCCCTCGATCTGCGATATGCGCGAGCCGATCGCGGCGCCGAACACCACGAAATAAAGCGAGGTCGACACCACGGGCGAGACGATGCTCTGCAGCAGCGTCCGCCAGGTGCGCGCCATTTCGAACCGGTAGATTGCTTGGATTGCTCTGAGGTTCATATTGCCAATGACTGCCCATCAATTTCGCCGCACCAGGCTGACAAAAATGTCTTCGAGCGAGGATTGCGTGGTTTCGAGATCGGTGAAACGGATGCCGGCGCTGCGCAGATCGGAGAGCAGGCTGGTGATGCCGGTGCGCTCGACCTTGGTGTCGTAATCGTAGATCAGGCGGTCGCCGCCCTCGCAGAGCGCCAGTTGATAGGGAGCGAGTGCCGGCGGAAGCGCCTCGATCTTCTGCGGCAGGTGGAGCGTCAGGCGCTTCTTGCCGAGCTGCTGCATCAAGGCCGCCTTGTCCTCGACCAGGATAATTTCGCCCTTGTTGATGACGCCGATGCGATCGGCCATCTCCTCGGCCTCTTCGATGTAATGCGTGGTGAGGATGATGGTGACGCCGGCGGCCTGCAGCTGCCGCACCACCTCCCACATGCCCTTGCGCAACTCGACGTCGACGCCGGCGGTCGGCTCGTCGAGGAACAGCACCTGCGGCTCGTGCGACAGCGCTTTTGCGATCATCACGCGCCGCTTCATGCCGCCGGACAGCGTGACGATCTTGGAGTCCTTCTTGTCCCACAGCGAGAGGTCTTTCAGCACCTTCTCGATATGGGCCGGGTTCTTCGGCTTGCCGAACAGCCCGCGGCTGAAACTCACGGTCGCCCACACCGTCTCGAACGCGTCGGTGTGCAGCTCCTGCGGCACGAGGCCGATCAGCGAGCGGGCCGCACGATAGTCCTTGATGATGTCATGGCCGCCGACCGTGACGCTGCCCTGGCTCGGATTGGCAATGCCGCAGACGATGCTGATCAGCGTGGTCTTGCCGGCGCCGTTGGGGCCGAGCAGGGCAAAAATCTCGCCGCGCCTGATCTCGAGGTCGATGTTGTTCAGCGCCTTGAAGCCGGAGCCATAAATCTTCGAAAGTTTTGCAACGGAAATGATGGGAGCCATAGAGGATCGAAGCGGATGTGGAAGGACGATGCAGTCGCGGGCAAGCGGCACGGCACGAGGCAAGCGACGCTTCGACAGATAGGAGTGTGATGGCGTGAGCGCAATTGGCGTGGACAGATTTGCGCGAATCGATTCACCTTTAAGGCAGCATAGTGGCAGCAGTCGCCATTGTGTTGCAGGAGAGTCACGTCGTCGCGGTAAGATCGCCGCCATCAATTCTCTCATGTTGCATGTGCGAGCACGCCGGGGATACGGTCCGGGCCGCGCATATTTTCGCCGCCCAGGAGGACCGATGACGCCATATGGCTGCACCATTGGAACCGACGCCACGTTGTCGTCGGCCGCGCGGCGATTGCGAGCGGTGCTTTTCTCATTGCCATTGATGCTGACTTTTCTGGCGGGACCGGTCGCTGCTGCGCCCCAAAACCCCGCCAGCACGACGCATGTCTATCTTTTGCGCGGCGTGCTCAACATCTTTTCACTCGGGCTCGACGACATCGCCGCTAAGCTGCAGGCGCAGGGCATTCCAGCGACGGTCGCCAACTTCGTGTCCTGGTCGTCACTCGCCAATGACGCCGCAGAGGGCTACAGGAGCGGACAGATCAAGACGATCGTCCTCGTCGGCCATTCCTCGGGTGCGACCGCATTACCCGACATGGTGGCCAAGCTCAGTCAGCTCGGCGTGCCGGTCAAGCTGGTGATCGGCCTCGACTCGGTTTTCCGCACCAGGCTTGCGGGCAGCGCCGAGCACTACATCAACTTCTATGTCGCGAGCGGCGCCGGCGAGCCGGTGACGCGGACGGCGGATTTTCGCGGCAAGCTGGACAATGTCGATGTCGGCGGCGCCGGCGTCGGCCATCTGACGATCGACAAGAATCTCATGATGCAGCAGAAGGTGATCGCGGCGATCGATGCGGTCGTGTTCGGTCGCCAGCGGACCCCGGTCGCAAGGTCGCAGTCGGCGATCGGCGTGATGAGGCTTGGAGCGCGCACCGGCGGGAGCGACTAATTAGGGCTAAAACAAGGCCTTGCGCCTCAAATTCCGCCAAGTCGTCGGAGAAAACGCGGGTGGCGTGAGGCGGAAGCACCTGCTCCTCACGCTATGCGATGCGAGCGGAAGGCGCATGTTCACACAGTCCCGAATTGCGGCTCTTGCGCTATCGACATGGTGTCTCGCCTATCCCATGGCGAGCCGGTCGCAGCCCGCGCAGGCCGGCACGCATGTGGCGGCAACCGGCATTGCGCCGGCTGCCGCGCCCACGCCATCGTCCCAGGGCGGCGAGATCGACAGCCAGCCGCAGCCACAGGCGCGGGCCTATCTGTTTCGCGGTGCGCTCGGTCCGATCTTCTCGCGCGGCATGGACAAGCTCACCGATCGGCTCGAGCAGGCCGGTGTCAAGGCGAGCGTCTGGGAGTTCACCATTTGCCGATTCGTGGCGGATCAGGCGATCCAGGACTACCGCGCGGAGCCTGCGCCGATCATCCTGATCGGCCACTCGATGGGCGGGCTTTGCGCGCTGACCTTTGCAGAGATCCTGCAGGAGCAGAACATCCCGGTCAGCCTGGTCGTGACCGTCGATCCGGCGCATGCGAGCCCAAAAGTGCCGCTCAATGTCGAGCGCTTCATCAACATCTTCCTGTCGACCAGCGTTCTCGGCGGCGGAGACATCGTCGCCGAGCCGGGCTATCACGGCCACTATGCAAGCTTCGACATGAAGGATCATGACGAAGTCACGCACATCAACATCGACAAGCTGGACTATGTCCACGCGCAGCTGGTCGGCATGATCACCGAGATCGCGAAGGTGCCGGCGACGTCGGGCGCCAGCCCGGTGCCGCTGCGCTACGTGGTGCCGCCGGATGCGACGGTGGAGCTGTGGGACAGCGGCACCGCGCAGGCGGCCCGGCGCGGCGAGACGCTGCAAAAGCTTGCGGCGGACAATCACGTCCCGATGTGGTCGCTGATGCAGGCCAACCAGCTGGCGCAGAATGCGCAGCTTGCGGCCGGCCAGCGCATCGTGGTGCCGCGGCATCTGCAGCCGCCCGCAGCTGCGCCGACGGCGGCGCCGGCCGCCGCCTCACAGCAGGCGTCCGCGGTGAAGCGCTGACATCGTCATTCCGGGGCGCCTCGGAGAGGCGAACCCGGAATCTCGAGATTTCCGGGTTCGGTCCTTCGGACCGCTGCGGAATGACGGTGCGATATTTAGCGCGGATCTACGGAGCAGGTACGATGGTCGCGTCTCAGCCCATCGGCAGGAACGGAATCAGCATCGGAACGCGGCGACGATACGAGCCGTAGGCGTCGGCGCCGAGCTCGGCCATCAAGAACACTTCTTCCATGCGTGCCTTCTGCCACATGCCGGCGGAAATCAGGATTGCGCCGAGGATCGCCGTCACCGTTCCGACCGCAATTCCGGTCGCGAGCATGCCGGTGATCAGCCCGGTATAGATTGGATGACGCACGAGGCCGTAGGGGCCCGTGTCGATCACCCGGTGGCCTTCCTTGTGCGTGATGGCATTGGACCAGAAGCGCCCGAGATGGATCCGCGCCCACCAGGTGAAGGCGATCCCCGCGAGCGCGACGAGCGCCAGCAGATAGACGCCGAGATTGCCGAACACCCAGAGCGGCTTCTCACCCAATATGTGCGAGGTCACGGGCGTGAACAGTACAGCGCCGAGCCCGATGGGAATACGGTAGCGCGCGGACGCGAGCGTCATCACGTGCTTCTTGGTCTGGCCGGACCAGAATGATGCCGCGACCCAGCTCGCAAGAAAGCCCAGCCAGATCAGGGCCAGGAGCTCGGTGGGCCAGGTCGTGGTCCACCCGCTGAACGCAGACGCAATCGATTGGCTTTGATCGCCGGACATGCCTCGAATCTCAAATGCTGGGTGGATCAGATGTCATGTCGATTAGTGGGCCGCGGTGCCGAGGGCACGCTTTCCCACGTCGAACATGGCGTCATTGTTCTCTGCATTGCGCAGATAGGCGAGCGTTTCGCGCAGCGTGGGCTCGATCGGCCGCGGCACGTAGCCGAGCTCGCTGCGCGCCTTCTCGATCGACAGATCGGTGGCCCGCAGCGCGATCCGAACGCCTTCGGCGGTGCCGCTCGGCGGCCGCCGCGTGATGTTGTCGGCGATGAAGTCGAGCATGGTGGCGGCGAGCTCCGCGACCTTGCCGGGGACGGAAATGGCAAGATGGCGGCGGCCGCTGATCGCGGCGACGTGGCGGAGCACCCGGCGGAGACGGATGCTTTCGCCGCCCAGCACGTAGCGCTGGCCGACCCGTCCGCGCTCCATGGCGAGGATCAGGCCCGCGGCCACGTCGCGCACGTCGACGAGGTTCACGATGAAGTCGAGATAGAGCTGAACCCGGCTGTTGAGGAAATGCCGGAGCATCGCCGACGGCGGCGTCAGCCCGTGATCATGCGGGCCGATCGGCATGGTCGGCGTGCCGACGACCACCGGGAAGCCTGACGCCGCCGCCTCCAGCGCCCGCTCCTCGGCGAGCGCCTTGGAGCGGGTGTAGGCGCCGGGCATCATTTGCGCCGGCTGCAGATCGTCATCCGAACCTGCGCCCTGCGAATCCATGGCGCGAAACAGGATCGACTCGGTCGAGCAGTGCAGAAATCGCGCAACGCCGCGCTGCTTCGCCGCCGCGAGCATCATCTCGGTGCCGACGCAATTGACCCGGTGAAAGTCTTCCTTGTCCCGCATCCACATCCCGGGCAATCCCGCGAGATGATAGACTGCGCCGACGTCGGCCATCGCCCCGTCCACCGCGACGGGATCGAGCACCGAGCCCTGGATGAACTCGATTTCGGGAACGACGTGCGCCGGCGTGCGTACGTCGAGGACACGCACCTTCTGGCCCCGTGCCGTGAGCGCCGAGACGAGATGCTGTCCGATGAAACCGCTGCCGCCAGTGACGAGTACGTGCATTATGAGTTGAAAGTTGGTCCGCTCTTAGTGTGATCAGACGAGAGCGAATTGGCCGGCCATTTCGGCTCGATGATCGCGGCCAGATCGCGTCGAAAACCAAGCGCAATAAACAATTTTGCCATCACGAAGGGCGGTCCGAGCAACAGGTGCGTCGGATTGTCCACCAGCGACGGCTGCCGCCGCTCGAAGACCTGATGGCCGACGATCTGCGCGGCGACGCCCACGATCAGCAGCGTGGCGAATAGTGACCACATTGTGGTGGTCCCGACATGTTCAATGATAAGTTTTGCCGCCAGCAGCAGCAGAACAGCGGCGCCCAGGATCGCCGTGCCCAGCGCCTTGTCGAGCAGAATCCAGTAGATCAGCACCGGCAACGCCATGACGACCGAGAGGCTGATCTGGGTGCCGAACGCGTCAATATGCCACAAGCTCAGCGGGAGGACCGCGGCCAGGAACAGGCAAACGATGCCGACGACATGCAGCAAGCCGTTCAACGGGTCACGGTGATATTCGACGTAGTCGACGAGCTGGCGTCGAAACAATTCACTCATATCCGCATAAACTCGCACGGCAATCGATCAAAGGTGGAACGGCGGTATAGCATCAAGTCAACGGATCGACAAAGCACGATTAATGCGCCATTGGAACCCGACACCGACCTCGCGCCAGCGATTTATCAGCCCGTGTCGAGCGGGCGCATGCCGTGGCATCCCACGCGAGCGGATCGCTACAGCGCTTTTGCGATTGTCAGGATCTGGATCTGCTGATTGACCGGCGCGGTGGGGTGCGCGGCATCGAGCAGCTGCTCCTCGCCGAGGCCGAGCGATTGCAGGCGCTTCGATGAGATCTTGAAAGTGTTGACCAGCACGTCGCGGATCGCATCGGCACGCCGCTGGCTGAGCAATGCATTGCTCTCGCGCTTGCCGTTCGCCTCGATGTGACCGACGATCAAAAATCCGTAAGGTAGCAGCCGCGCATGCACCAGCGCGTCCGCGATGCGTCCGAGCGCCTGATAGGATTCGGGGCGCACGATCGGCGTGTCGGTGTCGAACTGGATGTCGACCGAAAAGGTCGGCAGCGCCAAAAGGTCGGGGGCGATCAGCGGCCGTTTCTGTGCTGGCGGCTCGCTCCGCGAGCGCGCCTTCGCGCGCTCCGCGACTTGTTGCCGCAAGGCCGCGACGTCGATCTCGGGAGCGGCGTCGAAACGGCTGAGCTGCTCGATGACGTCATCACGCTTGACGGCGGTCTGGCTGCGGACCGGAGAGGGCGCCATGGCAAAGCCCAGCAGGCAGGCCGCGAGCAGGCCGATGCGACGCAGCTGCGTGGTGGCGGCCCTCATCGGTACCCCGCATCGCTCATCGCCTGCAGGCAGCGCGCGCTCACGCCCTTGGTCGTCGTCAGGCAGGGGATCGATTTGCTGGTCTCTTTCGGCGAACCGGCGCACAGCTTGACGATTTCCCGCGTGCAGGCGTTGGCGACCGCCACGCGCGCCGCGATCCGTTTCTGGATCGCATCAAAACTTCTGAGATAGTCGGATTTGCACTGCGGTGACAGCACGTCCTGATTGCGCGACAGGCACTCTTTCAGGCGGTTGGAATCCAGGCTGACGCCGCGGCAATTGGCGTCGATTTCCGTGGCGCAGCTGTTCGCGAGCAGTGCGGCCGCGTCGCCAAAGCTCATCGTCTCCGCAACCGCCAGCGACGGCGCAGCGAGCGCAAACCCGATCAGGATCACCCCTCCCCGAACCATGGCGCCATCTGAACCGATCAGGTCGGCCACGGTCAAGACCCACAAAAGACAGAGCTGTGGCTAGTTTCGGCTGGTCCGCAGGATGTGCTCGGAGGAGCTGTCGCGCCGCCTGGCCCGGTCAAGCGCCGGCTTAGGGCCGTGCCCTCACGCGCGCCGCACATAGGTGTCGATCGCGTTCTTCTCGCCAGCCTTGTCGAAGGCGATGGTGAGCTTGTTGCCGTCGACCCGCACGACGTTGCCATAGCCGAACTTCTGATGAAACACGCGGTCGCCCAGCGCGAATTCGGACACCGTCCCGGTGGATTTCGCCACCAGTTCGCCCTCGATCGTCATGGGCGCGCGCTTGCTGCGCGAATAGCCGCCGCCGAAGTCGCCGCGCGCGCCAAACGGCGACTGGTCCTCGTCAAAGCCGCCGCGCGCCTGGCCGCCGCCGCTGCGGCCACGATTGGCCTGGGCGCGTTGCCAGCCCGGCGTCGAGTAGCTCGAACCGAAGGAGTCCAGATTGTCGAATCGCGAGGTCGCATAGCCGCCGCCCCAGCCCGAGCCGCCCTTGGACTCGGTGACCTCGACGCTGGCCGGCGGCAGTTCGTCGAGGAAGCGCGACGGCATCGTGGTGGACCAGGTGCCGTGAATGCGCCGGTTGGTTGCGAAATAGATTTTTGCGCGGCGCCGAGCCCGGGTGAGCCCGACATGGGCGAGGCGGCGCTCTTCCTCCAGGCCGGCGCGGCCCTGTTCGTCGAGCGTGCGCTGGCTCGGAAACAGGCCTTCCTCCCAGCCCGGCAGGAACACATTGTCGAACTCGAGACCCTTAGCTGAATGCAGGGTCATCAGCGACACCGCCTCGTCATTGGCATCGCCGTCGCGGTCCATCACCAGCGCGATGTGCTCCAAAAATCCTTGCAGGTTCTCGAACTCCTCCATCGAGCGCACCAGCTCTTTCAGGTTGTCCAGCCGGCCCGCGGCATCCGCCGAGCGGTCCTTCTGCCACATCTCGGTGTAGCCGCTCTCGTCCAGCATGATTTCGGCGAGTTCGGTATGCGAGGTGACCTCGCTCTGCGCGCGCCAGCGGTCGAATTGCAGGATGAGGTCGCGCAACGAACCGCGCGCCTTCGGCTTCAATTCGTCGGTCTCGACCACCGCGCGCGCCGCCTCGAACAGCGGAATGCGGCGCTTGCGGGCATGGTCGTGCAACAGCTGCACGGTGGCATCGCCGAGCCCGCGCTTAGGCACGTTGACGATACGCTCGAAGGCGAGGTCGTCTGATGGCGAGGAGATCACGCGCAGATAGGCCAGCGCGTCGCGGATTTCCGCGCGCTCGTAGAAGCGCGGGCCGCCGATCACGCGATAGTTCAGTCCGAGCGTGACGAAGCGGTCCTCGATCTCGCGCATCTGGTAGGACGCGCGCACCAAAATGGCGATCTCGTTGAGGTTCTGGCCCTTGCGCTGCAGCTCCTCGATCTCTTCGCCGATGCCGCGCGCCTCCTCCTCGGAATCCCAGGCGCCGGTCACGGTGACCTTCTCGCCCGCGACGTCCTCGGTGCGCAGCGTCTTGCCGAGGCGGCCTTCATTATGCGCGATCAGATGCGAGGCCGCGGCAAGGATGTGGCCGGTGGAGCGGTAATTGCGCTCCAGCCGAATGACTTTCGCGCCGGGAAAATCGTGCTCGAAGCGCAGGATGTTGTCGACCTCGGCGCCGCGCCAGCCATAGATCGACTGGTCGTCGTCGCCGACGCAGCAGATGTTTTTGGGAGGTGCCTTCTCGCTCTCCCCGCTTGCGGGGTCGCGACGAGCGGAGCTCGTGCTGAGAGGGTCGGGGTGAGGGGGAGTCTCCAAGAGCACAGCTTGTGGAGAGTCCCCCTCATCCGGATTGCTTCGCAATCCGACCTCTCCCCGCAAGCGGGGGGAGGTTGAACAGGATGGCGCCTGCGCCAGCAGCCGCAGCCAGAGATATTGCGCCACATTGGTGTCCTGGTACTCATCGACCAGGATGAACCTGAAGCGGCCCTGATACTGCCGCAGCACGTCGGCGTGCTCGCGAAAGATGCGGATGTTCTCGAGCAGGAGATCGCCAAAGTCCGCCGCGTTGAGGATCTTCAGCCGCTCCTGATAGCTCGCATAGAGCTTGCCGCCCTTGCCGTTGGCGAACGTGGCGGCTTCGCCTGCGGGAACCTGGCCTGGCATCAGCCCGCGGTTCTTCCAGCCGTCGATCAGGCCCGCCAGCATCCGCGCCGGCCAGCGCTTTTCGTCGATGTCCTCGGCCTGCAGCAGCTGCTTCAGCAGCCGGATCTGGTCGTCGACGTCGAGCACGGTGAAGTTCGACTTCAGCTGCGCCATCTCGGCATGGCTGCGCAGGATCCGCCCGCCGATCGAATGGAAGGTGCCGAGCCACGGCATGCCCTCGACCGCCTGGCCGAGCATCTGGGAGAGTCGCAGCTTCATCTCGCGCGCCGCCTTGTTGGTGAAGGTGACGGCGAGAATCTCGCCCGGGCGGGCGCGCCCCTGGCTCAGGATGTGGGCGATGCGCGTAGTCAGCACCCGCGTCTTGCCCGTTCCGGCGCCGGCCAGCACCAGGACCGGGCCGTCCAGCGTCTCCACCGCCTCGCGCTGTTCGGGGTTGAGCCCGTCGAGATACTTTGGCCCCGCCGCGGCGCGCGCTCGCGCGGCAATGCCGCCGGCTGCGGGTCGGTGGTCTGGGACGGGTCTCAGCTGGTTCGGCTCGGTCATGCGAATCATACTTACCACCCCACGATGGCACCGTGAGGCCGCGAAGGGGAGGCTTCATAGCAGGGATTGAGCGCATATGGGGACGCCGGCGCCGGTTTTACAGACTTATCCGTGGAACCCGATGCCCTGCCGCAATCGGCTCGGCGAGCCCGTACCTTTCATTGCGGCCCGGGGCAGGCGCGCCAGGAAGCCGCGCATCAGCCTGGCAATGTCATCAGCCGATTCATCGAGCGCGAAATGACCGGCGTCCAGCACATGGACCTCCGCCTTCGGCACGTCATGCTGGAGCGCCGCGACCTCGGCGATGTCGAACACGGGGTCGTAGCGCCCCCAGACGATCAGCGTCGGCGGCTGGCGTTCGCGGAGCCATGCCTGCCATGCCGGGTAGGCATCGAGGTTGGTGCGGTAGTCATAAAACAGGTCGGACTGGATATCGGCCTCGCCGGGCCGGCCTAAGAACGCGACCTCGTCCTGCCACAGATCGGGGTCGTAGCGCTCGGGATGCGGCGAACTGCCGACATGGCGGACCCTGCCGCGTTCCGGCGACCCAAGTCCGTCACGGTATGACTTCTCGTTGGCGGCGCGGTCGGCCCAGAAGCCAGTGCGTGCGCCCTTGAGCCGGCCGAGTCCCTCCTCATGCGCTACGGCATTCTGGACGATGAGCGCAGTCACCCGCTCCGGATGCGCGACTGCGAGCCGGTAGCCGACCGGGCCGCCATAGTCCTGGACATAGAGCGCGTAGCGGTCGAGGTGGAGGTTTTGCGTGAAGGCGTCCACGACGTCCGCGATCCCTGCGAATGCATAGCTGAACTTGTCAGGCGGTGGCGCTTCTGAATTGCCAAAGCCAGGATAGTCGGGCGCAATCAGATGATAGCGGTCGGCGAGCAGCGGCATCAGGCGGTCGAACATGCGCGACGACGACGGGAAGCCGTGCAGCAGCAGGATCACTGGCGCATTGTCAGGACCTGCTTCCCGATAAAAGATATTGAGCCCGTTGACGGCAACAGTCTTGTAGGTGGTCGGGTGCGCGGCCGAAACTGCGGTGGCTGTCTGTGCCGCGGCGGCCGGCAAGATCGACATGCAACTCAGGACCAGCGTGGCGGCAAGCAGGCGGCGAACGAACATGTGAATCTCCACAAGGTTTCGCCGCGATATTCGAAAGCGCGCCCGGCAAGTCAACGCCGCCCGGTAGCATCCACGCGGCGTTTGTCGCGCAAGGCCGCGTCATTGTCGCCTCAGTCCTTCATGCATCCCCGTTTCGACGTCACAGTCTGACTGTCAAGTTCAGGCTTGGCAGCGCAGGATCTTGAACTCGACGCGGCGATCCAGCGCATCACTCGGATCGTCGCGGCCGGTGCCGACGAGCATCTCGCGGGAGCCCTTGCCGCTGGCCAGCAGGCGTCCCTGCAGGCTGCTCTCCTCGGCTTCGACGCGCTCCTTGATGAAGTCCGCGCGCAGCACGGAGAGGCGGTCATTCAGCGCGGGCAGGCCGGTGGCGCTGGTGTGGCCGATCACCTCCAGACAGCTCTGGTTGGTGGCGGTCCGCTCGGCGATCTTGCCGATCCAGGCATTGTAGGGCGCGTGCTCGCCCTTGTCGTTGTAGAACTGGGTCGAGCCCGGCTTGAACAGGAACTTGATCGCGAGATAGTCGCTGTTCTTCAGCCCGAAGTCGATCATCCTGCCGAATGCGTCCATCGCCGTCCTGGTACGATGAAGCTTGTAGCTCGCAAGATAGATTCCGTTGAACACGCGCAGTTGTTCGCCGCCGGGCATCACCACGGCGCGCATGTAGAGATCGAGCGCCGCCCGGTAGCGGCCGGCATTATAGGCCTCGATACCCTGATTGACCAAAGTCGCGGCCAGAATGCCTTCGGAATAGGCCTGGTCGAAACTGTCGCCGATCCTTTTCTCCTGACAGCTCTTCACATAGGCCTCGGTCGCAGGGTCCCTTGCATAGCCGGGGCTGTCCTTGAAAAAACTGTCGGGCGTCGGGTCGACGCCTTCGGGCAGGGCACGCGCAGAGCCCTTGGAAACGATGGTCTGCCTGCCGAGGTCGGCCAGCGCCAGGCAGATGCGATAGGCGTCGCGAGGCCCGCTCGCGTCGCCGTCATTGTTGATCGGCGTGAAGGTGCCGATCAGGACCAGCGGCTGCTTGAGCAGGATCGATTCCGGAGAGAACGGCACGACGCGAAAGCGCGGATAGCGGTTCTTGACCAGTTCGACGATGCGCCGCTCCTCGAGATGCGTCGCGCTCGACTGTGCGCCGGTCACGCCGTCGATCAGCGGATCGATCACGATGTTCACTTCCTCAACCGAATCGTCGAGCCGCGCCTTGGACAAGAGATCGTCGGCGGCCTTCTGGATCGCAATATCGAAGTCGAGCGGCATCTGCGGCGGGGGCGCCGGCGCCAAGGCGGGTGGCGGAGCGGCCTCGGCGCGCTGCGGCGGCTGAACCTGGTCCGCAAGCGGCGGCAATTGCAGCGCGGTCCTGCTCTGCGCATGCAGCGGCACGCCTGCGCTGGAGAGGAGCGAAAGGTAGAGCGACAGCCACAACAGGCTTCTTGCAACCATCATGAAATGCCTCCCCTCAGAAGACACTCGGGAACTCACTCGCATTCCAGTACAGTGGTCTGTCCCCTTCATTGTCGCCGCGATTGAAAAAAGAGGACTTCTGAACCAACCCGCACCAGACGTATCAACCCGCTGGCGGCTTTCGTATTCCGAAGTCCGTTCGCATCGAATGCGGCGAACTTCGGGTACAGGAGATATTCATATCGATCTTCATGTCGAAAGCTGGTCACGCGCGCGGATTTCGAGATTGTTCAGCAGTAAATCACAGATTCATCGCAGCTGTTGAGTGCAAGCCACACCCTGCGCTCGTGGTGCTGTGCGATGTCAAAGATCCGTCGCAGCTTCGCCGTTTGCTCGCCGGATCAGCGGCGAACCTGCGCCATTACGCAGCGCGAATGCGGGTCATTTTCGTAAAACGAAAAACAGAATTGTTCCCCGTGGCAGCGATTTTTCGCAGGCGCCGACTGCACCGGAACATTCGTTTGCCGCCCGGATTTGTCTCTTCAGCCATGACGCGGCGGGTTCACCTGCGCATTGTGCAGTGTCGCCACCGGCTGCGCCGCACGCAGCAAAAGAGGGAGGTTCTGAGCATGCTAGGCTGGGTCGTGACGTTCCTCGTCATCGCGCTGATCGCCGGTATTTTGGGCTTCGGCGGCGTTGCCGGCGCATCGATCGAGATCGCGAAGATCATCTTCTTCATCGCGATCGTTCTGTTCCTGGTGTCGGCAATTGTCGGTGTGGTGCGCGGCAGGCGCATTTAGACAGGTTAATCTGGTGCGTCGTTGCGTCCGCCCGATACGCGAAGGCTCGGGCGCTTGCCATGATGTGCCGCAATGTCGTCATGCGAGCGTCAAATTCGGCGCCTTTCGATCCTGAAGCGCGATGGTGGTCGACACGTTCCCATCGCGCTTCAGCGCGCCGCTGCCTCAATCGAAGACGCTGAGAGCGTGCGATCGATGTGCTCGGCCACAAGCTGTGCCACTTCGCGCGCATGCGTCGCAATCATGAAATGCGCGGCACCCGGGATGACGGTAATGCGACCGCCGGGGATGCTGCGCCCGAGCAGTTCGTTGGCGCGTTGTGGCGCCGGATGACTTAATTCACCATACGCGACGAGAACAGGCACTGAGATCCGCGCGAGCAGCGCCGGTGTCAGATCGAAGCCGTAGGCACACGACCAGTCCATGAGATTGGCCGCAGTCGTGGCGATCGCATAGTCGCGGACGCGCGGGGGCCATGCCGCGAACGTGCCGGGGCCGCCATAGAAATCAATCATCGCTGCGATGGCGTCGGATTGGCCGGCCTGGAAGGCACTGACATAGGCGCTGCTCATCTGCCGGAATGATCGATAATGGTCGTCCTCGCCGCATCGTCGCAAAATCTCCGGAGCAGGCGCCTCCAGGATGGTCAGGCTGTGCAGCAGGTCCGGCTTGCGCAGCGCCACGGCGAGTGCGACCAGCCCGCCGAAGGAATGACCGACAAGGTGAACCGGGCGACCTGCGCGCCCGATCACGGTCTCGACCACCTCGACCTCCTGCGCGATATCGGCCGTGGCGGCGGTGCGATGCTCGGACGTGCCGCCATAGCCGAGCAGGCTCGTAGTCACGCAGCGGAATCTGCTCGTCCACTGCGCGATGATCGGCCGCCAGGCCGCCCCGGTGCTGCACGATCCCGGCACCATGACGACCGTCGGCCCGCTGCCGACTTCGTCGTAGTCGATGCGTGAATCCGACCCGTCATTCATTCAAGGCTTCCACGTTCAGTGCGAGCGCAGCGGCGACGGCTCCTGACCGTCGCCGCTTTCTCATCCGTTTCTTCTCAGCGCTTGGTGATGACGACTTCGAGATAGGCGCTCGGGACCACCATGGTGCCGTCGTCGGCGCGATTGAGCGAGGCGATCAGTTCCAGGAGATCGCCGCGCAGGCGCTGCTGATTTGCCTCGTCGAGCGCGCCGAAGGCTTTCAGCGTGGGGCCGTAATAGGTCCTGAACACATCGAGAAAGTGCTCCGGCGAACGGTAGCGGAACACGAAGTCGCGCGGCTCCGACTTGATCGCGCCCACCGCACTGAACATCTCGGCAAGCCGCGTCTCCGTGCCCCATAGTGCGGGCGATTTCGCACCCGCCGGCGGCGGCAGGTATTTGCCCAGTGTCTTGAACACGTGTCCGATAAAACCGTTCGGCGTCCAGTTCGCCAGCCCGATCTTGCCGTCGCGCCTGCAGACGCGCGCAAGTTCCGCCGCCGCCTTGTCCTGATCCGGCGTGAACATGACGCCGAAGGTCGAAACGACGGCGTCGAACGCGCCGTCGTCGAACGGGAGGGCCTCCGCATCGGCTTCGCGGAACGTCACGGTCAATCCGTCGGCTGCGGCGCGCGCCTCGCCGCGCGCGAGCAGGCTCGGCACATAATCGGTCGAGGTGACGTCGCACCACCGGCGCGCGGCGGCCAGTGTGGCGTTGCCATTGCCGGCCGCGACGTCGAGCACCTTCATGCCGGCGCGGAGGTCGAGCGCTTCGCAGAGCTGTTCGCCGACGATCTGGAGCGTGGTGCCGACGACCGCATAGTCGCCGGACGACCATGCGCCGTGCTGCCGCGTTTTCAGCGCCGCGAGATCGACTGGTCCTGCCTGCTGGATCTGGGCAGCGGATGATTGGGCCATGACTGTATCCTCGTTGATGCCAGGGGCTTGCCCTCGAGCCTGATGTCGGCGGAACCCGCCCGCAGGCTCGAGTGATCGGGCCGCCTTAAAGGGCGGTTCGCTGCGCGCCTATCCAATTTGCGACACGACTATCCGGATCATGAACTTTTCTGAGGTGAGCGAGACGTAAGGAATGGTATCGGAGGAGTGATCACCATGACTGCGGGCGAGATCATGTCTTCATCGCCATTGCCGCGCAGCGTGCGGCGGGCGCTCGAGGCCATGCGCGCCAATGTCGGCCGCCACTGGCGCCTGGCGGAGCTTGCCAGGACCGCCGGCGTTTCCGGCCGGACGCTGCAGCGCCAGTTCCTCCGCTTTCTCGGCAAGTCGCCAGTTTCGGTGCTGCGCGACATCGGTTTTGAGCGCGCGCGGCGCGCGTTGCTCCGCGCCGGGGCCGGCACGCGGATCACGGACGTTGCGCTCGCCTGCGGCTTTCCCCATTGCGGACGCTTCTCGGTCGAATATCGCACCCGCTACGGCGAGACGCCGTCGCAGACGCTGAAACGGCAAATGAGGTTTTCGGCCGCGAGCGCGGCGGCGTCGCGCTTCTGTACGTCGCCGCGCGACCAGCCGACCATCGCTTTCGCCGGGATTTTGACGCGCGCCGATGACGAAACCGCCGACGACCTCGCCCATGAACTGGAGATGGCACTGACGCGGAGCGGCGCCTCATTCACCGCCCAGCCGGCGAATGCGCGCTATCATCTGGTTGGGGCGATCCGCGGCGAAGGCGACGAGCAGCGGCTGCTGCTGCGCCTGTTTGACCGCGACACCGGCCGGCAGCTCTGGGCGCAGCGCTGCGACGGCATTTTGAGCGACGAGATCGCGGCCGACGGACATTTTGCGACCCGCATCGTGGCGGCCTTGCAGCCGCAGCTGCGGCGCGCCGAGATCGACCGCGCCTTGCAGACGCCGGGCACCGATCTCGGTGCGCACGAACTTGCGCTCAGGGCCATGCCGGGCGTGATCGCACTCGATGCCGAAGGCAATGACCGTGCACTCGAACTGCTGTCCCGTGCGATGGACCTGGATCCGGGTCATGCACTGGCGACAGCGCTGGCGGCCTGGGCGCATCTCCAGCGCATCGTCTATCATTTCTCGTCCGATCCGCGCGCAGACCGCGTGCGCGGCCTCGAACTGGCGCGGAAGGCGGCCAGCCTCGGCGGCGACGCTAACGTGCTCGCCGTGCTCGGCAATGCGCTGACCCTGCTCGACGCGCTCGACGATGCCGACGCCGTCATCCGCAAGGCGCTGGCGGTCGACGGCGGCTCGGCCTGGGCCTGGAGCCGCAGCGGCTGGATCGACGTCTATCGCGGAGATTCCCAATCGGCGATCGAGCGTTTTGCGATTGCGCTCGACCTCGCGCCGCACGATCCGCTGGCCTTCAACAGCATGGTCGGAATGGGCTGCGCCTATTTCGACGCCGGCCAATACGCGCAGGCAGCCCACTGGCAGGCGCGCGCCCTGGCCGAGCACCCCTCGGCGATCTGGGCCCATCGTACGCTCTGTCCGGCCTATCTGCTCGGCGGCGCCAGGCCCGAGGCGCACCGGAGCCTGCACGCCCTGCGTGAGCGTTATCCGGACCTGACGCTGTCGGAGGTCCAGGTCAGCCTGCCGCCGCTGCCGCTGCCCTACCGTGAACGGCTCGTCGAGGGCCTGCACGATGCCGGCCTGCCGGACTGACGCGGCGTGGTCTTAGGCTTTGTGCACATAGATCGGAGTGCTGGGGTCAGGCATGCATTCCGCGATATCCACGCAAAGTCTCCTCGCGCGGCATCGGGCGGCACGTATGGCCTGCTTAGTTGAAGGTATGTAACCTCAGCTTCAGCGAACCATCCGCCTGACGCTCGAACACGTGGGTGGCGATGCCGGAAAGGGTGGTTGGCTTGCCGTCCTTGTCCTTGCCTTTGGCGCTCCAGTTTGCCGAGCCATAGACGACCTTGTCATCGCCACCCGCGTCGATCATCTCGAGTTTGTGGTCGGTTACGCCGTTGGCGTGTACCCCGGCGAAAAACTTTTCGATCGCCGCCGGCCCCGATGCCACCTCGTGGGTGGGAGGTAGCAACTTCGCATTCGGCAGATATAAGACGGCAAGGGCCTTCGCGTCGCCCTTGTTGAACGCCGCATCAAATGCTGCGTAAGCCGACGAGACATCGCTCTTGGAGTCACCGGCAAAGGACCCCATCGGCGCAACGGTGACTAAACAAAGAGCGAATGCCGCTGCATGAATTACACGCATGAAGCTCTCCCTTCTGATTTGCCGTGGTCGTAAGCGGGTGCGAAACATCGGCTGGTCGGCTTGCCCACAAAGCTAGGCGACCCAACCGACCGTTTCCAATGGACTACTTGTTTGTGGAGGTCGAACCGACCGTCGCCGATGCCGCCGGAGGTGGCATCATGTTCCATGTGTCGGCGCGGTATTTCCAGTTCGCGCCGTCCTGTACGACGACGCTCAGATAGGTTCCGGTGACGTGCTGGCCTCCGGCATCGGCTGCCCAGGTACCGACTTGATAGAGCGACTTTGGGTCTATCATGTTCGCTTGTGCAACCGGCAGAACCATGTTCTCGAGTTTCTCCTTTGTCATCTGATCCATGAATTTGCGGATATTCTCGGTGCCGATGATCGGTTGATCCGTCCCTTGCGGTAACAAGACGGCGTCGGCCGTATACAGAGCGGTGAGGGCGGCGGCATCTTTCTTGTTAAAGGCTTCGAGCCACTTGTCGTCGAGCCGCTGCGCGATTGTTTTCGCGTCGTCAGCGAAAGCGGGGGCGACGACGGCGAGTGTCAGTGCCAACACACAAAGCGCTTTTTTCATAACGTACACTCCTCCATGTGGTTTACGTTTAGAAATGCCACTGGCACGTGGCGCTCCGAGCGTACTGCGTCTCTGGCAGGTCTAGCGTGCTCATGGATTGCCGCCGGCCATTGTTGCCACGGACGTGGCAAGCGCCGCAGCGAATGCGGCAGCGGGTAGCCTCACTGAATTGAAGCTTGTCCGGATGCGTTTCATCGCAGCCTCGGTGGTCATGCGGCGAAATACGCGACACAACGAAATGAACAGATGATCAGAAACGGCTCCGAAAAAGTCCGAGCTCAATGTCTTCTGGAAAATTGAGCCGCAGCCACGCCGTTGGCTCCATCCCTTGTCTCTTCGCGAGCATCCACCGAGCGAACGGATATGATTTTACGATCGAGTCACTCATTGCGGTTCGAACTAAACCCGCTGATCCATCGCTCACGTCTCGTGGGGCAATGACTGACTATAGAGCCGGTGAATAGCGCCAGACAAGAGCTACACCAGCGTATTGCCGTTCCGGAGAAGTACGGTCAGCAGCGTTGACGCATGAGATGACACACGAGCGCAAAGCAGCGATCCT
>NZ_JAFATE010000107.1 GCF_019244115.1 Bradyrhizobium sp.
TTCTGACAAAAAAGTCAGCGTCTCCTTCGCCCTCTGTAAGCGAACGTGCTTAAGCACGTGATCACCGCTGCCTCTTGCTGATACGGCAGTTCTGGAGGTTGATCAAATTTAGATGATCCTTCAAACGGTGATGGCCGCTTGTCGTCATCTTCATCAAGAAAATGGGTCATTTAGTGCTGTTTGGAATTTTCTACCCTCCCAATCCCTCCGCAAGAGAATGCGTAAGACTCCGGAATACGCAAGTCCTTGCGGGGTTGATTGATGGTCAATAACCACACGAAAAGCCGAGGCCGCGTTCTCTCCTGTGAACGCGGCACGTCCGAGTAGTGGAAGCATGCCAAGCTGCGGGCGGCGCGACAACGGGTAGCGCCGGGGCTGAGAATTTGACAATCCGCAGGAGGCTGTAATGGATTCAAACTTATCCCTTCTTGACCGCATTGAGCACGAGGATCATCGCCACATCCGTCACGACAACGAGGAGACATCCTTCGCACAAACCAATCTGGTGTCGGACGGCTCCTTTCCAGCGGTGACAACCGATCCAAATCTTATCAACCCTTGGGGAGTTGCCTTCAGCCCCACGGGGCCCTTCTGGGTAGCGGACAACGGCACAGGAGTGACAACGATCTACAATGGTGCCGGCGCTCCGCAGACCGTCGCCGGATTCTCGGCAATTACGATTGCGGTTCCGAAGGGACAGCCCTCGCCTCCCGCCGGAATGACCAGCCCGACCGGAGAGGTCTTCAACCCAACGAGTGATTTCGAAATCACGCAAAACGGCGTGACCGCCCCGGCCGTGTTCATTTTCGCGACCGAGGATGGCACAATTTCCGGTTGGAACCCGACGGTGAACGCCGGTAGCACGGTGCTCGCTGTCGACAATTTCAAGGGCGGCAACGGCGCGGTGTACAAGGGATTGGCAATCGGCCACAACGACGACGGCACCTTCCTGTTCGCGGCCAATTTTCGAAACGGCACGGTCGACGTCTTCAACGATGATTTCAAACAGGTGAATAGCTTTACCGATCATCATCTGCCGCCCGGCTTTGCGCCGTTCAACGTGCAGGTTCTCGATAACCACCTGTTCGTCACCTTTGCGTTGCAGGATGCCGCCAAACACGATGACGTTGCCGGGCCCGGCAATGGCTTTGTCGACGAGTTCGACTTGGAGGGACATTTGCTGCACAGGGTGGCATCCGGCGGAGTGCTCAATTCTCCCTGGGGGCTTGCGATCGCACCATCCGGCTTTGGTGAGTTCTCTGACGATCTTCTCGTCGGAAATTTTGGCGACGGTACGATCAATGTCTTCGATCCAAAGACGGATCACTTTCTCGGCAAGTTGGAAGGCGCCGATGGCGCCCCGATCCACATTACCGACCTGTGGTCCCTTGTCCCTGGCAACGCCGGAACGAACACTGACCCGCACAAGATCTACTTTACCGCCGGGGGAATGGACGAAAAGCAGGGGCTCTTTGGGTCTTTAGCGGCGATCCCAGACTCCGATAAATCTGCTATGTCGATGGCCGGATCGCATCCTTCGCACGCCTGAGGTTCGCAAGCTGTTGGACTGCCGCATTTCAAAGTAACCGCAAGTTCGGAAGGGTCGATGATGTGCGCGGCCCTTCCTGCCGCTGCACGCCATACGTCATGGCGACGCAGCGTTTCGTACCCCAGAACGTCAACTATGCCTTTGTCGGATGCTCCTCTAAGGAGGGCCCGTCGTGGACATGTCGAACGGACAATGTCTGGACTCGGGGACCCAGTGTCACACGCCGACGTTCCCGGCGGAGGCTGGTGGTGGCGGCCAAGCGAGCGGGTACGTGATCCATCCGCGCGTTCAGGCGGTGATGGTCGCCGCCAGGTTCCACGGCGTGGAGTTGGATCCGAGCGAGGCCATCTCGAGAGCGGCGAAGGGCACGCCTTCGGCCGCCTCGCTCTCTGAATGGGCTGAGAGCGCCGGCATGTGGGCGCGAGCGGTGCGGCTGCGTTGGCGCCAGCTTCTGCATATCGCCGAGGACGCCGGGCCGGTGGTGCTGCTTCTCACGGACGGGAGCGCGACGTTGATGGTAGGCGCGAACGCCGACCGCAACGTGGTTTTCGTTCGGGATCCTCGCGCGCTTGCAAGCGAACTAACCCTCGCAGTGGACGAACTACGCCTGGAGCGGATCTGGTCGGGCGAGGCAGTGCTTGTGCGTGCCCGGCGCGGGCGGATGGAGACCGACGCGCCGTTCACTCTAGGCTGGCTGTCTGGCCTCGTGTTGCACGAGAAGCGGTCGCTTCGGGACATCGGGCTTGCTTCGCTGACACTGAGTTTTCTGACGATCTTCCCGCCCTTGCTGGTGATGACAGTGGTCGACAAGGTGCTGACGCACCATAGTTACTCGACCCTGCTGCTGCTCGCCACCGTCCTTGCGATCACAACCATTTACGAGGCAGTCCTTGGCTACGCCCGGCGATTGATCGTGATGGTGGTCGGCGCACGGCTGGATGCGAAGCTGAATTTGCACGTCTTCAACCGCCTGTTGCGGCTGCCACTCGACTATTTCGAGCGCCATCCGGCCGGAGAGACCATGCACAAGGTAGCGCAGGTCTACAAAGTCCGCGAGTTCCTGACGGGAAAGCTGCTGGCGACGTTCCTCGACATGATGACGCTGGCTGTGCTGCTGCCGTTCTTGTTCTATCTCAATTCGTCACTCGCGTTTATCGTCCTCGCCTGCTCTATTCTCATTGTAGTGATCGTGCTGATCTACCTGCGCCCGTTGCAACGCGCATTCAGCAAAGTCGTTGTCGCCGAGGCCGAAAAGGCCGCGGCACTAGGCGAGACGATCTTCGGCGTCAAGACGGTGAAATCTCTCGCGCTCGAGCCGCAGCGCAGGATGTTATGGGACATGCGCGTCGCCGAGGCCGGAAGATGGCGGCTGGCCTTCGGGAAGTTGGCAAACTGGCCGCAAACGATCGTCAATCCGATCGAGCGCTTCATGTCGATCGGCGTCGTACTGATCGGCGCCTATATCGCACTTGCCGACAAATCCGGCTACGCCGTTGGCGCCCTGTTCGCCTTCATGATGCTCAGTATGCGCGTCGCGCAGCCACTCTCCGGGCTGGCGCGCCTGATCGAGAACTACGAGGAGGTTGGCGCTGCGATCAGCGAGGCCGGATCGGTGCTCAACCGTCCGCTGGAGTACGATGCGGTTTCCCGCGGACTGCGACCGCAACTTTCGGGCGCAATCGCCTTCGACGACGTGACTTTTACATATGGCAGCACGAAAATTCCAGCGCTCGACCGCGTGACATTTGCGATACCCGCGGGCACGATGCTTGGCATCGTCGGGCGCAGCGGGTCCGGAAAGTCTACGTTGACGCGGCTCTTGCAGGGGATCAATCGCGACCATAGCGGGTTCGTCAAGATCGACGGCAACGACGTTCGCGAGATCAATCTGCGGCATTTGCGCCAGAGTTTTGGCGTGGTGCTCCAGGAGAACTTCCTGTTCCGCGGCTCGATCTGCGAAAACATCATCGCGGGTCGTCCCGGACTTACATTGAGCGATACGGTACGCGCAGCGCGCCTCGCTGGTGCCGAAGAATTCATCGAGCGCATGCCGAACGGCTATGAGACGATCATCGAGGAAGGTTCGCCGAACCTCTCGGGCGGGCAGCGGCAGCGACTGGCGATTGCGCGCGCGCTGATCACCGATCCGCGCATCCTGATTCTCGACGAGGCCATGAGTGCGCTCGATCCGGAGAGCGAGGCGGTGCTGCACGCCAATCTGCTGCGTATCGCGCACGGCAGGACGATGATCATCGTGTCACACCGCCTGTCCTCCTTGATTGACTGCGACCAAATCCTCGTTCTGGAGAGCGGCAAGGGCGTCGACATCGCGCCACACCGTGTTCTTCTGGAACGCTGCAGTATCTATCGGCAGCTCTGGTCCCAACAGAACCGTCATCTCGCCAATCAAGGCCTTCACCATGCAAAAGCCAGCTAGTCGCGTAAGGCGAGCGAACGATCAGACCGTTGCGGCGATCCTGGAATTCCAATCGCCTGCCCAAGCCATCGTCGCCACGCCAATCCCGCACACGGCGCGCAGCACCATATGGGTCATCTCCAGCATGTTCGCAGCTGGCCTGGCGGCGATGGGGCTGATCCC
Organism: Bradyrhizobium sp.; assembly: GCF_019244115.1. Taxonomy (GTDB): domain Bacteria; phylum Pseudomonadota; class Alphaproteobacteria; order Rhizobiales; family Xanthobacteraceae; genus Bradyrhizobium. The sequence goes on from NZ_JAFATE010000107.1 coordinate 4,149, forward strand.
GATCGACCGGGTCGTGACCGCTCAGGGAAAGGTGGTCTCCAAGGTGCCCCTGCTTGTCGTACAACCGCTCGAAACCTCGGTTGTCCAATCGATCGACGTGACCGAGGGGCAGAGCGTGCGGAGCGGCGAGGTGGTCGCACGGCTCGATCCGACCTTCGCGACGGCGGATGCCGGCGCGTTGGAGGCGCAGGTTTCGATGTTGCAGGCGGAGGTCGTGCGCATGCAGGCAGAAGCCGCGGGGCACCCCTTCACCTTCACGGATTCTGATCCAAGTCTTTCCCTGCAAGCGTCAATCTATGCCCAGCGTCAGTCGGAGCGCGATTTCAAGCGTGAGACCTATCAGCAGCGCATCAACGGCCTGCAAGCGGCGGTCGCACGTGCTCTGGCTGACGCGGACGCCTATCGGGCGCGCAAGGCAGTGGCCGAGCAGATCGTGTCCGTCCGCAAGGAACTGGAACGCCACCAGGTGGGCAGCACGCTCTTGTCGCTGTCGGCGACCGATAATCTCCTCGAGACGGAACGTGGTCTTGCAAACGCCACGGAGACCGTTGAGGGCGCGCGCCGCGATCTCGAGGCATTGAAGGCGGAACGTGAGGCCTATGAGCAGAACTGGCTGGCCGAGGTGTCGCAGAAGCTCTCCGAGCAGACCCAGAAACTCGCTGATGCACGCGAACAGCTCAACAAGGCGCGGCTGCGACGCCAACTCGTCGAGCTGCGCGCAAATCTCGACGCAACCGTTTTGACGGTCGCCAAGGTCTCCATCGGTTCGGTACTGCAATCCGGAGACCAGTTCATCACGCTGGTGCCGACCAACGCACCGCTCGAGGTGGAAGCCAATATCCCAGGACACGACGGCGGTTTCGTGCAGGCTGGCGCTTCCGTGGCGATCAAGTTCGATACATTCCCCTTCTCGCAATACGGCCTGGCACATGGAAAGGTCCGCACCATCAGCGCGGACAGCTTTACCGGGCAGGACGACGCCAAGACGCGTTCGAGCTCTGCGCCCGCAAGACCAGATGGCAGCGAGCCCTTCTATCGCTCCCGCATCACCATCGACAATGTGCAACTGCATAACGTGCCGGCCGGCTTTCGCGTTGTACCCGGCATGCCCGTCACAACCGACATCATGGTCGGCAAGCGCACCGTTCTGACCTATCTGCTCGGCCGGATTCTCCCGGTAACCTCTGAGGCGATGCGCGAGCCATGAGCGACGCCCGCGAACGCAGGACGGGCGGCAGGCGCAAATATCGCAGGGGCCTCCTCGTTCGCCTGGTCGACGCGCTGTTGCCCGCGGCAGCGCTGCGACATGGTCGAACGCTCCTCGACGAGGGCCGGGGCGCAGAGGCTTTTCGGCTTTTCGCTCGCGCCGCCCGTGCCGGCGTTGCGGAGGGCGAATACCGCGTTGGACTATGCTATCTGGAAGGTTCGGGCGTCCCCTTGAGCCGCATCGACGCATTGCACTGGCTGACGCGCGCTGCGGCCCAAGCCCATCGTGACGCCCAGTGGCGGCTTGCGGTGCTGTATCTGCAGGGCTTCGTCAGATCACTTGAGCAGGGGAAAACGTCAGACCCGGTGGCAAGCCTGTCCTTGCGCGAGGACGTCGGCGAACCCGACTTTGTTGCTGCGGAGAAATGGGCGCGTCTCGCCGCCGAAGCGGGCTCTGGCGATGGGCAGGCCGTTCTCGCATATATCCTGACTTCCGGCCCCGAAGCGATGCGCGATCTTGAGGCGGCGCATCGATGGTACGAACGATCAGCTGCGGCCAAATGCCCGCAAGGCGCGCTGGGCTACGGTCTATTGCTGGCGCAGGCCGGCACGAATGAGGCGGGGCAGCGAAAGGCGGCAGAGTATGTGCGCCGCGCGGCGGAGGCAGGACTGGCGAGCGCGCTGTACTTGCTCGGTGACCTCACCCGAAGCGGCATCGGCGTCGAGCGCAGCGACGTGATCGCGGCGGACCTCTACAGGCAGGCGGCCGAGAAGGGCAATCGCTCGGGTCAAGCACGCTGGGGGTTAGTGCTTATCGAGGGGCTGGGCGTCGAGCGAAACCCGACCGAGGGCGAATCGTGGTTGCGCCGAGCTGGGCTGACTGGAGATCCGGATGCGGCGGCGCGAATTGGCGACCTTTACGCCAAGCGCGGAAAGGCGCTTCCCCCGAACCATGCAGAGGCGGCGATCTGGTATCGCCGCGCCGCGGAGGCTGGTCACCGGACGGCAGCGCGGTCACTCGGCCTGTTCTATCTGACCGGGACCGGAGTCGGCCGCGATCTCGATGAAGCGACGCACTGGCTTCGGATCTCCGCCGAGGCCGGCGACCAGCAGGCTCGGGCGGACCTTGCCAATCTCTCCCTCAGGGGTTGCGGCAATCAGGACCCCGTGAAGGCGCGCCTGTGGCTCGAACAGGCAGCCGCGTCAGGCGACCTTGCCGCGGCTTTCAATCTGGCAGTCTGCCTGGCAGAGGGAATGGGGATGGAACGTGACGAGCGCTTGGCCGCCCAGTGGATGTGCAGAGCCGCGGATGGTGTCGTAGATGCACAATATCGGTACGGACGGATGCTGGTCGATGGACTTGGGGTGCAGATGGACGCCGGAGAAGGCCGCGCTTGGATCGCCAGAGCAGCGGGTGCAGGTATGGCTGAAGCGGAGGTCGCGCTCGCGGAGATGATGGTGAACGGGCGCGGCGGCCTGCGTGATCCCTTCACCGCCAGGGCTCTGCTGAAAAAAGCCGCCCAGAAGGGTCACGTCGGTGCCATATCCGTGCTGAACAGCGGCCAGGAAGATGCGGGTAAGGCGCGATCGCATTTAGCTGATGCGCCGTCAAATCTTTTTGGGTGCCAATACTCACGCGAAGCTTCGCTGAATGATTCGATCGCGACTCGAGTTGTGTTTCATGCATCTCAGCTCGGGGTCACCAGCGCTGATCGAAGTCGGCGCGAACCATGTCCGGTCGCTCTGGCAGCCGGCGTGCCGACGGTGAGCGCGTTAGCGGCTGATGCGGGCGGGAGGTGCTTACGCGCACAGCGCCATAGCCCTGACGGCAATGGATGAAGCGGACACTCCGCACCGCGGCTGATGCTTCTGCATAGGTTGCCTCGCGACGTTCTTGTCCGCTTGGCCCGAGGCGGTCACGATCTGAAGCGATCCATCTCGCCGTCGTTGTTTCCTAGGGTTCTTGGCTCGAGCGATCTGCGCCACGGATCGAGACGTCCTGCGCCAGCAATTCACGCGCGCCGAGCGGCACACGCGGGGTGTGCGCCCATCGCGATCTATCTCCGAACTCAGGCTAAGCCAATCCAAGTACCCTGACTAGTCTTCGTCCGGCTCGCGCACGACCGGCGGTTCGTCGACGCGTTCCTCTTCTTCTTCGTCCTCATCCTCGTCCTCGTCGTCTTCATTGGGATCTCGGGGCGGCATCATGTTGTTCGTGATTGACAGGGGCCTCCAGTCGATCCTGGTGGAAAGTTTCTCGGGGATATGTGGGCTCATGTTGTTGCTCCTCGGATGTGAAGCTGTTGGATTTTGTCCGTTCATCCCGAGTTGGTCGCCCATTTGAACCGGATGCACAGCTTCACCCAGATCATTTTTTCAACAAGTCACGTGAAACAGGCCGACCCTCTTTGCGCGCGATCGGTTGAACATCTGGATCGCCTCGGGTGTCGGCTTCAACACGACCTCGCAGCCCTTTCTTTCGAAATAGGCCTCAGCTTCCGGCGAGAGATTCACGTTGCCCATTTGACCAGAGCCAATGACGACCTGGTCGCACCCCTTTTCGAAGAGAAATCTTGCCTCGTCTTCGGAAACCACATGCGAGGTACCATATAGCTTCTTCGATAGCTTCTTCTCCCGCTTCACAACTTCGCCGGAAAGGCGAACGACTACATCGTGCTCATACGTCTTTCCGTCAATTGTAATCGCGCCGAATGTGGTATCCTCAATCTTCATCGTATCAGATCCCGCTCCAACACGTCAAAGTAGAGCTCGTCGACGCCAGCGTCATCTGCACTCAAAGCTGTCCGGACTAATCCCGTGACATGCGATCCGACGGCCTTAGTGGAGGTGGAACTCGCAAGGACGAGGGATCGCATCGATTTTCTTTCGTTTGTAGTCGTCAGCGGTGAGCACATCGCCGCGCAGCAGGACTCTGTGATCGCGCCGGGCGTCAAGCCTTGGTCCAGCGACCCGGCGTCGACTTCAGGTCCTTCGCCTCCTCGGGCGGTCCAGCTCGACCGTGCCCCGCGTCGCGCCGAGCACAGCGAATGGTGACACCTATCACACACGTGCACTTTGCATCCGGGCGCAAGGCATTTGCAAGGGCTTCCTCATGAGCCATGGGCCGTCAAAATCAAAACTCCGGCAAACCTCTGGATCGTGCTCAGGGCCGGCTTGGTCTTCAGAACAGGTCTCGTACAGCGCAGGAAATGATAGTGCATCGTCCTAGGAGAAAAACTCTGCGTCATCCGGCAACCGGACGGGATGCCCGGAACCTATCGCCGCGACAGACGTTTTTGTCCGCGAATAATGAGCAGCGCCGTGCCCCGGCGCAGCGGGCGCCGAGGCCGAGGCGCTGACTGTGCCGCGGGGAGAAATGCTCATGAGACTCACCCTTTCGGTCATCAAGGCTGACGTTGGCTCGGTCGGCGGGCATACGAAGCCGTCTTCACGCATGATCGCAACTGTCGAGGGCGAGGTTGCGAAGGCGATCTGCAATGGTTTGCTGATCGACGGTTTCATCTGCCATACCGGCGACGACATTGCGATCATCACGACGCACACGCGAGGCGAAGGGAGCTCCGAGGTCCATCAACTCGCCTGGAAGGCGTTTCTCGCGGCCACTTCGGTTGCGAAAACTTCCGGTCTCTATGGCGCCGGCCAGGATCTTCTCGTAGACGCGCCTTCCGGAAACATTCGGGGTGCCGGCCCAGGCGTCGCCGAGCTCAGCTTTGACCACAACCTGTCGGGCGCGAGACCTGCGGAGTCCTTCATGGTGTTCGCCGCCGACAAATGCGGCCCAGGCGCCTACAACCTGCCGTTCTACCTCGCCTTTGCCGATCCCATGTATTGCGCCGGGCTGATGCTGCCCCAGATGATCAAGGGATTCCGTTTCCATGTCATCGACATGGACAACACCGCCGGCGACAGCGTGATCGAACTCGACGCGCCCGCGGACAGCTACCACATTGCCGCGCTGCTACGCGACAACGAGCGCTTTGGCATCGATCGCATCGTTTCTCAAACATATGGCGAAGTCGCCGTCACTGTTTCGGCGCAGCGTCTCCACTCGATCGCGGGCAAATACACCGGCAAGGATGATCCGGTCGCAATCGTCAGGAATCAGGGGATCTTCCCGGCACCGGAAGAAATCGTCTCCCCGTTTGCCAAGGCGCATTTCGTCGGCGGCGATGCGCGCGGCTCGCATGTGATGCCGCTCATGCCGGTGCCACTCAACACACCGGTCACAGGTATGTACTGCCTGCCGATCGTTTCTTGCGCCGGCTTTTCCATTGACGAAGATGGGCGGTTTTCGGAGTCTTACATCGATTTCTTCGACAACACAGCGTGGGACGAGGTCCGCCGGCGAGCCCAGTGCAAGGCAATCGAGATGCGCAGCCAAGGTTGGTCCGGCGCGGCGATGCTGCCCTATTCCGAGCTAGAGTATGGGGGCTTCCGCGATACCGTATCCGCGCTGCTGAAGCGTTTTCGGTTGCGCGGGGAGCGCAAGCCTGAAGCGGCCGAGTAAAGAACGCCGCTGTACGCATCATGGCGGCGTGCCAAATGCCAATCCCGGGAGGTGCGAATGGCAAAAAAACGCATCGGCATCTTGACCGGTGGCGGTGACGTCCCTGGCCTCAACGCAGTCATCAAGAGCGTGACTTATCGCGGCAGTGAGGACGACATCGAGGTCATCGGTCTGCGCCGAGGCTGGGAGGCGCTCACGCACCTGAATCTCGAGGATCCGAACAGCAAGTCTCACTATCTCATCCCGCTGAATCGTGAAAACACTCGCACGATCGACCGGCGCGGCGGCACCGTGCTGCATTCGAGCCGCACGAATCCGTCCAAAATGCGAAAGCTGCCCGACCATCTCGTCGGCAAGATCTTTCCAGTCTTCCAGAGTACCAGGGGCGACATCGCAAATCAGACGTGGGACCTCACGGGTCAAGTGCTGGCTAACCTCTCGGGGCTCGGCATCGAACACCTGATCGCTATCGGCGGCGACGATACGCTCAGCTATGCGGCCAAGCTCAACGAACTCGGCGTCAGGATCATCGCGATCCCGAAAACGATGGACAACGACGTCCGCAACACCGAATACTGCATCGGCTTCTCGACCGCGATCACCCGCGCCAGCGATGGCATCCAGCGGCAGCGCACCACCATCGGCTCGCATGAGCGAATTGGCATTTTTCGCATCTTTGGACGCGATGCAGGATTTACAGCGTTATACACCGCATACGCTACCTCGATACGATGCGTCATTCCGGAGTACAAGGTAAATCTCGACAAGCTGATCCACTTGCTCCTCGAGGAGAAGCGTGCCAACCCAAGCAACTACGCACTGATCGTGCTGAGCGAGGGTGCCGAGTGGGAGGGCTACAAGCTTCAGGAGTACGGCGAGCCAGACGCCTACGGTCACCGCAAGAAGGCCAGCGTGGCCGAATCGCTTGCCGACGAGATCAAGCGGCGCACCGGAGAAGAGACGATCGTGTCTGACCTCACCTACGACCTGCGCTCGGGCGATCCGGACTTCATCGACAAGCTCGTGGCACTGACTTTCGGCAACATGGCCTATGATGCCGTGCTGGAAGGCAAGACCGGCCTCATGTCGGCCCTGGTCGACGGCCGCTATGATCTCGTACCCATTCCGGACGCCCAGCTCGGCCCGCGCAAATTGGACGTCGCCAGCACGTACAACACAGAGCGCTACCGCCCCATCTACGCCAACAAGCGGGGGCTGCCGATCTTTCTCAACCGCGCATCATAGGTGGCAGAGTCCAGACCGCTCCAGTGATCAATCGACATGCCGAACGTTCGCAGTTTTTCCAGCAGATGACCAAAAGTCAGGTTGCTTCACTCCGCGGAATCAGATGGTCGAGCAGATTCATCGGTAGCGGAAAAACCACGGTCGAGGATCGCTCGCCGGCGATATCGTGTAGCGCCGCAAAATAGCGCAACTGCATCGCCTGCGGCTGCTGCGCAAGGATATGGCCGGCCTCGACAAGCTTCTCAGCGGCCTGCTGCTCACCCATCGCGTTGATCACCTTGGCGCGCCGCAGCCGCTCGGCCTCGGCTTGCTTCGCGATCGCGCGCACCATGGTTTCATTGAGATCGATATCCTTGATCTCGACTCCGGTGACCTTGATGCCCCAGGCGTCGGTCTGCTGGTCGAGGATCTCCTGGATATCGGCGTTGAGTCGGTCGCGTTCCGCCAGCATCTCGTCGAGGTCGTGCTTGCCCAGCACCGAGCGCAGCGTGGTCTGCGCCAGCTGGCTGGTCGCGGCCATGTAATCGGCGACCTTGATGATCGCGCGTTCGGGATCAATGATGCGGAAATAGAGAACGGCATTGACCTTGACGGAGACGTTGTCGCGTGAAATCACGTCCTGGGGCGGCACCACCTGTACCGTCACCCTGAGGTCAACCTTCACCATCTGCTGCACGGCCGGAATGAGGATGATGAGGCCTGGACCCTTCACGCCGGTAAAGCGACCGAGCGTGAAAACGACGCCGCGCTCATATTCTCGCAGGATGCGAATGGCCGAAGATAGAAAGATAATCAAGACAAGCGCGAGAGCCGCATAGGTCAGATAGTCGAGTATCATGACGCACCTCCTTCGCCGGTCAGCGCTGGCCGGCGCTGTACCACAAGCGTCAAATCTATGATGTTGGCCACCACAACCACCTCTCCGGGCCTGAAGGTTTCGGCGCTACGCGCTTGCCAGCGTTCGCCCTGCGCGAAGACGTGACCTTCATTGTCGGACCAGTCGAGGACCTCGGCGCACAGCCCCCGCATGGCCTGCGCACCGACCCGCACTGGACCTTTGCGTGCGCGCAGCAGCGAGCCAAGCACGACAAAGGTGAGACCAGCGAGCAGTGCCGCGGCGATGCCGATGACCCACCATGACAGCCGATAACCGGGTGCTTCGACCCTCAAGAGCATCACAGCCCCGAGCACAAAGGCGATGAGACCACCGAGGCCAAGAGCCACAGTCGGGTTGAAGGTTTCGATGGTCAGTAGCGTGATCCCGACCAGCATCAAGGCGAGGCCGGCATAATTGATGGGCAACAGATTGAGGGCATAGAGGCCCAGCAGCAGGCAGATCGTGCCGACGATTCCCGGGGCGACCGTGCCGGGAGACAGGAACTCAAAAATCAGGCCGTAGGTGCCGACCATCAGCAGAATGAATGCAACGTTGGGATCGGTGATCACCGCCAGGAATCGTGAGATCCAGGTGGGATCAATCGCCTGGATGATGGCATCCCTCGTGGCCAGGCGTCGCGTCGCGCCGGCGACTTCAACCGTGCGGCCATCGACCCGCTTGAGCAATTCGACGGGATCGTGGGCGACGAGGTCGATGACACGCTCCTGCAACGCGGCGTTCGCAGAGAGGCTGGCCGCCTCGCGAACCGCCTTCTCGGCCCAGTCGGCATTGCGGCCGCGCAGTTCGGCAAGACTGCGGATGAAGGCAACGGCGTCATTCGTCGCCTTCGCCGCCATGGTATCCTTTGACTTGGGTTGATGCTCGCCATCCTTGGCATCTTTGTCGTTCTTGTCGGGGTTGGCGTCCGGTAGGCCAGGTATTGGACCGCCAATCTGCACCGGCGTCGCAGCGCCGAGGTTGGTGCCCGGCGCCATTGCCGCGATGTGGGTTGCATAGAGAATGTAAGTGCCCGCGCTGGCCGCATGTGCCCCGGAAGGAGCGACGTAACCGACCACAGGAATGGGCGACGCCAGCACATCTGCAATGATCTCGCGCATGCTGGTTGTGAGACCGCCTGGCGTGTTCAGACGCAGAATGACAATCACGGCGTGCCGCTCGGCAGCCGTGGTCAAAGCGTCTTTCACGTAACTCACCGCCGCCGGTCCGATCGCTCCGTCGATCGAAATCGTCAGTGCAAGGCTGTCGTTCTCCCCCGCTGACGCGGGAAGGAGGGAGACAGCCAGAGCGACGACTGCAATCGCCGCAACGAGGGCCGCCTTTACGGTTTGCACGGCAAGGACTCCCTTGTCGGAACATATGGGCGTTGCGTCATGGAGCCTCAATACGTCTCCAGAGACCGGCAGCTGGGACTATGCCCGTGTAAGCTGTTGTGCAGTGCAATGGCTCAACTTAGCCGAGTTGGTTGGCTTACGACATCGGCTCAAGGTCCGACTTGAGCGCGACCAGGAAGCGAGCGGCTTCGCCTCCCATACCCATTTTGACCGCTCAGTGGACACGCAGCGCACACGAAATAGGAGCGCACAGGGCCATGGCCACATTCACCCGGTTGCCATCGGGAAACTGGCGCGTCCAAAAACTCGCGACGGCGAACCACTCTCCGCGTTGCCGCCGTTTGCGAATGAGTAAGGCGCGCGGATCATGTCCCGGACAGAGCCGCAACGGCGCGGCTCAGTTGAAGGTCCTCTGACCCGGCGGAGGCCGCGGCTGACTGGACCTCGATGGTCGGCGTCACGCCCACGCCCTCCAGGCGCTCGCCATCGACGCGGACATCCTCGACTGCGAGCAATAGCAAGCCGCTTCCAATGAGGAACGCGGTGGCGGCGAGGACCGCACCCTCGGTCCGGGTGCCGACGAGCTCGCCCAATCGGTACTTCTTGAAGCCATAGGCAAGAACCTCCTTGCCGCTCCGCGTACCGCCGTTGATGAGCATCGCCACTGGTTTGCGCCACTTCACATTCACGAATTTGCTGGCACCGCTTCGTTCGGTGACCTGCATGGTCGGTGCCCGTGCGTTGAACAGATCGAGATATTCGGGTTGCGCGCCGCCCCAGCCATCCCGCAAATCCCAGATCAGCGCGTCCGCATCCTTCAACGCCCCTTGAGAGAGCATGGATTCGAGAGCGCGTTGGTAGATGGAGCCGGCATAGCTCCAAACATGGACATAGCCGATGTGTCGTCCGTTGGACTCAATGATGCGAGCACTGGACTCCAAGCCGCGAAGAAACATTTTCGCGGGCTCGAGCTCGACCGGTACGACGGAGATTTTTAGTGTCGACCCGCCCCGCTGGACATCCAAAACAACCGTACCGCCTACCTTCCCCCGGAATGATCCGATCGCCTCAAACGCCATCCCGTTCGCGGCAACGATTTCGTCGCCGGCATGGAGGCCGGCCTGCTGAGCGGGCGTTCCATCTATGACGGCGGTGATCGTGTTACGACCAGTCGCGTCTGAATGTGAGATGATACCGATGCCGGGGTACGAAATGCGGTCGTCTGGAAAGGCACGCTGCAATCCCCGGCCTCGCAGTGCGCCGACGAAGATGTCTGCAAGCTGATAATATTCAGGCTCGTCCGGCGTATAGAAACGCGTGTGCGACGCGTGCAGCTCGGACAGCATGGCATTGATGATGCGCGCCAGAGAATTCTGGGAAGTTGCGCGCTGAACATCCGGGAGATATCTCTCCCGGACTGCCGGCCAGTCCAATCCGTTGTAGCGCGGATCATAAAAGCGATCACGGACGGCCTGCCAAACGCTTTCGAAGGTAGAAACGCCATCCGCTGCAACGTAGGGTCTGTTTGTCTCTCTCTTTAGAGTCTCCGCGACGTTCTCGGCCTTTGCTGGCACGGCACATGCGGTCGCCAACGCTGCCAGTCGCAATATTTGGCGACGCGAAGGCGATGCAACGATAGCCTCTTTCATCGTCTGACCTCGCGGCGGTGCGCCTGCCCCACCGCCGGCGCGCGATTACCCTTCCCCTCCCGGCAAGCCGGTTCTTTGCCAGTCCTTTCAGGCTCGCGGCGAACGTTGCCGCACCGCCGCCCTCAAAGTACCGCTCCACACGCAATCTGGCTATGGTCTCTCCATCACAATCGTAGAATCGGCGGAGTTATCGCACGAACCGGCTCAAGGGCGTTTGCGCATCTCTCATCACACGGCTTACCATGGTCGGCCATGTTTCATGATACTCGGCTCTGCGCGATTGCAGACGCGGTCCTTCAAAGCGGCGTCACGACTGGATCGGCACCCGATAATCGAGAAAAAAAGCCGTGTCCGGCAGACACGGCAAGTTTCAGGGAGGGAGAACTCACCTACCGCTCACAAGCACGATCACCATTTCAATGCGGCCGTGCGCACGGGATGGTCCCAGAGTGCTGTCGTTTCGGTATCCAGCAGGCTCACGGTCATCGAGCACCCGGCCATATCCAGCGAGGTGACGAAACTGCCGACCAGCGATCTGGCGATGCGCAGCCCACGCTTCTCGAGCATTCGGCGCGCCGCATTGTACATCAGATAGAGTTCGATCATCGGCGTGCCGCCAAATCCGTTGACAAGCACGAGCGCGTCGGCTCCGTCGCGAACATCGAGATCGTCCACGATGGCGGTCGTCATTTCATAGGCGATGGCGTCGGCCCGCTCCAGCTTGACGCGGCGACGTCCCGGTTCGCCGTGAATGCCAACCCCCATCTCCATCTCGTCGTCGCCGAGTGCAAAGGTCGGCGTGCCTGCGGCCGGCACCGTGCAGCTCGTCAGCGCCACCCCCATCGACCGCGTCCGCGCGTTGACGCGCTCGCCGAGCGCAACGCACCCCCCGAGGTCAACGCCCTTCTCGGCTGCGGCGCCGACGATCTTCTCGACGACCAATGTACCGGCCACGCCGCGCCGCCCGATGCTGTGGGTCGAGTTCTCGACCGCAACGTCATCATCGGTCACGATGGTGGCCGTGCGACCCTCGGCGATTTCTGTCGCCATCTCGAAATTCATGCGGTCTCCCGCATAGTTCTTCACGATGAACAGCACGCCGGCGTCGCCCGCAACGGCTTGGGCAGCCTCGACGATCTGATCCGGCGTCGGCGAGGTGAAAACCTGTCCGGGACAGGCGGCATCGAGCATGCCATAACCCACAAAACCCGCATGCAGCGGCTCGTGCCCGCTGCCCCCACCCGAGACGAGGGCGACCTTGTTCGGGTTCAGCTCACGGCGTCGCACGAATTTCCGCTCCGGCCCGAGCGCGACGAGATCGGCATGCGCGGCCGCAAGGCCGTCGAGGCTCTCTGCGAGCAGGCCGTCGACCGAATTGATGAACTTCTTCATTGTCTCCTCCCCATCGCCTCACGCCTATTTTTCCCTCATGATGGCAATCAAGCGCCGCGCGAATTCCTGGAATAATGAATCGAGCTCGGCGTTGCGCTTTGCGCTGCCAAGATCTGGTAGGTGCAGCGTCAAGGTACGCTCGTGCGATCCTTCGCTCAGCCGGCCGATCCGGCGCGGATGCGCCCGTGCATAGGCGCGAAGAAAGGCGGCCTTCGCCTGCGGGGGGAAGTGGCAGACATCGAAAATCGTGTTGAGATGCTGCACCGGTATTGGCACCGGATAGGCGGGATTACTGATCTGACTCACAAAGCTGCGGTTCTTGCCCATGGCATGCGCCAAACGCAGCCGCATGCCTGACGGGCGGCTCTCCAGCACCTCCTTGAAGATGCGCTTGTAAACCGCAACAGCGCCGGCTTCGGCCGGCTCATCGACAGCCATGTCAGCCAAGACCACCTCCGCTGCTCAGACGGTCGATCGTCTGCTTGACCTGCGCGAGCGTCGATGCATTCACCGAAAGCTCGCGCAAGCCACAGTTCAGCAACGCCGGGAGGCAACGCGGGTCACTTGCCATGTCGCCGCACAAGCTGACGCTCATGCCGGCACGCCGCCCGTGTTCTGCGGTACGCGCTATCAGTTCGAGCACGGCCGGATGCAGTGGATCCATCAAGGGGGCGAGAGCTCCATTGGAACGATCGCAGGCAAGGACATATTGCGCAAGGTCGTTCGAACCGATTGAGAAGAAGGAAGCCTTGAAGCTGGCGACCGCCAAGGCCGCCGCCGGGACTTCAACCATGATTCCGAGCTCGGGGAGCATCGCGGCAACGCCGTCCGCCTGCAAGCGCTGCACGACGTCGGCGAACAGTTTCCGCCCTGCCTCGAGCTCGTCCGCCGATGTGACCATCGGAAACATCACCTTGAGGTTTCCACGCACCGCCGCACGCGCCAGCGCGCGGAGTTGGGTGACAAAAATCTCGGGCCGGGCCAGGCAAAGCCGCAAGCCGCGAACGCCCAGGAACGGATTGGCTTCGCCCTCCAGCGTGAAGCCCGGCACCGGCTTGTCGCCGCCTGCGTCAAAGGTGCGAATTGTGACCGGGCGCCGGTCGGCCCAGCGCATTGCCGCATCATAGGCCTGGAACTGCGTCTCCTCGTCGGGCGGGCCGCTCCGTTGCGTGAGCAAGAACTCGGTGCGCATCAGGCCGATCCCGTCGGCATATTGCGCGTCTGCGTGCTCGAGATCGCCGACGGCCTGGATATTGATGAACAGTTTGATGCGCTCGCCGCGCCAGGATGCCGTCGGCCGTCGCAGAATCGCGCGGGCGGACGCTCTAATCTTGCGATGGCTCTCGCGCCGCTTCTCGAACAGGCGAACCTGCTCGGCGCTGGGATCGAGTTCGAGCGTCCCACCTTCGCCATCGAGCAGCGCCGTGGCTCCGACCTTCGGGATCGCGCCGAGTTGCACGACCATGGGGATGCTCCGTGCACGCGCCAGCATCGCGACATGGCTCGTGGGACTTCCGCGCAGGAGCGCCAGACCGCCGCCGGCGGACCAATCGATTTCCAGAAATCGCGAGGGCGGCAGATCGTCGGCGCAGACGATGGCTCCGCTTGGGATTTTCAGGGACTGGCCTTCGCCTCCCCGCAGAATGGTGATCACGCGGTCGCGCAGGTCAGCGAGGTCAGAGGAGCGCGCTTTCAAATAGTCGTCCTCTGCCGAATCGTAATCCGCGATCTGCGCGTCGAGCGCCAAACGCCATGCGACATCGGCAGGATCGCCCTCGCCGACCGCCGCGAAGATCGCTTCGATGAGATCCTCGTCCTCCAGCAGCGCGACCTGGAATTCGAGAATTTGCGCGGCTTCGCCTCCCGCAATCGCGGCAAGCTCGGCGATCTGTCCGCTTGCTATGTCAATCGCATGGCGAAGGGCGAGCGCCTCCTCGACCAGCGTACCGGCGACGCGCTTGCCGTTCGTGCCGGAATCGACACGGACGAGCGGACCATGGGCAAAGCCGATCGAGGCGGTTCTGCCGCGGTAGGCCAGACCTGCAGCGCCACCCTGCATGCTACGAAGCCTCGTCGGGAAAATCGGCTGCGATCAGGTTGACCAGCGTCGCGACGGCGGCCTCCGCGTCACTGCCGGAGGCCTTGATCTCGATCGTGCTGCCGTGCGCCGCGCGCATGGCCATGATTTTGGCCACGCTCTTGGCGTTGATCCACTCGTCCGCGCCTGCGACCCGAACGGAAATCTGGGCCTGGAACTTCTTGGCGAGTTTGGTCAGCTTGACCGCCGGGCGCGCGTGCATGCCTACCGCGTGCACCAGCCGCACATTGCCGGTGAAGATCTGTCCGTCCGCTTTGTCCAGCATGCTCATATTCCATCATCGCTTTGCCGACCTGTCAGTCGGCAGAAAGTTCCTCGGCCACGGCCTTCACCTGGGCCAGCGAGCTGCCGCCTGCCGCCTCGGTTGCCGCCATCACGGCTCCCTCGACGATGGGCGCGTTGCATACGACAACGAGATCGCGCCGTGCAGGCTCCAGCATTTCGACCGCCATCTCGCTGTTTGTCTCGGCGCCGCCAAGATCGACGAGGATCGCGACGCCCTTCGCCGACCAGGCCGCATTGATGGCGTCGATGATCAGGGAAACACTGGTGCCCAGTCCGCCTTCAGGGTTGCCGCCGCAGAACGCCACCTTGACCTCGCTGCCGACCATCTGCCGCACCATGTCGGCGGTCCCTTTGGCGATATCCTTCGAATGCGAAACGATCACGATCCCGACGGTATCGTTCATTGCCGCCCCTCCAAGCTCGCGCACACCGCCTGCACGAGAACGCTACTCGAGCGGGCGCCGGGATCGATATGCCCGACGCTACGCGGTCCCAGGAAAGACGCCCGTCCCTTGGTGGCTTGCATCGGCGCGGTCCGCTCGACCGCTGCGCTTGCAGTGTTTCGAACCCGCGCGATCAGATCCGGCTGGCCGGCCGCGGTCTTCAGCGTCTCCAGGACGGGCACAAGCACGTCGAGCATAGTCTTCTCACCTGGCTGCGAGCGGCCGCGCGCACAGACCGCGTTCACGCCGCTGCCGAAGACGTCCGCAAGATCCTCCGGCAAACGCCTGTCATGCGAGAGGGCTTCGCCAGCGGCGAGAAAGAAACTGCCGTAAAGCGGGCCGGAAGCGCCACCGACCGTCATGACCAGCGTCTTGCCGATCATCTTGAGCGCCTCGTCGAGCGGCTGCGCGGAAATGACGTCGAGCTTGCCGAGCACGGCTTCGAATCCGCGCTTCATATTCGTTCCGTGGTCGCCGTCGCCGATCGCCTGATCCAGGCTTGTAAGCTCCGGCGCGCAGGCGATCACCTGCTCTGCGGCCACCTTGACCAGCGACTTGAATGTCTCGGGTTGCAGCGACATCGCGTTTTGATCCTCTAGTGAACGAACGTAGGGATGCGTTGCCCCGCACGATCGAAGCAGAGCGGATGCACCAAATGCAAGTCGACCTCCTGACCGGCATGAAGCGGCCGATGTGGATCGGCAAGCGTCACCAGTGTCTGACCTCTATAGTCCAGGTGAACGTGATTCTGCTCGCCAAGGTGCTCCACGCGGTGCACACGTCCGATCATCCGTCCCCCATTGCGCGCGGCAAGCTGGAGATGCTCGGTGCGGATGCCGACCGTTTCCGTTCCCGGCGGCACCGATTCCTCGGGCAATAGCCGGGCGGGAAGGAAGTTGATCTGGGGCGTCCCTAGGCGCGAAGCGACATAACTATCGGAGGGACTTTCGTAGATCTCCCGCGGCGTGCCGAGCTGAAGAAGCTGACCCTCCCTGATCACACCGATTCGCGAGGCCATCGTCATGGCTTCGACCTGATCATGGGTCACGTAGAGAATGGTCGCGCCAAGCTCGAGCTGGATCCGCTTGAGCTCGAGACGGAGCTCGGCGCGAAGCTTCGCATCCAGCGACGAGAGCGGCTCGTCCATCAGGTAGATCGAAGGGTCCCGAACCAGCGCGCGGCCAATCGCCACGCGCTGCATTTCACCGCCGGACAGGCGGGTCGCAAGGTTGCCCAGCTTGCTTGCGATATGCAACAGCTCTGCCGTCCGTTCAACGCGCTCGCGGATCATGGGCTCAGGCACACGCCGTGCGGGCGAGCGCAGCGGAAAAGCCAGATTGTCGTAGACCGTCAGATGCGGATACAGCGAATATTGCTGGAAGACGAACGCAATATCCCGCGAGCCCGCTGGATCACGCGTCACGTCGCGACCGTTGATCATGACCGAGCCGGCATCAGGGCTCTCGAGTCCGGTGATCAGCCGCAACGTCGTGGTCTTGCCGGCGCCGCTCGGCCCGAGCAGAACCAGGAATTCGCCGTCATTGACAGTCAGCGACAGTTCGCGCACCGCCTCCACCGTGCCGAAGCGCTTGCTGATGTTGCGCAGGATGACGTCAGCCATGGCGCGCGCTCCCTTCGTTGGCCGTCCTAATCGCGGCGCCGCTGCCGACATCGAACAGTGCCAGTCGTTCGGAACGGAATTCAAGGCCAACGGTTTCGCCGATCCGCAGCAACGCGCTGGAGGGCAGCCGCGCCGCCACGCGTCCATGCGCAGTGTCAACGGTGACGATCTGCGTGGTGCCGAGATATTCGGCTCCGAACACCTCGCCGCGGACGGGTGCGGCATCGGCGAAGCGGATATGCTCCGGGCGTATCCCGAGCGCCAGCGGTGCGCTCGGGCGATCCTCGCGAATCTCCGGGACCGCGATCCTGGTATCATGGAAGCTGATCGCCCGATCGCCGGATCGCAGGCTCCCCTCGAAGCGCAGGAAGTTCATCGGCGGCGAGCCGATGAAGTCGGCCACGAACATGCTCGCAGGCCGGTCATAGATCTCCTGCGGCGAGCCGATCTGCTCGACGCGCCCCTTATTCATCACTGCGATCTGATCCGCCATCGACATGGCCTCGAGCTGGTCGTGCGTCACGTAGACCGTGGTCGCGCCGATGCGATCGTGCAGGTCGCGAAGCTCACCGCACATCAGATGACGAAACTCTGCATCGAGCGCGCCCAGCGGCTCATCCATCAGAAAGGCTTTCGGTCGCCTGACCATGGCGCGCCCAAGCGCGACGCGCTGCCGGTCGCCGCCCGAAAGCTTTGATGTCTTGCTGGACAACAGATGCTCTATGCGCAGCAGCCGTGCCGTCTCTCTTACCCGCTCGCGAATCTCGCGCCGCCCCATGCCCTGGCACTTCAGGGGAAAGCCGATATTGCCTGCGACATTCATGTGCGGATAGAGCGCGAAAAGCTGGAAAACGAAGGCGATATCGCGGGCTGCGGCGCGTCGGAACGTCACGTCCTCGCCATCGAGCAGGATCTTTCCCTCGGTCGGCAGTTCGAGGCCCGCGATCATGCGCAGCGTGGTGGTCTTGCCGCAGCCGGATGGCCCGAGCATCGCGAAAAAGGTGCCGTCGTCGATGGTGAAGTTCGAGCCTTCCACGGCCGTGAACTGATCGAACGATTTGCGCAGGTTTTCGACGCGGATTTGTGCCATGTGGACGCCTATTCCGGATAATGGCTCACGATGACGTAGCTTGCCGTGCCGGCGAGGATCGTCACGAATGAGTAGCCGTACAGATCGATGGACCACGGCTGCACCAGCATGATGATGCCGCCGCCGATCAGGGTCATCGCGCCAGCCTCCCAGGGCCCGCGAGGGAACCAGCGAGACACTCCAGTCTTGGCTGTAGCAGAATCGCTCATTTGCGCACCGCTCCGAAGGTGATGCCGCGCAAGAGATGTTTGCGCAACAACACGGTGAACAGGACGATCGGCACGACGAACAACGTGGTCGCGGCGGCCACGGCCGGCCAATCCTGCCCGCCCTCGCCGATGATGAAGGGGATGAAGGGTGGCATGGTCTGTGCCTCGCCACTCGTCAAGAGAACCGCAAAGGCGTACTCGTTCCACGAGAAGATCAGGCAGAAGATCGCGGTGGCCGCGATCCCCGTGACGGCCTGCGGCAGCACCACCTTGCGCAGCGCCTGCAGCCGCGTATAGCCGTCGACCAGCGCCGCCTCCTCATACTCACGCGGAATCTCGTCGATGAAACCCTTAAGCAGCCAGACCGCCAGCGAGACGTTCACGGCGGTGTAGAGCAGGATCATTCCGAGCCTGGTGTCGGTCAGATTGAGCTGCCGGTACATCAGATAGATCGGGATCGCGACCGCGACTGGCGGCATCATTCGCGTCGAGAGGATGAAGAACAGGAGATCGTCAGCCAGGGGAATGCGGAAACGCGAGAAGGCGTAGGCCGCGAGCGTGCCGAGAAAGACGGCCAGGAACGTCGAGCCGAAGCCAATGATGAGCGAGTTGACGAAGCGCGGCACGACCTTCGACGGTCCTGCGATAACCATGTCGTGCTGGCGCACGAGCTTGTCGTACCACGTCTGCGGCGGCGGCAGTTTTGCGATGAAATCCGGCGTCTGGCGGGTGCGCACCGTGAACAGGTTGACATAGCCTTCGAGCGTCGGCTCGAAGATCAGCTTCGGCGGATAGGCGATGGCGTCGCTCTGCGACTTGAATGCGGTGGCGACGATCCAGAGCAGCGGCAGGATCGTGATTACCGCATACAGAATAACAAGACCGCCGGCCACGGCCTTTGCGCGCGGCGACGCTTCCACGATCGAATGAGCGGTGGACTTGGCGAGGGCAGCGGTCATCGTTGCTTCACCTTGTTGAGCGCCTTGACGTAGATATTGGCAGCACCGAACACGGTCACGAACAGGATGATGGCAAGCGCGGAGGAGTACCCGGTGCGCCATTTCTCGAACGCGGCGCGCTTCAGCGTGATCGACACGAGCTCGGTGGTCGACCCCGGTCCTCCCGATGTCAGGAGATTGACCATGTCGAACATCTTAAAGTTCTCGATCGCGCGGAACAGCACCGCGAGCATCAGAAACGGCACCGTCATCGGCAGCGTGATCGACCAGAATTGCCGCCAGGCTGAGGCGCGGTCGACTTCCGCCGCCTCATAGATGTAATCAGGAATGGAGCGAAGCCCGGCGAGGCAGATCAGCATGACATAGGGAGACCACATCCAGCTATCGACGAGCACGATGGTCCACGGTGCGAGCGAGACCTGTCCGGTCATGCTGAACGAGCTCGGCGGCACGCCCGTGAACAGGCTGATCAGGTAATTGAACGGCCCGATTTGCGGCTGCAACAGCAGCGTCCAGAAGTTGCCGACCACCGCCGGCGACAGCATCATCGGCAGCAGGATGATGGTGGTCCAAAAGCTGTGACCGCGAAACTGGCGATTGATCAACAGCGCCAGGCCGAACCCGATGATCACCTGCAGCGCTACCGACCAGATCACGAATTGCGCCGTGGTCTGGAGCCGGATCCAGACATCCTCATCGGTGAGGATGTCGCTGAAATTGTCGAGCCCGACGAACCTGAGCGGCAGATAGGACATGCTGAGGTTGAGGCTGGTGAAGGACAGGCGGATCATCCAGACCAGCGGAAAAATGTTGATCGCGAGCAATAGCGCGATGGTCGGCGCAACGAACAACCAGGCGATGGTCCGGTCCGACAGGCCCCGCACGTGTCGCATGGCGCGAGATTTGGCCGGCTCGCTCATGCCGGGAAACGTAGCATGATCAGGTTGAAGGATCGTCGTCATCTTGTCCATCGGCTGTGCTCATTCGGTTCCCCCGAGGTGCCGCTCGGGGGAACCGGTTCGGTTGACGCGCGTAGCTATTGCGAGGCGACCTCCTTGCCCTGCTCCTTGAAAACCTTGGTCCAATCTTTGACCAGGAGATCGAGCGCCTGCTGCGCCGTGCCTTTGTCGGCAACGACGTAGTCATGCACCCGCTTCTGCATGTCGAGCAGCAGCTGCGCGTAGGACGGCTCGGCCCAGAAGTCCTTGACGATGGCCATCGACTCCAGGAATTGCGGGGCGAACGCCGCGCTCTTCGGGAAGTCGGGTGCATCGACCACCGCTTTCAGGGCCGAGTAGCCGCCGAGCTGCCACCATTTCTGCTGTACGGCCGGCTGCGCGAACCATTTGATGTAGGCGAGCGCGTCGTCCTTGCGGTCGGAGGTCGCCACGACGGAGATTCCCTGTCCGCCGAGCTGGGTGAAGTGTCCGTTCGGCCCGGCCGGATTGACGAAAAAGCCGATCTTGTCGCCGCCGACATTCGGATCCTTGTAGAGGCCCGGGAAGAAGGCGAACCAGTTCATCTGCATCGCCACCTGTCCGGACTTGAAGGCATCCAGTCCCTCCTGCATGTAGGCGTTGGTCATGCCCGGCGCCGTGCAGCACTTGTAGAGCTCCTTGTAGAACTCGAGCCCGTTGGCGGCATCGGCTGAATTGACGACGCCCTGCATCTGATACGCCTTCTTCGGATTGTCGTAGTTGAAGCCGTAATTGTAGAGCACGTTGGTCACGCCCATGGTGATGCCTTCGGAGCCGCGCTCGGTGAAGATGTAGGCACCGTAGACCTTCTTGCCGTCGATCTCGCGGCTCTGGAAAAATTCGCCGACCTGCTTCAGCTCGTCATAGGTTTTCGGCGCCGCCAGATCGCGGCCATACTTGGCCTTGAACGCCGATTGTATCTCGGGCCGCGAGAACCAGTCCTTGCGATAGGTCCAGCCCACTGCATCGGCCATGGCGGGCAGCGCCCAATAGTTCGGCGAGTTCTTCGGCCACTGCGAATAGCCCACGACCGTCGCCGGGACGAAGTCGTCCATCGATATCTTCTCTTTCTCGAAGAAATCGTTGAGCTTGACATACCACTTGTTCTCGGCGGCCCCCCCGATCCACTGACTGTCGCCGATGATCAGGTCGCAAAGTTTGCCGTGGGAGTTGAGCTCGTTGAGAAAGCGATCCGCATAGCTCGTCCAGGGAACGAACTCGTATTTCATCTCGATGCCGGATTGCTTGGTGAAGTCCTTCCCCAATTCGACCAGCGCATTGGCCGGATCCCATGCCGCCCAACACAGCGTAAGCTGCTTGCCTTGAGCCGCAGCTTCGCCGCTGAACACCCCCAGCGCTGCGGCCCCAAGAACCGCGGACGTTACTGTACTGCCGAGCCATTTCAAGCTTCGCATATCCGTTTCCTCTCCTTCGTTGAAGCACCCTAACCCGCTCAGCGCGCCCTGCCGGTACGACGCCAAAGACCCTGAAACCGAGTTGATGAGCGATGCTGGAGAACGAGACGGACCATTTCCGGAAATTGGGTCCGGATGGGTTGAGCTCCTCCCACACATCGGCTCGATGCGCGTTTGTTTATCTTTTCTGTTTCACTAAACGTATTACTAAATTCACAAGGTCGTCAAGCCGGTTCTCTGGCATCCCCTGCAAAAAAGACCGCCGCTACCCGCGGGCGATAAGGATCGCACCCAGCGCCTCGAGGAGTTCGATGCTTTCGGGCGGTCGCGGCCATCGCGCACGCATGCCGATACTCACGACATCTTTCGTACGGCGATGCAGCGGGCAGATCTGCTCGAAGCCGCCCGGCGATACGGACGGAAGAACTGCATTCGACTTCGACCGATTGGACGGCAGCTCACGATCGGTCTTGAAGGCTGCACGGCGCAATCCCAGCGCTCCAGGTCACAGGAGAACAGAAGGTCAGCCCGAGCTTATGTTTAATAAAATAATTTACTGAACGTTCAGCGCGAGCATGCCCGCCGTGCCTGGCATTCGACCGCTGCGCTCATAAACTGGCGCGCTCTAGGAAGAGCGCATGATGCCATCAATGACTGATCATCCAGGGTCGCGCAGT